>JAEIOF010000054.1 GCA_016342445.1 Verrucomicrobiota bacterium | reverse complement strand
CTTTCCGAAACCACGCGCGGACATGGTGGATTCGGAAGTACGGGGAAGTAGTTTTGGCGGATTGTTTTTTCACCAATCCGTTATGGATTTGGTGAGCCGGCTGGGGCTCGAACCCAGGACCCTGTGATTAAAAGTCACATGCTCTACCAACTGAGCTACCGGCCCTCTGAAGAGGATTTTCCAAGGTTTGGAAACATTGCTGTCAAAACTTCCAATGGTTGGAAAGCGCATAAGGTAGAGGAGGGGAAAGCCCTTGTCAAAAGCCAAACAAGAAAAATTTGTAAGCCCGCAACGGATACGGCTCATAACATCGCGCCGGGTGCTCCGTGGCGACTAAATGAATGGCTTTAGAATCGCCTCCGTCGCGGCTCGTTTTTTGATTAGCAGAGCGCTGTCGCGGGCCTCGATGAGCAACCGGAGATAGGGCTCGGTCTGCGAAACCCGGACATTGAACCACCAGTTGGCGAATTCCATCCGCACGCCGTCAAAGTTGTAGACCGCTTCCGGTTTTTCTTCGGCGGTGAAATGATGAACCAGCGCGGCGATCGCCGCGTCTTTCTGTTCAACATGATAATTCAGTTCTCCTGAATTGGCGTAGCGCATGAGGCCATCGATACAGGCGGAGAAGGGCTTGCCTTCGGTTTGCAGTTTCGCGGCGATGCTCAGAACAATCAGTGCGGTTAAAATTCCGGAGTCGCAGTAGAAAAAGTCGCGGAAGTAGTAGTGACCCGCCAGCTCGCCGCCGACGATGCAGTCGAGCTCGCGCATTTTCCGTTTGGCAAAGGAGTGCCCGACTTTCCACATGTGCGGCTCGCCGCCGAGTTCCTTAATCCGTTCGTTGACGGCTTTGGAGGTGCGGATGTCGTGCAGTACACGGCCCTTTTCTTCGGCTAAATAATATTCGGCCAGTACGGCGGTGATGAGGTCGGGCTGAACGTAGCGACCCTGTTCGTCGATAAACATCACGCGGTCGCCGTCTCCATCGAAGATGAGCCCGATGTCGAGGTTTTGATTCAGAACCAGTTTTTTGATCTCAACGCAGTTTTTTTCTTCTAGCGGATTGGGCGGGTGGTTGGGGAAGGTGCCGTCGATCTCGTCAAAAATGTATTTGGGCTTATTGCCGAGCAGTTTTTTGATGAGCAGGCCGGCCATGCCGTTGGAGCCGTCGACGCCGATTTTCAGTTTCGATAGATCGGGCAGATACTGCCGCAGAAAATCGAGGTAGTCGCCTTTAACATCCACCTCCGAAACAGTTCCTCTTTTTTCAGCCGGAATCATATTGCCGCAGATCATCTGCTCGAGGTCGGAGAGCCCCGCGGAATAGTCGACGGGCAGGGCGCCGGTTCTGCAGACCTTAAGCCCGTTGTATTCCGGTGGGTTGTGCGAGGCGGTAATCATAACCGCCGCGTCGAAGCCCATGGTTGCTGTGGCGAAATAAATGGTCGGGGTGGTGGCCAGTCCGATGGAAACCGCTTCTGCGCCTGCAGAGGTGATGCCGTCGCAGAGCGCCTCAAAGATCTCCGGCGAGCTGGCGCGGTCGTCGCGCCCGACGAGCACCCGGTCGGCATTCAGCAGTTTGGGCAAAAAGAAACCGATTTTCCGAACATCGGAAGAATCGAAGTCGCGCCCGTAAACGCCGCGAATATCGTATGCCTTAAACGCTTTCATGGCTTAGAGGGCGGCGATGGCATCGATTTCGATGAGGACGCCTTTGGGCAGTGCGGCGACCTGAACGGTGGAGCGCGCAGGTGCGGCGGCCTCGTCAAAGTGTTCACCGTAGATTGCGTTGACAGTTGCGAAGGTGTTCAGGTCGGTCAGGAAAATCGTGGTCTTAACGATATCCTCAAGCTCCGCGCCCGCTTCTTTTAGAATTGCTGTCAGATTGGAGAGAACCAGCCGGGTTTGTGCTTCGATCCCTTCGGGAATTGCGCCGGTAACTGGATCAGCCGGAATCTGCCCGGAGCAGTACAGCGTGCCGTTCGCTTCAACGGCTTGCGAGTAGGGGCCGATCGGATCAGGGGCATTTGCGGTTTTGATAATGTCTTTTTTCACGGGGGGGCCTCCCTTTTTGTGGACGGTTGTTTTGGGCTGACTTCTTTTGAGAAGGGTTTTTATGAACCGGTTTTTTCCGGGTCGGGCATTGTTTTGCAATCGCTTCAACAGCCAGGCGGGCGGTGGAGAAGGCGGCTTGCAGATTGTAGCCGCCGCTCGGCCCGTCAATATCCAGCACTTCTCCGGCCAGGAAAAGACCGGGAACGCATTTGGATTCCATTGTGCGCGGATTGATCTCGCTCAGCTCAATACCGCCGACGGTGACCATCGCCTCTTTGAGCGGGCGAACGCGGACCGGATTTAGCGTCCACTTTTTGCCATCCACATCGACTTCGAAGCTGTAGTTTTTGAGATCACGCCGCGCGATGATCCGGCTGGCGTTGGTGACTGCCGGGCCGCCAATACCATATTTTTCGATCTCCAGAAAACCTTCCGTCGTGGCGACGGCTTTTCCGCCGACCATGATTTTGAGTTTCACATTCGGAATACTGCGCATCGGATTGGCGGCGATCCATGCGGGCGGCATATCGAACCCCGCGAGACCCGGGCGGTAGGGCGTCACCTTATGTCCGAGCGCGGAGACCATTTTCTGTCCATCGCCGACCGAGCCGGTTTTTGGATAACTCACTCCGCCGGTTGCGATCAGCACGCAGGTGGCGGAGAGTTCCAGGTTGTCGGTCTTCACCAACAGTTCGCCGGAAGGTTGCGGGATGATTTCGCGGGCGGAGCTGTTGAGCATCAGGCCGATGCCGTAGGTCGCGAGCAAATCGGTAAAGAGGTGGTGGACATCGGCGGCTTTTTCGCTGTGCGGATAGACCCGTTTGTCGCGCTGCATTTTTGTCAGCAGTCCGTTTTTGTGGCACCAGGCGCGCAGGGCGTCGGGCGGAAAGGCGGTGAGGGCGGGTTTCAGAAACGGCGCAATGGGCTCGCCGAAATCAGCCAGCATTTGGCTGGGGGGAATCGCCGAGGTGATATTGCACCGGTTATTGCCGCACATCAGAAGTTTGCGCCCCGGCTTGGGACGGCTTTCGAGAATCACGGCGCGCAGGCCGAGTTCGCCCGCCGTGACTCCGGCCATCAACCCCGCTGCGCCTCCGCCAATGATAATGAGATCTGTTGAGGGCATCGATTATCCCGCCTGCGTGGCTTTCGCCAGCTGTTCAAGTTTTCCGAGCGCGGCGCCGGAATCGATCGATTCGGCAGCCAGTTTAATTCCTTCCGGTGGAGTCGTTGCTTTTCCGCCCGCCATAATAGCGAAGGCGGCGTTGAGCAGTAGAATGTCGCGCCGGGGGCCTTTTTCACCGTTGAAGAGCGATCGGATGATCCGGGCGTTTTCTGCCGGGTCGCCGCCGGTGATATCGGCGGTGCGGGCGGGCGGCAGTTCAAATCCGGCGGGCTGAACTTCGTAGGTTTCAAGTTTGCCGCGGCGGATTTCTGTGATGAGGCTGGTGGTGGTCGTGGTGATCTCGTCGAGTCCGTCGTTGCCGTGGACGATGAAAAGATGGTCCGCGCCGAGCTGCGCGCAGGCATCGGCGATCACCGGAACCAGTTCGGCAGAGAAAACGCCGAGCACGCCGTTTTTAACCCCGGCCGGATTGCAGAGCGGGCCGAGAATGTTAAAGAGGCTCCAGAAACCCAGTTCTTTACGCGGTGCAACGGCGTGTTTCATTGCCGGATGCAGGGCGGGCGCAAACAGGAATGCGATGCCGAGGTTTTCGAGGCACTCTTCGGCTTTCTGCGGACTGTACTGAAGGTTGATGCCGAGTTCGGCCAGCACGTTGGCGGAGCCGCACTTGCTGGAGACGCCGTAGCTTCCGTGTTTGGCGACGGTAACGCCTGCTCCGGCGGTGACGAAGGCGGCGGCCGTGGAAATGTTAAACGTGTGCGCGCCGTCGCCGCCGGTTCCGACAATATCCACCGCCTGCGGGTCCGAACAGCGGATTTTAACCATGTTTTCGCGCATGGCCTGCGCCGCGCCGGCGATGATTTCCGGCGTTTCTCCGTGCATGCGAACGGCGGTGATAAACCCGCCGATCTGTGCCGGGGTGGCATTGCCGCTCATGATGTCGCTGATGGCGGCATGGGCGTCGTCACGGCAGAGCGCTTTCCCTTCAACCAGGGACTGGATGGCTTGTTGTATCATATTTCATCTCCTCGTAAGGCTTGAGTGATTGACACCATAATTGAGCAATCATACGCTGTCTAACCAATTTCAATCCAAGGGAAATGTAATGTCACACACATCGTTTGCTTGTACCAGTTCGTTCGATGAAGAGGCCATGCTTCAGGCCGTGGGCGCAGAGTCTTTTGACGATCTCTTCTCCCAGATCCCCGCCGATTTCCAGACGGATTCCTTCGATGTTGCATCGGGACTCTCCGAAATGGAGATGATGCAGCACATTCGCAAGCTGGCCCGCAAGAATTCCAGCGACCTGACCAATTTCTGCGGCGCCGGGTTTTATGACCACTTTATTCCCGCCGCGGTCAATTCGCTCACGTCGCGCGGTGAGTTTTTTACCGCCTACACTCCGTATCAGCCCGAGGCGGCGCAAGGCACCCTGCAGGCGGCTTATGAATATCAGACCGCCATCGCCCGTCTCACCGGCATGGAGGTTTCTAACGCGTCGCTCTACGACGGCGGCACTGCGCTTTTCGAAGGGCTGATGATGGCCCTGCGCATCACCAAGCGCAACCGTGTGCTGGTCGACACCGGCGTCAGCCCGATCTACCGCACCATGCTCCGCAGCTACACCCGCAACCTGAAAATCGAGTATGTGGAAGTTCCTCTGTCTGACGGTGCCGCCGACCGCGCCGCCTTCGCGGAGCAGCTGAACGATCAGGTGGGAGCCGTTCTTTTGCAGAATCCCAACTTTTTCGGTTGCCTCGATGATCTGACCGATCTGATCGAACAGGTGCACGCCGTAAAAGCGGTTGCCGTTCTCTCCACCTATCCCATTGCGCTGGGTCTGGTCAAAACGCCAGGCGAAATGGGGGCGGATATCGTGACCGGCGAGGGCCAGAGCCTCGGTCTACCGCTTTCCTTCGGCGGCCCGTACCTCGGTTTTATGGCAACCCGCAAAAAACTGGTCCGCAATATGCCCGGCCGTATTGTCGGCGCCACGCAGGATGATCAGGGCCGCCGCGGCTTTGTGCTGACTCTTCAGGCGCGCGAACAGCACATCCGGCGCGAAAAAGCCGCCTCCAACATCTGCACCAATACGCAACTCTGCGCACTCCGCTCGATCATCTATCTGTCCCTGCTCGGCAAACAGGGTTTTGCCGATGTTTCCCGCCAGTGCATGGACCGCGCGGGCTACGCTTGGACGCGCCTCAACGCCATCGACGGCGTCGAGCCGCTGTTCGATCGGCCGTTCTTTAACGAGTTTGCGATCAAGCTTCCCAAAGACGCGGGTGATGTCGTCAGTGATCTGATTGAAGAGGGCATCGCCGCCGGATTCCCCGCCGGACGCTACTACGAAGGTATGGAAAACGTTCTGCTCTGCGCCTTCACCGAAAAGCGCACCAAAATGGAAATCGATATCTTAGCCGCCAAACTCGAAGCGGTGTTGTAACGGCTTCGCGGTTCAGGGTTCATGGGTTGACGTCCAGAGTTGAGGGAGCATGACAAAATGAAAAATATGAAACTGATTTATGAATTGAGTTCAAAAGGGCGGGGCGGGGTTCGGATTCCCGAAGACCGCATTTCTGCAGAGGATATTATTCCGGTGGAACTGCTTCGCAGTGAGCTGGCGGAACTGCCCGAGGTTTCGGAGAGCGAAGTGGTTCGGCACTACACCCGTCTGTCGCGCTTGAACTATTCGGTCGATACTCATTTTTATCCGCTCGGCTCCTGCACGATGAAGCACAACCCGCGCGCCTGCGAAGCCGCCGCGTCGCTGCCCGAGCTGTGCGAAACCCATCCGCTCTGGCCGCAGCTGCGTCACGGCGGCCTGCTTACGCAGGGCTCGCTTCAGCTTCTCTACTCGCTGGAGCGGATGCTGTCTGAGATCACCGGTTTGGCGGAATTCACCTTGCAACCGCTGGCCGGTTCGCACGGCGAACTGACGGCTGTGATGATGATGGCGGCTTACCATCGCGACCGCGGCAATAAAAAGACGCACATCATCATTCCCGATTCGGCCCACGGAACCAATCCGGCCAGCGCGGCGCTCGGTGGCTACGAGGTCGTCACCATTCCGTCCGATGCCAGCGGCGACATGGACATTGATCTGTTCAAAGCGGCGCTGAACGACGAAACCGCAGGCGTCATGCTGACGCTTCCCAGCACGCTCGGGGTGTTTAATCCCCGAGTGAAAGAAATCATCGATGCGGTGCATGCGGTCGATGGCCTGATGTATTACGACGGTGCCAACTTCAATGCCATCATGGGGCGCATCAAACCCGGTGAGCTGGGCTTCGACCTGTGCCACCTGAACCTGCACAAATCGTTTTCCACGCCGCACGGCGGCGGCGGGCCGGGCACCGGCCCTGTCGGCGTCTGCGAAAAACTGCGACCCTACCTGCCGATCTCGCGCGTTGCCAAAACGAAGGACGGAACCTGCACGCTCGATTACGACTTCCCGAAGAGCATCGGCTACATAGCGCCGTTCTACGGCAACTTTTCCATTCTGGTGCGCGCCTACGCCTATCTGCTGATGCTGGGCCGCGAAGGACTGCGCGGCACCAGCGATCGTGCCGTGCTCAATGCCAACTATGTGCAGGAAAAGCTGCGTCCGCATTTTACGGCGGTCAGCCCGGGGCGCTGTCTGCATGAATGTGTATTCAGTGGAAAATCGCTCGGGGAGGGCGTGCATACGCTCGACCTCGCCAAGGCGCTGCTCGACCGCGGCTACCACGCGCCGACCATCTACTTCCCGCTCAACGTGCCGGAAGCCATCATGATTGAGCCGACCGAAACCGAAACTAAAGAGACCCTCGACGCCTTCTGTGCCGACATGATCGAAATTGCCGAATTGTCCAAAACCGATCCGGCTGCGCTGCACCACGCGCCGGTCACCACGCCGGTCGGTCGCCTCAACGAAGTCGCCGCCGCTAAAAACATGGATCTGACCTATACGGGAGGGGCAAAATGATAAAGCACATCGTTGTCTGGAAAATGAAGGATGAGGTTTCGGCAGAGCAGAAGGCGGAGATGAAAGACCGGCTTGAGGCGTTGAAGGGCATTGTTGAAGAACTGGTGGATATCGACGTTGGCATTGATGAGAGCAACGGAACGATGTCGCTGTTTTCAGTGTTCGCTACGCACGAAGACCTCAACCTTTATCAGGTGCATCCTGCCCATCAGGAGGTCGTCGCTTTTGTGAAGCCGCTCGTCGCCGGGCGGACGGTCTGCGATTACACGGCCTGATCAGTCGCTCAGCGTGTGTTCGGCAATCTGGCCGGCGCGAGTTCGTTTTCCTGTAAGGGCGTTTTCGGCTTTCATGCCTGCGTAGCCGGTCTTGCCGACATCCACGATGGCAATGTCGATGCCGATCTCAACGCCGTTTTCTTCATTCAGAAAGACTTCGGTTTCGCTGCATTTCCGCCGGTTGACTGCATCGAAGGAGTCGTACAGCGGCACCATGATTTCATAAGTAAACCGGTTGCCTTCCAGCGTAGCCACGGCCTTCGCCGGATTGTGAGTCGGGAAAGGCTCCAGCGCGCCCAGTTTTTTCCAGGTGACTTGCCGGTTTTTCGATAGCCCGAAGGTGTACTGCTGTGCGCTGTCTTGACGTGTTGAGTAGTCCTCGGGATCGCCTCCGGTGTCGCCGCGCACATAGATTCCCACGCCGTCCTGAGCGTTGGAGTTCACATAGCTGTCCTGCAAAACGATCTCCGTGTCGTCATACTGCACCGCGATATAGAGTACGGCGTCTTCGTCCCAGGCCAGCGACCAGCGGGCGTTGGAGATGTTTGCGGGGTTGCCGTTCAATGTCGTCTCCAGCGGAGTCCACTCCGCCCTGCGCCAGTCACTCAAGTTCCCGTCAATCCGGATGCGTCCGGCTTCGGGAATATCCTCTGGTTTCCCGAACTCGGCCGCAGCGGTTGCGGCAAGGATTCCGATGCAAAGCAACGAAACAGTCATTCGGGTCATGGATTCAGAGCTCCTTTTTTCAGGTTGGAACGATATCGCCGACGCCATTGAGAACGTAATCTGGCTGGTAGGCGTAGCGCGGCAGATCATCGCGCTGCGTGACGCCGCTTAAAACGAGCACGGTTGTAATCTCCGCTTCAACGCCCGCGATAATATCGGTGTCCATCCGGTCGCCCACAATCGCGGTCTCTTCGCGCTGACAGCCCAGCTTCTTGAGCGCGTTGCGCATCATCAGCGGGTTGGGTTTTCCGACATAATAGGCTTTCGATCCGGTCGCCAGTTCAATCGGGGCAAGCAGGGCGCCCGTGGCCGGAACAATCTGTCCACCTTCAATCGGGCCGGTCAGGTCGGGGTTGGTTCCGATCAACTTCGCGCCGTTCAGCACCAACTTGGTCGCATGGCAGATGCGGGCGTAGTCATAGTTGGGGCTTTCGCTGACCACCACATAATCCGGGTTCGTATCATTGATCGAATAGCCCTCGTCGTAGAGCGCGTTGATGATGCCCGCGTCGCCGATCACATAGGCGCTACCGCCCGGCCGCTGACTCGCCAGAAAGGCCGCCGTCGCCCGCGCACTGGTGTAGAAATGGCTCTCGTCAACCTTCAGACCCATGCGCGCCAGTTTTTCGCTCAACTCGCGGAGCGTCTTGGCACTGCTGTTGGTTAGGAAAATAAACTTCTTCTCTTCCTTCTGCAACCACTCGACAAATTCAAGGACGCCCGGCAGCAGCTTGCTTCCGTGGTAAATCACCCCGTCCATATCGCAAATGAACGCCTTCTTGCCCTGTAAATTTTTCATTTCTAAGTTCTCCAGATGTGAAACCACTAATTTTCACTAATTCATACTAATTAAATCGGATGGAGAGATCATGCGCCACTGTTCTTCTCATTAGTGCTGATTAGTGTCAATTAGTGGTTGGGAAGCGGGGCTATATTTTTCCAATGGTTGGAAAATCCAATTCGGCTCATAGAGCCGACGCTACCTGTAGGGTTGGCTCTATGAGCCAATGATCTGCTTGTTAGTCGAGAATCCGCGGGGTGAGGGTGATGCCGGTCACCGACGATTCGCCGCGCGCGCCGCGTCCGATGAGAAATTTGGAGGAAAAATCCTCATCCGTGGAAAACCCGCCGATCGAAATCGTCTGACCGTCGCCCACGATCACTTCTGTGGCGAGATGGGTGAATTGGATGCTCTGGCGCTCGCCGTTTTCGAGCCGTCCGCTCAGCTCCGGGGTCAGACGGACTCGGATAATTCCCGGCGAAACAATCGTCGGTTCCACTGCCAGAAACGAGCCAACCTCGCGCCATTCAATCTGAATGTAGCGCACGTAGCCGTGCCGATATCCGTATTCGGTCAGCCATGCGATGTAGGGAACGGTTTCGCCGACCCGCAGCGAGGCGGAGCGTCCGTCGGAGGCGACCAGCATCTGCGTGGTGTTTTCACTCGAGGTGGTGCTTCGGCTGCTGAACCGGCCTTGAAGCGATCCGTGGACGTCGCCGTCGTAGACGACCACCGGCCCCGCCAGTCGGACGCCAAACTCGCGATTGTGCGATTCGCCGCTGGTTTCAAATTCGACATTGATCTGAATGTTTTTTGGCGGGGCATCCAGATCGCGGAGCATTTGCCGGACAACCTCGTGCTGAGCGGCAGTTCCGCGCACTAAGAGGGTTTTGTCGACGGTTTCCAGCACCAGCCCGTTGGTCGAGGGCATCATCATCGGGATCACTACAGCGAGCTCGGCCGGATCGGCGTAATGCACCTTGTAGATTTGGAGGTTTGTTTCTTCGGCCGGCAGGCTGAGCGCCGAGCTCAGCAGGGCGATCCATACAAAAGAAAAAGTTTTCATCTCGAACCTCTCTTTCCACCGGGAAGCTTACACCCAATTTCGGTTTTTTCAATCAGCCGCTTATGGTTCTGGATGTTCCCGATCCAAGCCTTTCCAAAATGCATCCTGTCCGCGAGGTCGTTCCGGAGCGCAGAACCTTCCTCCGGACGGAACGCATCTGGCGATCGCCGAAGATCCCGTCAAATACGGATGGAAGAAAAAATAGTTTTCCAACCCTTGGAAAACGTGAGATCAAAAGGTTCCCGCAGGTGCAGTGGTAGATATTTTTCTGAAAAAAATAATGACCGAAGGGAATGGTTCAAGCTTTGAAAAAGAGTTTTCAATGCCTGAACACAACGGGAGACGATAAGGTATGCAAGTTAGTACAGCTGTCAATCAAGCGGTTGTTTTCACGAAACCGGTTCACCATTTGGGCATCTCATTGACTCCGGAAGAGCTGGATGAACGCGCCCGTTCATTCCTGGAGGCAAAGGGGCTCACGATTGTGTTCAGCCGGAAGATCACAGGGTCGGAGCTGGCCAGGCGCAATGTGATCAAGCAGCACTACTTGATGTACAGCAAGGCCGCTTGCGCGGAAGCTGTGGAGATTACTGAGTCGGGAATGGCGAAGTTTGAAGCGGCTTTCGGTAGAAAATGGAGGGCTGAAGTGGACGCCGGGCGCATCCTGCCGACTTCCCGGTTGCTGGAGAGCAGGCGCATTGATGTCCATCAGCTTTTCGATCTTTGGAATGACCAGTACATGGTTCGCGGGACGCAGAAGATTCAGACGGGTCTGGTCATGGCATGGCTGGAGGAATTGGATGCCTATTGCATCAACGCCTTTTACCCGGCAATGGAAGCCAACTTTTGTAATCCCGAAACAAGGATCAGCTACTATGTGGTTGAATTCGATCCGGAGCAGGTCTCGTGGCTCGAGTTCCGCAAGCGTGTGCTTGGATTGACCGATGCCAGCGAGGCCTGCCCCGAAAGCTTCCGTGGTCAGCTCTACGCTCAATATCCCCTCGATTTCCCCGGCCGCGATAACTTTGTGCATGGTAGCGCCGGTCCGTTGGAGGGGCTTGTTGAACGCTCGATCCACGAAGCCGACTTTGACATGGCCGGAAATCCGATCGGGAACTATCTGCTTGGACGCGGCGTTACGCTCGATCGTTTCAGGGATTGGAAATCAAAACAGTCCATATCCGTTCTGGGGGAACTGTTCGACGCCACCGAGGAGAAGAACACGGATGAAGTTTTCCAGACCTTGGAACTTTTTCTTCCAACCATTGGAAAGCCGACCCTTCGATAAATTCAGGGCAGGAGGGATCGGGACGCATTTTATAACAGGGTGCAGGTCTGGCGGCCGGCATCGGCCGGAGATAACTCATACTGAGTCTAAACATGGGTTAATCGGATACAGAGGTTGAGTCATCAGGCTGGTTTATTTAGATTGTTCCGTCTTTTTTGAATCCATTCGAGGAGCCTTCATTATGACGAGCAATCTTTTGGCAATTACTGTTGGTGCCATTCTGGTAAACAACTTTGTTCTCTCTAAGTTTCTTGGGATCTGCCCCTTCCTCGGGGTCTCAAAAAAAATCAAAACCGCTCTGGGTATGTCCGGCGCGGTTATTTTTGTGATGACGCTCTCCTCGCTGGTGACCTCGTCTATTTATAAATACATCCTTTCCAAAACCTTTAGGGTGGGCGAAACGGAAATCAGCCTGACTTTTCTGAAGATTCTGGTTTTCATTGTTGTGATCGCCGCGCTGGTGCAGCTGGTGGAAATCATTCTCCAGAAGTTCAGCCCGCCGCTCTATCAGGCGCTCGGAATTTTTCTTCCGCTGATCACCACCAACTGCGCGGTGCTCGGCGCGGCCGAGCTCAGCGTGCAGGCCGGGCGAGGGGTGATTGAATCGACGATCTTCGGCTTCTGCTCGGCCCTCGGGTTCGCCCTTGCGCTGATTCTCTTTTCCAGTTTGCGTGAAAAACTGGATTTGGCTCAGGTTCCGAAACCCCTTCAGGGAACGGCTATCGGCCTGATCACCGCCGGAATTCTGGCGATGGTTTTTATGGGATTTTCCGGACTGGTTTAAAAAACGGATAGCACACTATGACGATTATATTGACCTCACTTATTTTCGCGGCGCTGCTCGGTGCCATTCTTGCGATCATTATTGGCGCGGCGGCCAAGGCCTTCGCCGTCGAGAGCGATCCGCGCATTGAAACGGTGACGGATATGCTGCCCGGCGCCAACTGCGGCGGGTGCGGCTATGCCGGTTGCGCCGATTTTGCCAAGGCCATTGTCGGCGGAATCGCCCCGCCGAACGACTGTCCGGTGGCATCGGCGGACGACGCCACCCGCATCGCGGAATATCTCGGCATCACCTCCGAGGAGAAGGAAAAGGTGATTGCGGTCGTCAAGTGCAGCGGCAACATCGCCGCCACCGTGCGCTCGCCCTATAACGGCATTGAGGACTGTCGTTCCGCCGTGCTGGTTGCGGGCGGCGCGAAGGGCTGCGACTACGGCTGCATCGGTTTCGCCAGCTGCGCACGCGCCTGTCCGTTCGATGCCATTGAAATCCGCGACGGTCTCGCCATTGTTCATCCCGAGCTCTGCGTCGGTTGCGGGAAATGTGTCGATACTTGCCCGAAGAATCTGATCATTCTCGCGCCTGCCGCCGTGGATGTGCATGTCTATTGCAACTCGCCGGAGAAGGGGCCCGCAAAACGTAAAGTCTGCAAAACCGCCTGTATCGCCTGCCGCAAATGCGTCAAGGCCGCCGATAACGAAGAGCAGATGGTCATTAAAGGGTTCCTGATTGAAACCAATTACGACAATCCGCCGATTTCCGATCTGGTTGAAAAAGCCGCGTGCCCGACTACGGCGCTGCGTCTGGCGACGAAGCACGCCGCCGGCGAATACGAAGGAGCTTCAAAATGAGCCAAAAGACCCACAAGTTTAAAGGCGGCGTTCACCCGAATGACAGCAAAGCGCTCTCGGCCTCTAAAGCTGTTGTCGATGCGCCGCTGCTCGATAAATACACCGTCATCATTCATCAGAATATTGGTGCGCCGCCCGAGCTGGTGGTCAAGAAGGGTGACCTCGTCAAAAAAGGTCAGCTGATCGCCAAAGCCACCGGTTTTGTCTCTGCTCCGCTTCACGCCCCGACCAGCGGCACCGTCACCGCCATTGAAAAATGCGCAGGCCCGACAGGACTGAGCGTTCCGTCCGTCGAAATCACCGCCGACGGCGAAGACGAGTGGGGCTCCCCGTTTGAGCCGATGGCCGACTGGCAGAATGCCGCCCCGGCTGATCTCAAACAGCGCGTCTCCGAGGCCGGAGTGGTCGGAATGGGCGGCGCGGGTTTCCCGGCGCACGTCAAACTCTCGCCTCCGGCCGACACAAAAATCGACACGCTCATCCTCAACGGCGCGGAGTGCGAACCCTATCTGACCGCCGACCACCGCCTGATGCTTGAACAGGCCGAAGACGTCGT
>JAEIOF010000053.1 GCA_016342445.1 Verrucomicrobiota bacterium | reverse complement strand
AAAAACCACCACGTTCACCAGCACCACGATGACGATCACGTGAATCGCGATCGATACGGCGGGGCCGCCGAACCGATCCAGCATTTTTTTGACGTGTTTAGAAATCATGGGTTATTCCGCACTCACCACGGATAGTTTGTTCAGGCCGCTCTCCGCGCAGATATCGAGCACATCGATCAGCCGGGCGTGTTCGGAAGCGCCCGCGCACGTGATCAGCACCGTCTGCGATGTACTGAAGCTCGCCAGCCGGCGCAAAATGTTGCCGAGTTCATTTTTAGAAACCGCCCGGCCGTTCAGGCTGTAGCCGTCCGCATAAATGTTTACGCGGATCATTTTCGGCGGCGTGCGCTGCTCCGACTGCGACGGGTCGGGCGCGGGGCGTGAGATATCGAGATGCGCCAGCACATCCGGCGTCGTAAATGTCACCAGAAAATAGATCAGCAGCTGGAAAACGACGTCGATCATCGGCGTCATCGACACTTCCATTTCAGATTCATTTAAATTTTTTCGCCTGCGTCTCATAAATTTAGTCCAAGGTCCGAAGGTCAAAAGTCTAAGGGTACTTGCGCAGATATCCTTCTAGCGCGCCGATACCCTGAGAAATTATTTTGGCGGCTTGGCGACGCTCTTGAGCCATGCCTGCAGTCACATAATTCAAATCTTCTGCTGAGTAATACATACTGCGAACTTCGCCAGCCGAGCCTTTGGCAATATTCAAAAACCGAGCGAAGTCGGCATCAGAGTTGCGCTCAAACCCTTCGGCGATATTATTCATGACAGAAACCCCGGCCCGTTGAATTTGATCGCAAAACCCATAATCTTTGCACCCGCGAAAATCCTGATAAATCAATTTCACTAGCGGGCGCGCTTCCTGCCAAATTCTTAGATCTTCAAAACATTCTGCCTTGCTCATTTCACACCTCTCTGACTTTAGACATTCGACTTTATGACATTTGACGATTCGGCTATGCCTTGTCCTTTGTGGCTACAAAACTGATTTTGTGGAGGCCTGCGGCCGTGCAGGCATCGAGCACGCGTTTCACGTCGGTGTGCTCAGCGGTGCCGTCGGCGCGAATACGGATCGGGATCGACGGCCCGGCCGCGCCGTAGTCGATCACCGTTTTTGCGAGCACCTTGCGCAGCTTCGTTTCGGACAGCGGCGTGCGGGCGATAAAAAACCGGCCGCGGTCATCGATTTCAATGGTGATGGTGCGCGGATCTTTGGCCTCGGCAATCATCGGCCCGTGCGGCGAATCGGGCAGCGCGATGAATTCGCTGATGGCTTCTTTTTCGAGCTGAACCGTGCAGACAAAAAAGATGATCATCTGAAACACAACGTCGATCATCGGCGTCAGGTTTACATGATCACCGGGTTGTTTAAAGCGGCGCATAGCGGGCCTATTTCCGGAGTTTTTTCATGAGCTCCATCGTGAGCGCTTCCGTCGACAGAATGATTTTCGTGGCGCGGTTTCGGAAGAAGGAGAAGAAGCCGAGCGCGGGCACGGCGATGACGAGCCCGGCGGCGGTGGTGTAGAGCGCCTGCGAGATATTGGTGGCCAGCATCGCGTTTTTGGCCGCGCCCGCTTCGGTGCCGAGCGTGGCGAATGCCATGATCATCCCCTGCACGGTACCGAGCAGGCCGAGCATCGGGGCGAGATTGCCGACCACGTTGAGGTAGTTGACGCGCTGTAGAAGTTTTTCACTTTCCAGGTCGGCGGCCGCGCCGATGGCGTCCTGCGCCGCTTCGGGGCCGTCGCCCGCATTCGAGAATCCGGCCGAAAGAATATTGGAAAGAGCGCCCGGCTCCTCGCCGCATAACGTCAGGGCTTGTTGGATATTTTTAACCCCCAGCGCCTCACGGACGCCTGCCGTCAGCTCGTCGGGAATAATCCGCTTCTCGCGGATCTTGATAAACGAGTCGACGATCAGATGTGTTCCCGCTACCGACAGCGCGGCCAGCGACAACCAGAGGACAATTCCGAGAAAGCCGCCCGAGGCAACCACGCTGAAAAAGCCGTCGCCCTTACTGAGCGTCTCGGCTTTCGCCGCGGCGTCGGTCATGACCACATCCTGCGCGCCCGCAACAAACGCGAGGCCGATTAACATGATGAAAACGACAGTTTTTTTCATTACTTCTCTCCTTTTGCCATTTCGGCGAACTCCGATTCCGGAAATTCATTGATTACCTTTTGAAAGTATTCTGCCGCGCGCGGGTCGTTCAGTTTTTTGAGCGCGACGGCGGTTTTATAGGTCGCCTCGGGCAGTACATCGGTCTGCGCGCGGAACAGAATCGCTGTGCGCAGATAGTCGAGCAGCGCCTCTTCGGTTTGCCCTCCCGCGCCCTTCAGATCGCCGCGCACGATCTGCGCGCGGGCGGCGGCCTCGCGCGAGCCGGAGGCGATATCCTCGTCGACCATCGCGGCGACTTCGGGGATGCGGCCCGAGCCGAGCAACGCCTGCATATAGTTGGCGCGCTCTTTCGGAACGGTTTTCATCGCGGGCTGCGCGGCGAACAGCTCTTCGTATTCGCGGGCCGAATCCTCGAACTGTTTGAGCGGAAGATAGACCCGCGCCAGCATCAGCCCCGCCCGCTGATCCCAGCCGAGAAAGCGATACTCCTCTTTCACGCGGCGGAGAATTTGAACGACGGCGATCAAATCCTTCTGCTTCACCAGCGATTCGACCTGAAACATTTCCTTCGGCTTATCCGCGAATGCCTGCCGATAGGTTCCGGGCCGGAAGGTCAGCGTCTGTCCGTTGAGAGTGGTCAGCAGAATCGTTCCGTCCGCCGCCGACTGAATGGCCGACCCGTTCACTTGATTGCCCGCCGAGTTGATGACAAACGGTGCCGCCTGCACCGTATAGGTGAACATCAGAACCACGAATGAAGACGAAGTTGCACGAATCATTCGGGACAATATAAACCATGGGTGTTTATTTGTGTTCATTCGTGGTTCCTTCTTTTTGTTGAGCAATGGCCTCTTTCGCCTTTGTTTTCATGGTTTCGATTTCTTCGGATTTTCCAATGTTTGGAAAATCGGAAAGGAGGCGGTCGGCGTCGGCGAGCAGGTCGTTGTGGCGGGCGAGTTCGAGATAGAGCGGGAGGCTTTCATAGAGAGCTTCAGAAATCAGCGGAGCCTGTTCGGGATCGTCCGGATCGGCGAGGAGCGCGACGCGCTGGAACGAGGCGAGTTTTTCAGTCGGGTCGGTCTGTGCGCGGCCCAGCTCCAGACTCGCGCGGTTCAGCAGCAGATCGTCGGAGGCGAAGTTGAGAATGTCGCCGAAGACGCGAACCGCTTCGTCGCGTTGCCCGGCGGCGACATAAGCTCGACCTTGCACAAATAGGGCCTCGTAGGTGAAGGCGGAGGACGGCCAGGTGACGAGTAGTTTTTCCAATGTTTGGATGGCGGCTTCATTTGCGCCGGTTTCAAATTGAGCAACCCCCCGGTAATAGCAGACCGGCTCGGCAAATTTTCCGTCCAGCGGCTCAAGCGTAACCAGTGCTTCGGCGAAGCGTTCACGTTCGATAAGTGTTTTGGCTTTGGTGAACTGCACTTGGTCTAATATTCCAGACGTTGGAAATTTTTCTATGAAGCGGTCGCAGGTCTGCACGGCGGCGTCGGGGTCGCCGAGCTCTTTTTGGCAGACGGCTTGATAGTAAACCGCCTTTTCCCAAAACGGCCGGTTGAATTCGAGGGTTTCCGCGGAAGCACCGTAACTCTCAGCGGCCTCTTCCATGGATTTTTCCAATGTTTGGAAGCAGGCTGAGCCTGCACCCCACAATTCGAGGTGGCGGTAAGATTCGGCGAAGGCGAAGCGGGCACGGGTTTGTTTTTGCAGGTCGGTTTCGGTGTCGACGTAGGGGGCGAAGCGCTCGGCGGCGGCTTCGTAGTCTTCGGCTTCGTAGGCGTTCCAGGCGAGGCGGCCGAGCGCGCGAGCGCGGTAGGAGCTGTCGGGATAATCTGCGATTATCTTTTTCAGGTAATCATCGTTTTTTTGGAGTCCGGCCAGCGAGAAGAGAACGGCGGGCATGCGCGGATGGGCGGGGACGGCTTCAATCGCCCGGTCGTACATCCACCACGCGAGGTCTTCCTGTTTTGCATCGAGCGCGCCCTTGCCCGCGGCGAGCAGTGCGTCGCCCGCTTTCGGGTCTCCGGCGAAGCGCTCGGAGAGATAGAGTCCGACGTTTTTGGCGCCGAGTTCGTCGTTGAGATGTACGGCGCTCAAACAGAGCTCGCGCAGCGCGGTGATGGACTCGTTGCCTTCGGGATATTTGTTGAGCGCATCGAGGTAAATCGGGACGGCCTCGGCGTACTGGCGGTCGAAGAAGAGGCGGCGCGCGACGCGGAAGGTGCTCTCTTCCATTTTGGAGAGGTTGGCACCGAGGTCGATTTTGACGGTTTTGCCCTGACCCTCGAACCACTCTTTCAGCGCCTGCGCTTTTTCCTGAGCCTTCGGCCCCCACTCGCTGTCGCCGTATTTGGCGTAGACGTTATAAAACTGATGCAAAGCCTCCGCCTTTTTGTCTTCGTGCTCGTAGCAGACCCCCAGGAGATAGCGCGCGCCGGAAAGCGGGCTGACGAGCGACACGGGCTGACCCTGCGCTTCCAACGATTCTTCGAGTTGCTTGAGCAGTTCGAGCTGCATTTCGAGAACCGATTGCGCCTCGCCCCATTCCTCTTGGATCGTCATGAGCTGCGACCAGGTGACGACAGCCTGCCCGAACCAGAGGTCGAGCCCGCCGAGCTGTACCTCTTCACACAGTTTTTGCGCGCGGGCGGGATCGTTCTCCACCAGAAGCGCGGCCAGCTTCGCCTTTACGGGGCGGGAGTCGATCCGCTTGAGGGCTTGCTCATACACGTTACGGGCGGCGGCATCGTCGCCGCGCTCTTCGAGCAGCTCGCCGTAGTTGAAGGCCGCCTGCCCCGTTGCCCCGTCTGCTTGGGTGAGAAGTTTGAAATAGTGCTTATAGGCGGTTTCGGCGTCGGGAAGCTGACGCGCGGCGTATGCGGCTTCGGCGAAAAACAACCAGAGAGATTCTGCATTGCCGATTTCAGATTGCTGATTGCCGATTTGTTGTGCGGCTTTTTCAAACTGCTTAGAAGCGATCAGAATTCGGATGCGAAGTTCGGGGGCTTCTTTTCCCGCTTCGGGGAATTGCTGCAGGGTTCGGTTGAGAACTTTTTCGGCCAGTTGCGGGAAGCCGTTTTCGGTGAGCCCTTTTACAAATGCCAGCTCCTCTTCAAACGCGAACGCGCTCTGCGAAAGACAGAGGAGCAGAATCAAAGAAGTCGCGCGGCGGCTCATGCGCGCATCCTAGCGAGGCGAAGGCATCGGAGCAAGAAGTCGGGGGCTTAAAAAGTTCCAATGCCTGGAAGTCGGCAGCGCCGACAGGCTTTCTTTTTTCCAATGTTTGGAAAACGCGGTGATCCTTCGGTCGAACTCAGGATAAAGGACACCGCGTCTACGGCTGGATCAATACTCCAAAATTCCAATACCCGCTCTTTAGAATAGGCCGAGCTGTTCGGGGCGGGCTTCGTACTGCGGGAATTTCATGGGGGTCTGGCGGGTGAGCGCGAGCAGCGCGGGGACGGTGGCGGGCTGGCCGGATTTTTCCAACGATTGGACGATATGGGCGAAGAGGCGGCCGCAATAGACGCTGTCTTCTTCGGCGCGGTGGAAGGTGCCGTTGGGAAATCCGAAATGGTTAACGAGGGTTCCGAGCTTGTAGTTGATCATGCCAGGGAAGACGACGCGGGCGAGCGCGCAGCTGTCGAGCACAATGCCCTGCGGGGCGCGGGCCCGGCGCTCTTCGACGGCTTTGAGGAGGAATTTGTAGTCGAAGGGGGCATTGTGGGCGACGAGCGGGAGGTCGCCGCAGAACTCGGCCAGATTGCTGAGAACGGTTTCAATGACGGGCTGGTTGGCGACCATGTCGTCGGTGATGCCGTTGACGGCGGAGGCTTCGGGCGGGATGGGGCGGCCGGGATTGATGAGCGTGCTGAAGGCTTCGCCGGGCTCCGTCCCGTTAAAGCGCACAGCGCCAATTTCGACGATGGCATCACTTTTAGGCTGGATGCCGGTCGTTTCGAGGTCAAAGGCTATAAATTCCATGCGGTCTCTTATACGGGAAGAACCGGCCGCTCTCAAGGCTTGCATCGTTTTATTCAAGGCATAGAATTCCCTCAAAAAGGAGGCGGCGCGATGAAAAAAACAGGGTTTTGGGTGTTAATGATGGTCGCGACTTTTCTGGTGAGCGGTTGCCGGCAGGAGGCGGTTGCCACCGGAAATCTCTGGACAGAAGACTATGATGCCGCGCTCGCGCAGGCCGCCGCCGAGAACAAATATGTTTTGGTGGACTTCAGCGGGTCGGACTGGTGCGGCTGGTGTATCCGGCTGGACAAAGAGGTTTTTTCCCAGGGAGAGTTCATCGACTACGCAAAAGAAAATCTGATTCTGGTGTTACTCGACTTCCCGAATTCAAAACCGCAAACAGAGGCGCTGAGGGTAAAGAATCAGATGTTGTCTGAAAAATATGGAATTCAAGGTTTTCCGACGGTGTTGATTCTCGATCCGCAGGGCAAGGTGGCGAAGCGCACCGGCTATCAGCAGGGAGGTCCGACAGCCTATGTGGATATGATCAGGGGTGTCATCGGCAAATAAGTTTCCAAACCTTGGAACTTTTTGCCTGAGTTTTTCCAAGGATTGGAAAATAAAAAAGCCGCTCCGTTTCCGGGGCGGCTTTTCGTGTTCAGGGAGCGGAGGCTTATTCTTCGCCGCCCTTGACCTTGCCCGATTCGCGGCGTTTTTTGACCACGTCTTCGGCGATTGAGAACGGCACGGCTTCGTAGTGCTCGAAGGTCATGCTGAAGGAGGCGCGCCCCTGCGTGAGGGAGCGGATCGTGTTGGAGTAGCCGAACATTTCGCTCAGCGGAACCATTCCTTTGACGATCTTCATCCCCCCGCGGTCATCCATGGACTCAATGCGTCCACGGCGTTGACAGATGGTGCCGTTGACCGGGCCCATGTACTCTTCGGGCGTGGTGATCTCGATCGACATGACGGGTTCGAGCAGTTCCGGCAGACCTTTCAGCATGAGCTGTTTGAAGCCCTGACGACCGGCAATCTGGAAGGCAAAGTCGGAGGAGTCGACATCGTGGTAGGATCCGTCGATGAGGCGTACGCGCATATCGACCACCGGGTAACCGGCAAACGGTCCAGCCGCCAGAGCCTGAATGACTCCCTTTTCGACGGACGGGATGTATTCCTGCGGAATGCGTCCCCCGACCACTTCGTTGATGAATTCGAAGCCTTCGCCGGGATTGCGCGGCTCGAGCACCAGTTTGACGTGAGCGAACTGACCGCGACCGCCGGACTGCTTAGCGTGTTTGTAGGCGCCTTCAGACGAGGTGGTGGCCCGTTCGCGGTAGGCCACTTCGGGGCGACCAACGGCCGCTACGACATTAAATTCGCGTTTCAGGCGGTCAACGATGATTTCGAGGTGAAGCTCGCCCATGCCGGAAATGATGGTTTCGCTGGTTTCCTGATCGAACGCGACGGTAAAGGTCGGATCCTCATCGGCCAGACGGTGAAGTGCTTCGCCCAGTTTTTCGTTATCGGCCATGGTTTCCGGTTTAATGGAAATGCTGATGACCGGTGCCGGGAACTCCATGGACTCGAGGAAGATCTCATCGTCCATGGAACAAAGGGTGTCTCCGGTTTTGGTGGAGTCCAGACCTGCGACGGCAACGATGTCCCCGGCCACAGCCATATCGATGGCTTCCTGACGGTTGGCGTGCATACGCAACAGGCGACCGATGCGTTGCTTTTTCTGCTGGGTGCTGTTCCAAACCGTCGTGCCGGTTTCGAGCGTACCGGAGTAGAGGCGGATGTAGGTCAGCTTGCCCATGTGCTTGTCGGTCATAATCTTGAACGCGAGGGCGGAGAGAACTTCGTTGTCGTCCACTTTGCGCTGATTTTCCGGATCTTTGGTGCAGATGATCGGCGGGATTTCGTTCGGGGCGGGCAGAATGTTGATCACGCCGTCGAGAACTTGCTGAACCCCTTTGTTTTTGAAAGCGGAGCCGCAGTAGACCGGCACCACGGCGCGCGAACAGGTGGCTTTGCGCAGGATCTTCCAAATTTCTTTTTCGGAGAGGTCGCCTTCTGCGAAGTATTTTTCCAGCATCTCTTCGTCCTGCTCGGCGCATTTTTCGACGAGGTTAGCGCGCCACTCTTTGGCGGACTCCATCAGGTCGGCCGGGATTTCGACTTCGTCCCACTCAGCACCCTTGGCATCTTCGTGGAAGATGAGCGCCTTCATAGTGATCAGGTCGATGACCCCTTTAAATTCGTCCGATGCTCCGATCGGAATGACGACCGGCACGGCGTTGGCGCCGAGCTGGTTTTGAATGCCTTTAACCACATCAAAGAAATCAGCACCGATGCGGTCCATTTTATTTACGAAAGCGATTTTAGGTACTTCGTAGCGTTCGGACTGATGCCAGACGGTTTCGGACTGCGGCTGAACACCGCCGACGGCGCAGAACAACGCAATCGCACCGTCGAGTACGCGGAGCGAGCGTTCCACTTCCATCGTGAAGTCCACATGTCCGGGGGTGTCGATGATGGAGATCATGTGGTTTTTCCACGTACAGGTGGTCGCGGCGGATGTAATGGTGATCCCGCGTTCCTGTTCCTGAACCATCCAGTCCATGGTGGCGGCGCCATCATGCACTTCCCCGATCTTGTGTGACCGGCCGGTGTAATAAAGAATACGCTCGGTGACGGTGGTTTTCCCCGCGTCAATGTGCGCCATGATTCCGATGTTACGGACGTTTTTTAAAGCAACTGTTCTGGCCATGGTTCTGCCCTCTTTGGTTTTTCCTGTGATATCTATAGTTAAGAAGCCGCGCAATATGGCGTTTCGACCCCGCCCCTTCAAGCGCAAATGCGTTAATTTTTAGTTTCCAATGCTTGGAAAAATCCGCCTGAAACATTCCAAGGTCTGGAACTTTTCTCCGAAGCTTTTCCAGTGTTTGGAAAATCAGCGGGCCGCTTTGGCGAGCTGTTTGATCGAAACGGTCTCTTCGTAGAGCGCTTTACCGACGATTGCACCGGTCAGGTTGGCGCAATTAAGCGCGGCGAGGCGTTTGATATCCTCGATAGTCGAAACGCCGCCCGAAGCAACGACCTCGCACTTCACCGCCGAACAAATTTTCCCCATTTCAAAGGCGTTTACGCCATCCATCATGCCGTCGCGGCTCGTATCGGTGTAAATAATGGTGCCGACGCCTGCGGCATCGACCTGTTTGGCCAGATCCACGGCGATCACATCGGTGGTTTCAACCCAGCCCTTGGTTTGGACCTTTCCGTCGCGGGCATCGATGCCGACCGCGATCCGCTCGCCGCCGAATTTCACGACCAGTCGCGCCAGCTCCTCGGGGTGCTCGCAGGCGCGGGTTCCGAGGATCACCCGGGTCACACCGGTCGTAAGAAGGGTCTCAATATCTTCATCGGTGCGGATTCCGCCGCCGATTTCCACCGGAATATTGATTGCCGCGCAGATCCCGCGCAGAGCGTCGACGTGAACCGGCCTGCCTTCAAACGCGCCGTCGAGATCGACCACGTGCAGAAACTCGCCGCCCTCTTTCACCCAGTGCTTCGCCATTTCAACCGGAGAGTCGGAGTAAACGGTCTCCTCATTGGCCAACCCCTGCCGCAGGCGTACGCAGTTGCCGCTCTTCAAATCAATTGCTGGAATAATTGTGATCATAGTTTCCCTTCTATATGGAGGCGCCGAAGTTTTTCAGCATCTGCAGGCCGACGGCCTGGCTTTTTTCGGGGTGGAACTGCGCGGCGAAGACGTTGTCCTTCCAGACGGCGGAGCAGTATTTCAGTCCGTAGTCCGTTTCACCCGCCACAATGCCTGAATCGTCCGGAGCCACGTAAAACGAATGAACGAAGTAAAAGTAGGCCGCGTCGTCGATGCCGCTGAACATCGGGCAGTCCGTCTTTTTCTGGTTCACGGCGTTCCAGCCGATCTGCGGAACCTTGAGCTCCGGAGCGATTTGGAACTTCTTCACAGAGCCCTCCAAAATCCCGAGGCCCTCGACGCCGGGCGATTCTTCCGAACCTTGGAAAAGCGCCTGCAATCCAAGGCAAATGCCCATAAACGGTTTGCCGGAATCGATCCAGTCGCGGATGGCGTCGGCAAAGTTGTGCTCGACGAGGTGCGCCATGCAGTCGCCGAACGCTCCTACCCCCGGCAGAATCATCGCGCGGCACGCGTCCAGCTGAGCGGGCGCCGAGATGATCTCCGCGTCCAGCTCCAGAAATTTGCAGGCGTTGGAAACGCTGCCGAGGTTTCCCATGCCGTAATCGATAATTCCAATCTTGCTCATAAAGGAGACGTTTTAAACCACAGCTCTGCTCGAACGAAGCGGATTTTTCCAATGGTTGGAAACTTTTCTTCCAAGGATTGGAAAAAGGGCTTACGATTTTTCCAATGTCTGGAAAATATAAATATCTGTTTGGGCCGGTGCCGTCGCGGCGGCTGGGGCGGTCGCTAGGGATCGACGTGACGCCGTTTAAGACCTGTTCGTTCGATTGCGTTTTTTGTCAGCTGGGGTGCACGACGCACCTCGCGACGGAGCGCGGCGAGTTTGTTCCGTTCGACGAGGTCTGCGCGGAGCTGGAGCGCTGGTTGGCCGAAGACGGACGGGCGGATTACATCACCTTCGCGGGCTCGGGCGAGCCGACGCTCTATAGCCGGCTCGGCGAGTTGATTGATTTTATCAAGGCACGCACGGAGATTCCGGTGATTGTGCTCTCAAACGGTACGTTGCTGTATCAGCCCGCGGTTCGCGAGCAGTTGCTGAATGCCGACATTGTGAAGGTGAGTCTGAGCGCGTGGGACGAGGCATCGTTTCAGCGGATCAACCGCCCTGCTCCCGGCCTTTGCTTTGAGTTGCTGTTGAGCGGCGAGAGTGATTTCCGGGCGGAGTTCGGCGGACAGCTTTGGCTGGAGGCATTTTTGATGGAGGGGATCAATGCCGCGCCGGAACAGGTGCGGCAGATTGCGGCGGCGGTTGCGACGGTGCGTCCGGATCGGATTCAATTGAATACGGCGGTCCGCCCGCCCGCCGAGGTGACGGCGCGTCCCGTTGCGGCGGAAACACTGGAGGCACTCTGCGAATGTTTTGAGCCGCGCGCGGAGGCCGTTACTTCATTTGATGCGGCGCCGGTTTCCGGAACCGGCGAGTTGAGCTCGGACGGGCTGGTCGGTCTGATCCATCGCCATCCGGCGACAGCGGAGCAGTTGGCTGCTATTTCCGGTGCGGATGTTGCGGCGATTCGGGCCGCTTTGGCTCCGTTTCTGGAGGTGGGTCGGATCCAGGTGGAGGTGCGCGACGGCGACACCTATTATAAGTGATGTTAAAAAGGGCTTGCGCCCAACGGCCCGTTATGATTAAAAGGCCCGCTCTTTTAAGCAAGGACTCTAAGAAAATGAAAAAAGACATCCATCCTGAATATATTGACGCTGAAATTACGTGCGCTTGCGGTAGTACGGTGAAGACCCGTTCGACCGTTGCAAAAATGCATGTGAATCTTTGTTCTGCCTGCCATCCGTTCTTTACGGGTTCGGCCAAACTGGTGGATACCGAAGGTCGCGTAGACCGCTTCAATAAACGCTACGGTAAAAAATAGCTTTTTTTGCAAAAGCCGGACTCTGCTAACGGAGCCCGGCCTTTTTGTGTCAAGTCATGATTAATAAAAGCTATCTCGAACGGTTGAAGGCGCGCATTTCCGAACTTGAAACGGAAATGTCGCAACCCGGCGTTGGCGCAGATCCGAATCAGATGAAGAGTCTGATGCGGGATTATAATCATCAAAAAGATATCGCCGTCCGCGTGAGCAATTTTTTATCCCTGCAGGATGCAATTGATGGAAGCCGCGAGATGCTCGCGGATGCCTCGCTGGATGATGAATTGCGGGAAATGGCGGAAGAGGAACTTTCGGCCGCGGAAGAAAAACTGCCTGCGGCGGAAAAAGAGGTGATGATCGCCCTGCTCCCGCCTGATCCGGCCGATAGCAAAAACGTGATTATGGAAATCCGAGCCGGAACCGGTGGCGACGAGGCCGCCATTTTTGCCGGCGACCTGTACCGGATGTACAGCCGCTACGCAGAGATGAACGGCCTTAAAATTTCGGTCATGGATATAAGCCCATCTGAGGTGGGCGGTTACAAAGAAGTCGTCTTTTCTGTTGAGGGCGAAAACGTTTATAAAAAGTTGAAATATGAAAGCGGAACACACCGCGTTCAGCGCGTTCCCGCAACCGAAACGCAGGGCCGCATTCACACCTCCGCCGCGACCGTGGCTGTGCTGGCCGAAGCGGAAGACGTTGATGTTGAGATTAAGGCTGAAGACCTGAAGATCGATACCTATCGCGCTAGCGGCGCCGGCGGGCAGCACGTCAACACGACCGATTCGGCCATCCGGATCACTCACATCCCCACCGGAACCATTGTTCAGTGTCAGGATGAACGCTCTCAGCACAAAAACAAGGCCGCCGCCATGCGCGTTTTGCGTGCCAAAATTTATGAGGACCAGCAGCAAAAGATTGATTCGGAGCAGGCTGAGGCCCGGCGCTCACAAGTTGGAACCGGTGACCGTTCTGAAAAGATCCGTACCTATAACTATCCCCAGAACCGCCTGACCGATCACCGCATTAACCTGACGCTTTACAAGCTCGACCGCGTGATGGAAGGCGACCTTGAAGAAATCTTCACAGGGCTCTACGAGCACGACGTGGAGATGAAGATGAAGTCTCAAGCCGACAAGCTCGGTTAAGTGGCAATTTTACATGTTTTCGATCAGGTTTTGGTTAAAAATGACTGGTTTTTGCGAAAAAACTGATTTTAACTCAAATCGCAACATAGAATAAAATGCCGAAAAAGTGGCAGAGACTTCCCGCCAGAACAAACAAATGCCACACCGCATGAGCGAATTTCAGTCGTTTCCAGGTATAGAATGTGACCCCCACCGTATAGCAAATGCCCCCGATGGCCATCCAGACAATCGCCATCACCGGCAACACCCGCAGCAGCGGAATAATCGTAGAAATCACCAGCCAGCCCATCGCCACATAACTTAATGTGGAAAGTTTTTTGAACCGATTGATAAATAGCGCCTGAAAAATGATTCCGATAATAGCGATTCCCCATATGGTCCCGAAAAGGGACCAGCCCAGTCCGCCGCGTAGCGGAACCAATAAATACGGGGTGTAGGTTCCGGCAATCAGCAAATAGATCGCCGCGTGGTCGATAATGTGCAAAACGCGCCGGACTTGCGGCCTGTGGATGCTGTGATACAGCGTGGAGGCCAGATAGAGAATGACGAGTGTTGCGCCGTAGACCGAGCAGCTTATAACCTCCCACGCTCCGTGTCGCAGGCTGGTGAAAATCACCAGCAAAGCCAGACAGGC
>JAEIOF010000052.1 GCA_016342445.1 Verrucomicrobiota bacterium | reverse complement strand
GCAGGAAATATTCGCTGAACAGTTTACCGTCACCGAAAAAGTGGATCTGCTGTTGAAAATGACGAATCAGGGACGATCCGTTTCCCTTGGACGCCTTTTTCTCGGGATGCGCTCGCGTCAGGAGATCGTCTGCACCTTCCTGGCGGTTCTGGAGCTGATCAAGCTCAACCGCCTGACTGCGCGGCAGGATGAACATTTTGATGAGATTGTCATTGAACAGACCGATGAAAACAGTTGGGAACCCGTCTTGGAAGAGGAGGAGTCATTATGAGCAATATCGAAGTGCTTCCCGAGTTGAAAGAGATCATCGGCGCCCTGCTGTTTGCCGCCAAGAAGCCGGTGACGGCTAAAGAGATCCGCAAAACGCTGATGGAGGCGGGTCAGGCCTATGGCGGCCCCTACGAGCAATTTGCCACGCTGAAAGAAAACGACATTCTCGCGGCTCTTGAAGAGCTGAAGGTGGAGATGATTCAAGGTAGCGCCGGCCTGTCTGTTGCCGAGGTGGCGGGCGGATTCCGCTTGCAGAACGAAATCAGTTGCGGCCCGTGGGTGCGCATTTTTCTCGATAAAGACCGCAGCGCCAAACTTTCCAAGCCCGCGCTCGAAACGCTCGCCATCATTGCCTACCGCCAACCCGTTCTTCGCTCGGAGATTGAATCGGTGCGCGGCGTGGCGGTTGATCATGTCCTCCGCAATCTGGTCGAGATGCAATTGGTGAAAGTGGTCGCACGCAGCGAACTGCCGGGCCGTCCGTGGTTGTTCGGAACCACCCAGCGGTTTCTCGAGCACTTCGGGCTCAACCGTCTCGAAGATATGCCCGGCATGGACGAGCTTCGCCGCATGGAGCTCAAGGGCGACAAAGCCGGACAGACAAAATCTTTCCCCGCCATGGAAAAAGAGTTAGAAGAGCAGTCGGAAATGCTGATAATGGAGGACGAGGATGAGCCTGGAGAAATTGAGGAAACAGATTGATCATCTCGACGAGAAGCTGATCAAGCTGCTCAATGAGCGGATTGAAGTAGCGCTCGAAATCGGGAAGACCAAAAAAGAACAGGGGGGCGAAATCTATGTGCCCGCCCGCGAAAAGGCTGTTTTCGACCGGGTCACCGCTCTGAACAAGGCCGGGCTGCTTCCGGCCGAAGCCGTGCGCGCCATCTATCGAGAAATCATGTCCGCCGCCCTCGCGCTCGAGAGCGATCTGAAAATCGCCTATCTCGGTCCGCCCGCCACCTTCACCCATCAGGCCGCCCGCCAGAAGTTTGGTGCCAGCGTCGATTATCATCCCGTCGGCACCATCTCCGACGTGTTCGGTGCGGTCGAAAACGGAACCGCCGACTACGGCGTTGTGCCGATCGAAAACTCCACCGAAGGCGCCGTCACCCACACCTTCGACCAGTTCACCGGTACTTCGCTCAAAATTTGCGCGGAGGTTTACTTGCCGGTCTCACTTTGTCTGCTGGCCTCGGTGCCGAAAGAAAAAATCACTCGCGTCTGCAGCAAGCAGGAGGCTATCGGGCAGTGCCGCCGCTGGTTGGCTGAAAACCTTTCCGGCATCGAATTCGATGCCGTCAACAGCACCGCGCTCGCGGCCGAAATGGCCGTGAAGAGCGACTGCGCCGCCGTCGCCAGCCGGCTCGCCGCCGAGCTGTACGGGCTGGACATCATTGCCGAAAACATTCAGGACATCAGCGGAAACACCACTCGTTTTCTCATCATCGGTAAAGCCTGCTCTGAACCGACCGGCGAAGACAAAACCTCCATCTATTTCGGGATCAAAGATGAAGTCGGTGCGTTGCACGACGCGCTTGATGCGCTCAAACGCAACGGCATCAACATGAGCAAGATCGAATCGCGCCCCGCCAAAAGCAAGGCGTGGGAATATATCTTCTTCGTCGATTTCGAAGGCCATGCCGATGACCCGCACGTTCAGGCCGCGCTCAAAGAGCTCGGTGAGCACTGTGCCGTCCTCAACGTGCTCGGTTCCTATCCCAAAGTCAACGGGGCTGTATGACATTGAACGAGTGGATTTCCAGCGTTCCGGTTTACGAGCCGGGCAGGCCGATTGAAGAAGTCGCGCGCGAACTCGGGTTCGATGATGCCGCGGAGATCAAGGTGGCATCGAACGAAAACGAGCTCGGCCCGTCGCCCAAAGCGCTCGACGCGATGGCCGCCGCCGCCAAAGAGATGCACCGCTATCCCGACGGCGGCGGCTTCTATTTGAAGAAAAAGCTGGCCGCCACACTCGGTGTGAAACCGCAAAACCTGATGCTCGGTAACGGAAGCAACGAGCTGATCGAATTCCTCGGCCACGTTTATCTTCAGCCCGGCACAAACCTCGTCATGAGCGAATGCGCCTTCGTGGTTTACCGCCTCGTCGCCGCGCTCTTTAATGCCGAGGCAATTGCCGCGCCGATGAAAAATTTCACGCACGACCTCGACGCCATGCTCGCGGCGATCACCCCCGAAACGCGGTTGGTCATCGTCTGCAACCCCAACAACCCGACCGGCACCATCAACACGCCCGAAGAGATCGACGCATTTCTCGAAAAACTGCCCGATCACGTTCTGGCCGTTTTTGACGAAGCCTATTTCGAACTGATGCCCGCCGAGGCGCAGGCCGACCTGCTCAAGCACGTTCGTGCGGGTCGCGAAAACATCATTGTTCTTCGCACCTTCTCCAAGGCGTACGGCTTGGCCGGACTGCGCATCGGCTACGGGGTGGGGCACGAAAAACTGATCTCCGCACTGAACCACGTTCGCCAGCCGTTCAACGTCAACGCCATGGCGCAGACCGCCGCGCTCGCCGCACTCGACGACGACCACCACCTGGCGAAAACCCGCGAGATGGTTTTCCAAGGGTTGGAACTTTTTGCCGAAAAATTTCCAATGATTGGAAATGGACTGGAATTTGTGCCGTCATATGCCAACTTCATCCTCGTGAAAACGGGGAACGGTCGCGAGGTGTTCAATGATCTGCAAAAACGCAAAGTGATCGTCCGCCCCATGAACGGCTACGGACTGCCCGACTGGATCCGCATCACCGTCGGCACCCCCGAACAGAACCAGAAGGTTCTGGCGGCTCTGGAAGACATCTTGTAGGGCGGGTCACCTGACCCGCCGAGGATGGCCGGTGAGGTCACCGGCCCCACTGGAAGCAGATTGTCGGGCGGATGCAGAAATCCCCCCGCTTCACGGCGGACTTCCTGTCCGGCGAGGATTAGCTGGCCGGATAAAAAGGAAACGCCCACGGGTAGTTGAGCGGATCAATTCTTGGCTGTGCGATGCCGCCATTCACCAGCTTCATCAGCCCGAACATTAGCAGGGCGATCAGCCCGACCATCAAGATGGCCAGAGCCATCGGGTGTTCGCGGAACCAGTGTGCCGGATGCGGCATGTGCATCGCATGTGCATGAGCCATGTGATTCATCCCGTGCATTTCCGATAGACTCCATTTCATGGTTTTCACCTCCCGTTCCACTTCCCGTGTACCATTTTCGGACAGAAAAAGCACGAAACTTTTGGTGGGGCGATGCCTCCCTCCTCCACCGATTTCTCTGCACTCTCTGCGTTTTTGCGTGGATGATCCCCGATTCTGAATGGCTTTTCACACAGAGCCGTAAAGAACGCTAAGGCTCAATCAAACAGGGTCAGACAGGCAGAATCATTTGTTGGCAGAATTATTTTTCAGATCGCTTCCACAGGGCAAATGCTTGCCGCTTCGCTGCCCCGCCATCGTGGAGCCACTTTCGACTTTGCCTCAATCATTCTGCCTACAAATAATTCTGCCCAGTCCTCTGGCCGACGGGGTCGGGGTCGGTCCGATAATTTGACAATGCGGGTCGCCCGAAAATTACAACCAGTGGAAAAACCGCTTCAAATTCTCCCAACCCTTGGAAGCGTTTCTTCCAGACATTGGACCTGAGGTATTCCGAACGTGCTTTTCGTATTCCCGAAAAGAAGTGACCCGAAGGGGAGCGGCAGAAATCTCTTCCGAATTTTCCAAGGTTCGGAAAGCTGTCTCCGACCTCCGACCTCCGACTTCTGAGCCGTCGGATTATACGGCTGCGAAGAGCTGGTCGAGGCGTTTGGCGGAGGCTTTGACGGGGGTTTTGATTTCGGGGGCGAAGCGGTTGACCCGGAATTCTTCCAATAACATGGCGCACTCAATCAGATCATGAGCCGTGGTGATGTGGTCGCAGGCGAGCAGTTTGTCGTTCAGCCGGTTCTGGTGCGGCTCCACTTCGGCCATTTTTTTTGCGTCGGCTTCCGGGTTGTGCTGCAGGCGCTCGATGCGCAGGTTGACGGCTTTCAAGTAGCGCGGAAGCCGGTCGAAGACTTCGGCGGTTTGCAGGAAGCCGGGGCGGAACAGGAAGGCCAGTTGCATTTCGATGTCGTAGCGTGCGTCACCGGTCGTATCCAGTGCGGCAGTGGCTTTGTCGCGCAGCTCCATGATGCCGGTCAGTATTTGAGCCAGTTCCGAGGCGGTGGCGTAGAGGGTGCCGCGCGTTTCGGCGGCGCGGGCGGCGAAGGTTTCCGCATCGCGGATCTCCAGGGTGTTGTTTTCGGTGAGGGCGCAGAAGATAACGGCGTCAAAGAAGTCGGTCAGGAAATCGCTGTCGATGGCGGAGAGCGAGAGCTGGGTCAACGGATGGATGGGCGGACGCTTTTCAATATACTGCACTTGATCGGCCTGTTCGATGCGGAACAGGGCGATCAGCCCTGCGCGGTGTGCGTGCCACGCGTCGGTCTCGCTAAAGAATACACGGGTGCCGACCCCTCCGGGATCGGCACTGAGGGCGGGGTGGCCGACCGGTTTTTGAACGGTGTCGCCGATGACGGTTTGCGGCAGTGCGCCGCAGGGCCAGTGGGTTTGCGGCGGGTGGATCCAGGCGGCAAACGCGCTTTCGGCTTCGGTGAGTTTGGCGGCCTGACGATGCCGGGGGGTGACGGCGGAGTGGATCTGAACAATTTCGTCATTATGGGTTTCGATGACTTTCATGTTGAGGTCGGCGGGCAGGGTGTCGGGGTTGAAGTCGGAGGCATCGACGGGTAGCTGATGGGTTTTCTGCAGGGAGTCGACGAGGGCGTCGATCAGCGATTTCTGCGGCGGATCGCGGAGGGCGTCGGCGGTAAAGGTTTTGGCGGTGAGACTGATGGGCGCAATGCGCGTGCGCAGGTTTTTAGGCAGGGTGCGCAGCAGGGCGGCGACTTTTTCTTCGAGGCGGCCCGGCACGAGCCAGTCGGTGGCCCATTCCGGCAGGGACGAGAGTTTTTCGCTGGGGCAGACCACGGCCACGCCGTCGAGCTCGTCGCCGGGCTCATGGGTGTAGAGCAGTTGAAACTGTTCGTTGTGGAAGGTGACGTCGCGCGGGAAGTCGTGTGAGGAGACGGAGACGGACTGCTCGTACAGTGCGTCTTCGAGCCGCATGGCGATCCGCGTGTTGGTTTCCCGGATCCATTTTTCCAGGGTTGGGACGGAGTAGACCTCCGGCGGAATGAGGTTGTCGAAATGGTCAAAGATGGCTTCGGTGTCGAGCAGGGCGCCGGGGCGGCGGACTTTTTCTTCCATGCTGTGGATTTCGTCGAGCATCTCTTTGTGCAGCTTGAGCCAGCCGCCGCGGGTGATCAGGTCGCCCGGAACGAGTCCGTCGCGAATAAAGATTTTCCGCGCTTCTTCGGGATTAATCGGGCCGTAGTGGACGCGCCGCTCGTTGATGAGTTGCAGGCCGCCGGAGACGATGGATTCTTTGGCGTAGACGAAGCCGTTGGTTCCGTTCCAGACGGGCCGTTTGTAGACCGATTTGCAGAGGTGCGGCGCGACGTCGTTCAGCCAGGCGGGATCGATCTCGGCGACGGTGCGGGCGTAGAGGCGGGCGGTGTCGACCAGTGCGAAGGTCATGACCCATTGGGGCGGTTTTTTAAAGAGCGCCGAGCCGGGGAAGATAAAGAAGCGGCGGTCGCGCGCGCCGGTGAATTCGGCGCCTTCCCCTTTGACGCCGATATTAGCCGGGAGTCCCGCCAGCAGGCTGCGGTGGATCAGGTCGGGATGGCCGCCTTGCGCTTTGTCTTCGCTGGGCAGTTTCCATCTCAGTTCGCGGACGGTTCGCTGGAGGTCCTTTAACAGGTTGGTCCATTCGAGCACGCGGCGGTAGTTGACAAAGTTGGCGCTGCAGAGGCGGCGGAGTTTTCCGTGCGATGCGCCGGCGCCCCGTTCGGCTTCGATAAAGTTCCAGAGATTGAGGATGGTGATGAAGTCGGATTTTGGATCGGCCCATTGCTTGTGGGCAATGTCCGCGGCCTCGGCCTTTTCGGTCGGTCGTTCGCGTACGTCCTGCATGGAGAGAAAGGCGACGAGAATAAGCACTTCTTGAAGAGCCCCTTCTTTGTGCGCCTGCACCAGCATGCGCGCCAGATGCGGGTCGACGGGGAAGGCGGCAATGTCGCGGCCGAGCGGGGTCAGCTTGCGGTGTTCGTCAATGGCGCCGATGTCGTAGAGCGCTTTGTAGCCTTCGTGTACGAGGGCGGGCGACGGGGGATCGAGCAGCGGAAAGCGGTCGATGGGCGGCAGTCCGAGCAGATCCATTTGCAGGATGACGCCCGCGAGCGAGGTGCGGCGGATTTCGGGATCGGTGAAGGGCGCGCTGTTGGCGAGCGTTTCCTCGTCGTAGAGGTAGATGCAGATGCCGTCGGCGACGCGTCCGCAGCGGCCGCGCCGCTGGCGGGCGCTGGCCTGCGAGACCTGCTCGATCTGAAGGCATTGCACCTGGGTGCGCGGATTGTAGCGGCTGAGCCGCACCAGACCCGAGTCGATGACATAATGGATGCCCGGAATTGTGATGGAGGTTTCGGCCACGTTGGTGGCGAGAATGATCCGCCGAAGCCCCCCCGTTTTAAAGACGCGCTGCTGTTCGCCCATGCTGAGCCGTCCAAAGAGCGGCAGCACTTCGGTGTCGCTCCAGTGCTGGCCTTCCAGTTTTTTGGTCGCGTCACGGATTTCGCGTTCGCCGGGCAGGAAGATCAGTACGTCGCCTCGGGTGTCGACGTCGTTGATCCAGTGCATGGCGCGCACAAGTTGGTTCGAGAGGTCTTCGTCTTTGCCGGGCGGTAGAAAATAGTCGTCGACGGGGTAGGTGCGGCCCTCGACTTGGATGACGGGCGCATCGTTGAAGAAGGTTGAAAAGCTTTCTGCATCCAGGGTGGCCGAGCTGATGACGATTTTCAGGTCGGTGCGGGTTTTGAGCAGGTTTTTGATGTAGCCGAGAATGAAGTCGATATTCAGGCTGCGTTCGTGGGCTTCGTCAATAATCAGGCAGTCGTATTGCAGGAGGTTGCGGTCGCGCCCGGTTTCGGCCAGTAGAATCCCGTCGGTCATGAATTTGATGACGGTTTCGTCGCAGGTCTGGTCGTCGAAGCGCACCTGGCACCCGACGCCTTTTCCGTAGTCGGTGTTCATTTCTTCGGCGACGCGGCGGGCCATGCCGGTTGCGGCCAGTCGACGGGGCTGGGTGATCCCGATGCGCCCGGTTTTCCCCGCGCCGGATTCCAGGACAATTTTGGGGAGCTGGGTTGTTTTGCCGGAGCCGGTCGTGCCGCAGACAATCACCACCTGGTTTTCTTCGATCAGTTGTTGGATCTCGCCGCGCTTGCCGGAAACGGGCAGGTCCTCGGGGTAGGTGCAGGTGAGGTGGGCCGCTGACCGTTTTTGGGCGCGTTCCAATGCCTGAATCAAACTCGCTTGAAGTGTGGTGAGCAGTTGGTCGGCGGGTTGGCGCTGGCGGATCCGCTGTTGAATCCGGTGCTGCAGGGATTTGAGGTGTGCGCGGTCGCGCAACAATAGCGAGTCGAGCGATTGATTGACTGTACGTAGAAGTTCTGTTGTTTCCGTTTGATCCATAGGGGCCGGAAAGTAGGACATAGCCATTGGGGGAGTTCAAGAACCATTGGCTGTCTCTGGGCTATTGGGTCGGGGTTTAGATGATTCCTGCATGGCGCAGGAAATAGGCGATCACGACGAGCATCCCCGCGATGACGACGATTTTTAAGGTCAGTTTGATGGCTTTGGCAAACAGGACGATTCCGATAATGGCCGCGGCGGCCGCAATGGCCATCCATGAGGTTTCATCCATGGATTGAAATATTTCCAGATTGATTGTTTTCATGATGCGGCTCCCGGTTGCGATTGTCTGGGAGTATGACGAAGATTCGGAAACAGGGGGAGTCTATTCAATGATGATCTTTTTACACCCGACTTGTTCTGGGTGAAAAATCTCCCATCCCTCGGAGAAATCAATTATCGTGCGCTCCCTTATGACCCAACCCATTCATCTTTATACCGACGGCGCGTGCAAGGGGAATCCCGGGCCCGGCGGCTACGGCGCGGTTCTGCTGATGGGCAAACACCGCAAGGAGCTTTCGGGCGGGTTCCGCCGGACGACGAATAACCGGATGGAGCTGATGGCCTGTGTCGAAGGGCTGCGGTCGTTGACGCGTCCGTGCTCGGTGGTGCTGACGAGCGATTCGAAGTATGTGGTGAATGCCATGGTGAAGGGCTGGGCCAAGCGCTGGCGTTCCAATCATTGGAAACTTTCTCCGTCTAAGACCGCAAAAAATCCCGATCTTTGGAATGATCTGCTCGAGTTGTGCGCAACGCACTCGGTGGATTTCAAGTGGGTGAAGGGACATAGCGGTCATCCCGAAAATGAGCGGTGCGATGTGCTGGCCGTGGCGGCCTCTGAGCAAAAGGAGCTTCCCGCCGATCTGGCGTTCGAGACGCCCGCCGCTCCCTCCGGCGACCTGTTCAATTTCTGAGTCCAAAGTTCAGGGTCCGGTTCTTAGGGGTGATGGGGAGATTTATGACATATATATCACAGCGTGATACATACGTCATAATTGACAGTCGTCCAGGATGAGGTCGATGCCGGCGGAGAAGAGTTGCCATTTTTTGATGCGGCGTTTGAGTTCGGTGCGGCCGGTGGCGGTGATGGAGTAGGCCTTGCGTACACGGCTTTCGCAAACGACTTCTGTTCGGCTTTTGAGCCAGCCTTTCTTCTCCATTGTCGCGAGGTGCGGGTAGAGCCGTCCGTAGGAGGGTTGTAGTACCTGATGAGACAGGTCGGTGAGTTTCTTCCGGATGAGGTAGCCGTGCAGAGGGCCTTCTCGATGGAGCAGCGCCAGAATGAGCATCTCGGCATGCCCTTTCACCATTTCCCCGTCAATGCTTTGTTTCATGAGGTAGATATATCACATAGTGATATATCTACAAGCCATCGATAGGGATGAGTTTTCCAAGGTTTGGAAGAAGCTGAGGTCGGGCTTGTTGATTTCCCTCAAGGTTTGGAAAAATGAGTGTTTGTTTTTCCAAACCTTGGAAAACAGGGCTTTCGCCTTGAGTCGCAACGCCGTTCGGGTAAAGTTTGCGCCCACTTAACAGGGATTTTTATGAAAGAAGTAAAGATAGGTATTCTGGGATTCGGCACGGTCGGCGCGGGCGTGGTGGAGGGCATCCTCAAAAACGGCGAGCTGATGGCGAAGCGTTCCGGCATTCTTCCAATCATTGGAAAAATCGCCGATCTGGACATTGAAAGCGACCGCGGGGTGGCGGTCGATCCGTCGGTTTTGACGACCGATGCGCTTTCGGTGATCAATGATCCGGAGATCGATGTGATCGTCGAGCTGATCGGCGGCGTGACGATTGCCAAACAATTTGTGCTGAAGGCGCTCGAAGCGGGCAAGCCGGTGGTGACCGCCAATAAGGCGTTGCTGGCCGAAGCGGGCCGCGAGCTGTTCGAAGCCTCCGTGAAGAGTGGCGCGGGCCTTTATTTTGAAGCCAGCGTGGCGGGAGGTATTCCGGTGTTGCGTGCGTTGCGCGATGGTCTGGTTGGAAATCAGATTCAGAGCATGTACGGAATTCTGAACGGAACCTGCAATTATATTTTGACGCGCATGGAGCGCGAGGGGCTCGATTTTGACGTGGTGCTGGCGGACGCGCAGAAGCTCGGCTATGCCGAAACGCCCCCGGATCTGGACATCGACGGAATCGATACCGCGCATAAAGCGGTGGTGCTGGCGTCGCTGGCCTACGGCGCACCGGTTTCGATGGAGGCCTTCACGATTGACGGGATTCGCGGGCTGTCGCATCGCGAAATTGAATATGCCGATGAACTCGGCTACCGCATTAAACTGCTGGCCGTGATCCGTAACGTGGATGGCGCGGTTGAGATGCGCGTTGAGCCGTCGCTGGTGCCTAAAAACCATCTGCTGGCATCGGTGAACGATTCGTTTAACGCGGTGTTTGTGGAAGGTGATGTGGTTGGAGAAACGCTCTGTTACGGTCGCGGCGCGGGCCGTCTGCCAACCGCCAGCGCGGTGATTGGAGACATCATGGAAGCGGCGGCGGGCAAGGGCGGTAGCTGCAGCTGGCTTTTGCAGAACGCCAGTCTTCCGGTGCGTGGCGCAAACGATATTTCGATTCGCTGTTATCTGCGGTTGTCGCTGAAGGATCAGCCGGATGCCATTGCGCAGGTGGCGCATGTGCTCGGCAAGAATCACATCAGCATCGGCGCGGTGATGCAAAAGGAGCAGAACGAGGGTGAACAGGTGCCGGTGGTTTTTCTGACCCATAAGGCGCTGGAGAAAAACTTTGCCGCGGCGATGGAAGAGATTGCGGCATTGAATGTTGTGGACGGCAAACCCGTCCGTATGGCTATTGAGGACTTCGAATAGTAACCACTAATTGTCACTAATCTTCACTAATCCGGACTTCAATCAGTGTCCATTGGTGTGGATTAGTGGTTCATAAGGATTCATGAGATGAAAGTTGTAAAATTCGGCGGCTCATCGGTCGCCAACGCGGAACAGATTTCGAAGATCATTGAAATTGTGACGGCCGATGCCGATCGCCGCATTGTGGTGGTATCCGCGCCGGGCAAGCGGTGTAAAGATGATGTGAAGGTGACCGACCTGCTGATCGCGCTGGCCGATACGGTGATCGCCGATTTGGATTTTGAAGCCGCTTTGATGGCAGTAGTGGGTCGCTACGCCGAAATTCAGCGCGATCTGGATCTGCCTGTCGCTGTGATCGAAACCATCGAAGCCGATTTGCGTGGACGTATTGAAAGCCGCAGTGCCAATGCGCTTCAGTTCATGGATGCAATGAAGGCCGCCGGCGAGGATTGCAACGCTCGCGTGATCGCCGAGGCGTTCACCAACGCCGGTTCGCCCGCCATCTATGTGAACCCCGGCGAGGCGGGGATGCTTCTCAGCGATGAGTTTGGCAATGCCGAGGTTCTCGCGGAGTCGTACGAAAAACTGGCGTCGCTTCAAGAGGCCAAAGAGATTGTGATTTTCCCGGGCTTTTTCGGCGTCACCAAGGGCGGCGACATTGCGACGTTCCCGCGCGGCGGGTCGGATATTACCGGTGCGATTCTCGCGGCGGCGGTGAAGGCCGATGTCTATGAGAATTTCACGGACGTTGATTCGGTCTGCTCGATGGATCCGCGTGTGATTGATAATCCGCCCGCGATCGATTGTATGACGTACCGCGAAATGCGCGAGCTCTCCTATGCGGGTTTTGGCGTGTTCCACGACGAGGCCATTATCCCCGCCGTGCATGCTGAAATTCCGATTTGCATAAAAAACACCAATAATCCGTCCGCATCTGGAACAATGGTGGTGCCGAAGCGCGAGCCGGAGCACGGCTCGGTGGTCGGGATATCCAGCGCTCCGGGGTTTTCTTCCATCTACATTGACAAATATATGATGAACCGCGAAATCGGGTTCGGCCGCCGTCTGCTTCAGATTCTGGAAGACGAAAAAATCTCGTTCGAGCACACGCCGTCCGGGATCGATAACATGTCCATCATTCTCGCGTCGGCCAATCTGTCGGCCGCGAAAGAGGAAAAGGTGATCAGCCGGATCAAAGCGGAGCTGAAGCCCGATGCGGTGACGGTCGAGCACGACCTGTCACTGATCATGGTCGTGGGCGAGGGGATGCATTACACGCCCGGCATGGCCGCCAAAGCCACAAAGGCCATGGCCGACGCCGGAGTGAATCTGGAAATGATCAATCAGGGCGCATCCGAAATCAGCATGATGTTCGCCGTTAAAGACGCCGATCGTGAAAAGACTCTCCGAGCTCTCGGCAAAGCGTTTTTCAGGATTTGATCTCTTCTGCGAGGGAGACGAGCTTTTCCAATGTCTGGAAACCCCCGTGGGTTTCCGAAGGCGGATGTGCCGGCTTGTCATCACTTTTCCGGCGTCGTATGGTGGCGGGCGAAGGAGGCGTCGATGTCAGCTGTGATGTATCTTATTGTTCTTGTCGGGATTTTTCTGGCCGCGCTTTGGTCGTTGTTAGAGCTTCTGTTCATCGTGGCGATCCCGCTGATCCTGATCCTGATTGCGGCCTGTATTTTGAAGCTTCTTGCGAGGCCGCTGCTGTTCCTTATGCTGCTGGTTCTGCTAATCGCTTTTTGCAACCATTCTTAGTTCGGTGAAAGGGAAACCGGTTCCCTGAGGAGCCATAGAGAGGAGTACGTGATGAAGAAGTTTTTTGTATTGTTTATTGTTTCACTACTGGGGTTTGCATCGATCGCAACGGCCGGAGCGGGCTGGCCGACCGATTTTGAGAAAGCCAAGGCAGAGGCCGCCGCCCGCAATGTGCCGATCCTGATCGATTTTTCAGGATCCGACTGGTGCGGATGGTGCATTCGTTTGGATAAGGAGGTGTTCTCGCAACCGGAGTTCAAGGCGTATGCCTCTGAGAATCTGGTTCTTTTCCTTGCGGACTTCCCGCGCCGGAAACCTCAGTCGGAAACCATCAAGAAACAGAACAAACAACTGTCCGACCAGTACGGTCTTCAAGGCTACCCGACGGTTTTGTTGCTGGATGCCAACGGGAAGGAACTGGCTCGAACCGGCTATCGGAAGGGCGGACCGGTTGCGTATGTTGAACATCTCAAAGCCCTGCTGAAATAATTCACTGGAGAACGCGCGATGAGAACACTGCGATGGACTTTTATACTGCCGCTTCTGGTCGCTTCGCTGGCCCAGGCGCAGTTCGCGCAGCCGTATGTTTGGAATCAGTCTGCCGAGGGAAACCGGCTGACGGTTGAGGTGGCCATCCAGTCTGGCACCTACCTTTACGTCGATCAAACGTCCATCGAACTGCTTCCCGCCGCTGGGGTGCAGGAGGCTCCGGTTTCCCAGACTCATACCGATGATTTCGGCACAGCCGAGATTTATGAGGGCGGGCAGTCGCATCGTTGGGTCTATTCGATTGATCCGCAGGAAACCTACCGCACAACGATTCGTTATCAGGGGTGCGGCACTTCTGACGGTGGCGGTGCTGTTTGTTACGCTCCGGCGACCGAAACGTTCACGCTGGGTTCTGTTGCGGCGGTTGAAAAAGTTCCAATGGTTGGAACTTTTGAAAAAGAGAACGATCTCCTTGCGTTGCTGGATCGCTTTGAAACGGTACGGACCGATGGCGGAACCAAAAACGCGGCTGAGTTTCTGGCCTTTTTAAATACTGATCAGGAGATCCGCTCGGCCTCCGGGTTTTTGGATGGAAAAAACGCGTGGCTCATTATCGTGTTGGTGTTGATCGGGGGGCTGGCGTTGAATTTTACGCCCTGTGTTTTGCCCATGATTCCGATCAATCTGGCCATTATTGGTGCGGGGGCCGCTGCCGGCAACAAACGGCAGGGCTTTGTGCGAGGCGGCGTG
>JAEIOF010000051.1 GCA_016342445.1 Verrucomicrobiota bacterium | reverse complement strand
TTTCTAATTTTTTAGTCATGATGTCCCTCTTTCATACCGTTTGTTTACAAAGTGTCTAAGAGAGGGCGTGCGTTCGCGCTGGCGGGGCCAACTTTCCCCGTTCGGGGCGCATCGCCGTTCCGTTTCCGGAACTGACATTGGCACCTTTGTTGTCAGGTTGCCGGGCACGTTCACTCGCGCCTCTCTTAATGCATGGAGCGAAACATACCTTTTTTTTCGGGGCTGTCAATTCATCTTGTGCAAAATGTTATTAAACCAGTAATTTTTTGTGGGTATAGCGCTTTCGGGGTGTTGATGTCGACAGCGCCGCCGGGCTTGCTTGGTTTCCAGGCATTGGAAAAACCATGCTGAAAAGTTCCAATGGCTGGAAAAAATCGCAATATTCAGCGTGGTTTGTTCCAAGGATTGGAAAAATTGGAAAGCCGCAACGCAGGCGCCTTCGCACTTGCCAACCTTTAGCCGCTTCCGTAGTCTCTGGCGCATATGAAACTCGAAAAAAACACACTCTTTTTTGCCGGCATTCTTGCCGTTTTCTCTCTCTTTTCCTTGGCGGCTTATTCCGATGAGCTTCCCTATATGGAACGTGCCGAGGGGAATTATTCCTATTTAAATCCGTTTGCCAACAAACCGGCTGCGCCGCAGGCCCATTGGGACTATGCGCAGTCGCTGCGCGAGCAGGGGAAAACCGGCGCGGCGCGCCGGCAGTTCGAGATTTTTGTGAAACGCTGGCCGGAGAGCGCGCAGGCCGCCGCCGCTCAGCAGGCGGTCGGGGATTTGTATTTTGAGCAGGGCAAGCAACGGAAAGCCTTCGAAGCTTATGAAATGCTGATTCAGACCTATTACACCGGCATCCGCAACTATGATTCGGTTCTGGAAAATCAGCTGGCGATCGCCGATGTCGAAATGGAACGCAAACGGATGAGTTGGATCTTCGGCGGATACACCGCGCCGGAAAGGGCGATTCCTTATCTCGAATCCATTCTTCGCAATGCTCCGCAGTGGGAGCGCGCGCCGGAAATGCAGTACCGCATCGGCGAGGCCTATCAGAAAAATAAAAATTACGAGATGGCGATCATGGCCTACACCACCGTGGAGTACCGCTACCCGGACAGCCCGGTTGCAGAAAAGTCGTCCTTCGCAAAAATTGAGAGTCTGCGGTCGCTGGTTCGTTCTGCGCCGTATAGCCTGGATCTCCGTGAGCAGGCCGATCTGGCCGTCGACATGTTTAAGCAGAGTTACCCGGAGTCCGAACACCGTGCCGAGGTCGATGCGTTTGGTCAGGCTCTTTACAGCTCCTCCGCCCGTGCCACGTATGAAGTTGGAGAATTCTACGAGCGCGTCCCCAGGCCTCCGCGCAACGAGTCGGCACGGATCTATTATGAAAAAGTGATCGAGCAGTACGGCGGCACGGAATACGCCGTGATGGCGGCGGAGCGCCTGCGTGTGCTCTTCCCCGGTAGTGTTGCATCCGACGGCACACTGATCCGTCCAACGATTTCTGTGGTTCAGGAGGGGGGGGGGGCTGAAGAGGGTGCGGCGGTTGCGGAAATCGCGGAATCCGGTTCCGGTATTGCGACCCATTCGCTCCCCGAGCGGCTGGTCGACGATCCCGATGCGGTTGAGGTGACCGCCGACCGGATGGAATATATGGGTAATCTGCTGATTGCCGAGGGGCGTGTGTCGCTCCAGCAGCAGGGTGCTAGCCTTCGCGCGGATCGTGTGACGGTGAATCATCAGACCGGCGAAATCGTCGCCTCCGGCAATATTGTCATGCTGCGCGACAGCGACCTGTGGGAGGGCCAGGAGCTGGTCTATAACTATAAGACTCGTCAGGGAACCTTCGGCGAATCCGCCATGTACTTTGATCCAGTCTATGTTACTGCGGAGAGAACCGAGCGCGTTTCCACTAATGAATATGTGATGTACAACGCGCGGATCACCACCTGTTCCGGTGACAGGCCTCTCATCTATGCCAAGGCCAAGGAGGTTCGGGTTCTCGACGAGAACAAGCCGAGCGGTTTGTTGATTCAGGCGAAGCACGTTACCTTCTACGTTGGAAAGGTTCCGGTTCTCTACACGCCGGTCTGGCAGCGCCACCTCGGCTATCGCATCTTCACCTTCTCTGTAGGGTACGGCGGACAGCTCGGCGTCTTTTTCATGGGTCGTGTGGAGCTTCATCCAACAGACTGGCTGACCGCCAACACGCACTTCGACTACTACTCAGCGCGCGGCCTCGGGCTGGGTCAGGACTTCCGCTGGGAAACAACAAACGGCAATGGGTATATCAACACCTACTACATCAATGATGCCTCACCTCTGGAGAGCACTGAAAACGTTGCGGAAGAGGCGTTGGTCGACTCCGCTCGCTATCGTGTGCGAATTGGGCACCACGAGCAGATTGATGACGAAACCTACTTCATCACCCAGGTCAACTATCTGAGCGACCCGTTCATCCTTGAAGATTTCTTCAGCGAGGAATTCCGTGCCAATGCCAACCCGGAAAACTTTGCGGTTGCTCAGCGCGCCACCGATGAGTACGCAGCGAGCGTGCGGGTCGACAAACGTCTAAACGATTTCTACACCGCCGTTGACCGTCTTCCGGAGCTGGACTTCGATTGGTACCGCTCTCGGATCGGCAACTCGCCGTTCTACTTCGAGAGCGAAAGCAGTCTGGCTTATCTGCAAATGCAATATGCCCAGACCAACCTGCTTCCGAGCGTTAAAGCTCCGGATTATCAGAGCGCCCGCTTTGACACATATAACCAGATATTCCTGCCGCTACGTTTCAATGACTTCTATAATGTCATCCCGCGCGCCGCCTATCGGGGTACCTGGTACAGCGACACGGTTGGCGGCTCGGCCGACTATCGCCAGATCGTGGAGCTGGGAACGCTGGCCTCCTTTAAAGCCTACAAGACCCTCACCGAAAAGAGCGGTTACTATGGCGACGGCTTGAGGCACATCCTTGAGCCCTATGCGGACTATAACTACCGCTACTCCAGCATCCACACCAACGATCTGTATCAGTTCGATGCAATTGACGCATTGGATTCCGAGAACCGCATTCGCTTCGGGGTGCGCAACTTCCTGCAGACCAAACGCGGCGACAAGCGCATTGTAAACTTCCTGGATGCCGACCTCTTCACCAGCTATCGCTTTGAGCCGAGGGCTGGCGAAGAGGACTTCGGTCCGCTCGAAGCCGATATCGAATTGAATCTGACGGATAACTTCAAGATCCAGTCCGATTTTGCATACGGCTGGTCTAAAGGCGGTTTTGAGGACTTCAATGCGCGTGCTAAATACGTCACGGATGACCTGAGCGAATACGCTTTCGAATATCGCTATCTCGATGGGGAGCGCTCGCTCTTCACCCCGTCGTTCCTCCTCTTCCCCAACGACGACTGGTCCTACGGCTTCTATGCCCAGTACGACGCGACGCTGAAGGAATGGCGTGAACGCAAATTCCTCGTCAATCACAAGTTCGATTGTCTGGGCATGGGTTTTGGCATCAAGCTCGACGAGGACGATGTGCCGATGATCTGGGTTAATTTCTGGCTGACTGCTTTCCCGGAAATGGCCCCGACGGTTGGTCGCTAGGGATTTTAGAACGTGTAAAAATAAAAGCCGATGCGAGAGCATCGGCTTTTTAAATTGGCTCCTGCGATAGGACTCGAACCTATAACCAAGTGATTAACAGTCACCTACTCTACCATTGAGCTACGCAGGAATGTTGAAGGCGAATAAGGTATAGAAATCGACGGGCAAGTCAAGGCCTCGAGCCTCTAAAATCTTTCTTTTTCCAAACCTTGTAAAAATTGGCCCTGCATTTTCCAATCATTGGAAAAAACGAACGGAAAAGCTCCAGTCATTGGAAGCCCGCAGTCTGTTTATAACGCCTGCCGGCCCTGGATGGCGCGCTGAAGTGTGGTGGCATCGGCGTATTCGATTGCGCTGCCGGAGGGCAGGCCGAAGGCCAGGCGCGAGACCTTCACCTTGCGGCTGGTCAGCACCTCCGCCAGATAGGAAACGGTCGCTTCGCTTTCCACATCCGTTCCGAGCGCGATGATCACTTCTTCAATGCCGTCGGGCTGCAGACGGCTCAACAGTTCGTTCACCCGCAGATCCGCCACGCTTTTGCCGAGCGCTGGGGAGAGGTGCCCGCCGAGCACGTGGTAGCGTCCTTGAAAGCTGTGCGAGTTTTCAATTTTCATGATGTCGCCGGGGCTCTCCACCACGCAGAGCAGTCCTGTGGCGCGGCGTCCGTCGGTGCACAGCGCGCAGGGGTTCTCTTTCGTCACCGTGATGCTTCCGCATCGCGAACAGCTGCCGACCTGTTCGTCGGCAACGAGCAGGGCGTGGGCCAGCTTGCGGGCCAGCCCGTCGCGGTTCTGTACCAGCGCAAGCGCCATGCGCTCGGCCGAACGCTTTCCAATGCCTGGAAGCTTTTCGAGCGCCGCGATCAGATCATCGAGTGGAAGGAAATGTTTCATAATATTTTTGGAATGCGGCCGTTCAGTTCCCGCCGCACTCCAGATGAGGCTAGAACGGCAGATTCATTCCGGCGGTGAGGCTCTTCATTTCCTTGGCGGCTTCATCCTGCGCCCGGTTGACAGCACCTTTAACGGCATCGAGCACAGCGCTTTCGATTTTTTTCACATCTCCGGATTGAATCAGCTCCGGAGAAATTACGATGCTTTTGGGTTTCATATCGCAACTGATGGTCATGGAAACTGAGCCGTCCGCGCTGGCAAATTCAACGGTTTGTCCGGCGAGCTGTTTTTGCTTCTTCTTCAGGTCCTTTTGCAGGCTGGCGGCCTGCTTCATCATTTTAATCATGTCCATGGGAAACTCCTTAAGTTGTTATTTTCGTACTTGTTCGATATCGCCGCTGAAGGCCTCGAGGACGCTTCGCACGGCTGGGTTTTCATAATATTGTTGCTTATCCAGCATCACCGTCGGCTGGGCCGGAGCCTTTCCGGCAAGCACATCGAAGTCGACGGAGACAGGCCGTTTCAAAAAGCCCGTCAGTGTTTTCTGGATAAACAAAAGGGTGCGTTGATTTTCGAGGCTGGCTTTTTCCGATGCGAACTCGGGATCAACCCCGATGGTGACGTGGGTTTCGCTGGCACGCAGGGGCAGGGTGTCCATCAAATAGGGCTTGGCCTGCGGTACGCCTTTGCAAAAGTGTTCAATCAGTTCCGGCCAGGCGGCCTGGAGCCGGGCTAGATTGTCAGAGGACTTTTTTTTTACGCTGTATTCCGCCGGAGCTTCCTGAACGACGGCGGGCGTGCCGCTTCCGGTTTTGAGCGTGGCGATCTGTTTCATCAGTTCGTCGATGGTGGCGACGGTGGCGGCGCGCGAGGCACGGATCAGCGAGGCCTCGAGCAGGGTGCGTTTGGACAGGGCGTAGCGCATCCGGCTGTCGGCATCGATCAGCAGGTCGACAATGCGGAGCAGGCGTCCGTCAGAGCTTTTGGCGGCCTGTTTTTTGAGAAGTTCAATCTGTGCCTCCGGCAGATCAAAGGCATCGGTTTGTTTTCCGGCATGCAGAACAATCAGCAAGTTGCGGAAGTGGTCGAGCAGTTCGAGCACGACGCGCTGCATATCTTTTCCGCTTTTATCGATTTGAGCGGTGGCCCCGATGATGGCGGGGATGTCGCCGTCGAGAATGGCGTCGGCCAGCCCTTCGAGCTGCTCGCGGCTGATCAGTCCGAAGACAGACAGCACGTCCGCTTCTTCAATTGTTTTTCCACGGAATGAGACCAGCTGGTCGAGTGCGCTTTCGGCATCGCGCAGACCGCCTTCGGCGCCGCGGGCGATGGCGAACAGGGCGTCGTCGCTGATGGTGATGCCTTCCGCTTCGCAGATTTTTTGAAGTTGCGAGGTGATGTCCGCCACCGAGATGCGGCGCAGATCGAAGCGCTGGCAACGTGAGAGAATCGTGGTGAGGACTTTTTGCGGCTCGGTGGTCGCAAAAAAGAACTTCACGTGCGGCGGCGGTTCTTCGAGCGTTTTGAGAATGGCGTTGAAGGCCTCGCGGGTGAGCATGTGCACTTCGTCGATGATATAGATTTTGAACGGCCCGCGGACAGGGGCGTAGCGGACGTTGTCGCGCAGTTCCTGCACATCGCCGATCCCGCGGTTGGAGGCCCCGTCGATCTCGATCACATCCAAGCTGCTTCCGCTGACGATTTCCTTGCAGGAGTCGCATGCGTTGCAGGGTTCGGAACCGTTGCGGTTCTGGCAGTTAAGCGCTTTGGCCAGAATTCGCGCGGTGGTGGTTTTGCCGGTGCCGCGCGGGCCGACAAACAGGTAGGCGTGGGCCAGACGGTCGGTTTCAATCGCGTTATGCAGTGTCTGCATCACGTGATTTTGACCCACCACATCTGCAAAAAGCTGCGGCCGCCATTTTCGTGCTAAAACTTCGTAACCCATAAGCCGGAGACGTTACCGAGCTGTCGGGAAGATGGCAAGATACAAGGATTGGAATATGGAATCATGGAACGTTGGAGTGCTGGATGGGCGGCGCCGGTTTCCTTTCAATACTCCATTATCCCTAATATTCCAGCATTCCATTTTTCAAATAATCTTGTCGCCCCGCAGGGGTTGAACTAGCCTGAAGCCGTTCATCTGGAGGAAGCCTTATGCGTATTTTAACCGTTCTGTTTGTGGTTTTGTTTGTGTCGACCGGATCGCTTCGCGCCGAAAATGCTCCGTCCTACGCCGAGGATGTGGTGCAGGATATGTCCTCGAAGTTGAATCGGGGTGTCTGGAACGTTCTCACGGGCTGGGGCGAGATCCCGCGGCAGATGATTAAATCCGGCCACGACAAAGGCTGGTGGGCGGTGATCCCCGTAGGCATTCCGGCTGGCGTCATCATGGGGGTTGGCCGAACCGGCGTCGGAGTGTTTGAGGCCGTCACATTTTTCATCCCCATCCACGAATCCTACGATCCCGTTCTCGAACCCGCTTTTGTCTGGCAGTAATCGCTTATGAAAATTCTTCTTTGTAACGATGATGGGATTCACGCACCCGGTATTTCTGTGCTTCACAGTGCGGTGAAAGAACTGGGTGAGCTACGGGTTATTGCACCTGATGTGGAGCGCAGCGCGGCGGGACACGCCATCACATTGGCGGATCCGATTAAATGCACGCCGGTTGAAAAAGACGGTGTCTTTTTCGGGGATGCCATTGGCGGAACTCCCGCCGACTGTATCAAGCTGGCTGTCTGTGCGCTGATGAAAGACGCCCCGCCGGATCTTGTTTTGAGCGGGATTAACCTCGGCTCTAACACCGGTATCAGCGTCATTTACTCCGGCACCGTCTCCGCCGCGACCGAAGGGGTTATTCTGGGAATCCCCGGCGTCGCCTTTTCGCTCTGCACCTACGTCGATCCGCAGTGGGAAATGGCCAGACGAGTGGTCGCGGAGCTAACAGAAAAAATTATTGAGAATCCGCCGCCGCCCGGCGTGCTTCTTAACATCAACCTGCCGAATCTGCCGTACGAAGAACTCAAAGGCATCAAGGTGACCCGGATGGGGCGCTCGCGCTTCATTGAAAAATTCCATAAGCGTCTCGATCCGCGCGGACGAATCTACTACTGGCTCGACGGCGAACTCGAAGTTCAGGATGACGGCGACGACATCGATATTCATGCCGTGAGCGACGGCTATGTCTCCATCACGCCCATTCATCTCGACCTCACGGCCTACGACCACCTCAAAACCTTCCGGCCATTGGAAAAAACCTTCTGATTTTCTCCAATCCTTGGATAAAGTGCGCCGGATTCTTGCAGCCATTTAAAAAACAACGAATATTTAGGGCCTTGGTGATTTTGTTCTGGCGGCGGGTGCGGTTCGGCGTTTAGCATGAACACCAATTATAAACAGTTCTTAACAAGGGGATTCTCGATGGGTATAAAAGCAGTGGGTCTGATTCTTGGTGGTGGCGCAGGAACTCGTCTTCAACCTCTCACACAGGATCGCGCTAAACCCGCAGTTCCGATCGCCGGCAAGTATCGGCTCGTGGATATTCCCATCAGCAATTGCATCAATAGCGGGATTAACTCGATTTACCTGCTCACCCAGTTCAACAGCATGTCGCTGCACCGGCATATTCAGTCCACGTATATCTTCGATCAGTTTTCGAAGGGATATGTGCGGATGCTGGCAGCAGAGCAGACCCCGACGTCTAGCGGCTGGTTTCAGGGGACAGCCGACGCTGTCCGCCAATCAATGAAGCATTACATGGCCAGCGAACCGGATATCGTTGTGATCCTTTCCGGCGATCAGCTCTACCGCATGGATTTTGCCAAAGTGATCGCGGAGCACATTGAGCGAGGGGCGGACGTCACGATCTGCACCAAACCGGTTCCGCGCCGTGAGGCGTTCGATCTGGGCATCATGCAAGTGGATGATAACGGCCAAATCGTAAAGTTCGCTGAAAAACCGGGCAATACGCCCGCGCTCGATGCGTTGCGCGCGCCGATGTATGACGACGAGCTCTATCTCGCCAGCATGGGGATTTATATTTTTAATACCAAGGTGCTGACGGAAATTCTTTGCTCCAACGATGACACCGACTTCGGAAAGAACATCATTCCGGCCGCGATCAAAGAAAAGAACGTTTACAGCCACATCTTTGAGGGCTACTGGAAAGATATTGGAACGATCGGCATGTTCCATGAAGCCAATCTGGCGCTGACCGACCTGATCCCCGAGTTCACCTTCTATGCCGCTGAAGCGCCGATCTATACCCATATGCGTTATTTGCCGCCGTCAAAAATCAACTGTTGCGATCTTAATCGCTGTCTGCTTGCGGAAGGGTGCATCGTTTCGGGACACCGAATTTTGCACTCCGTGATTGGGACGCGCGCGGTGATCGGCGACGGGACGGTGATTGAGCATTCGGTCATCATGGGTTCCGATTATTTCGAACACGAATCGTCATCGGTCGGAAATCACGTTTCGCTCGGAATCGGTAAAGACTGCTATATCAAAAATGCCATCATTGATAAAAATGTCCGCATTGGCGACAGCGTTTATATTTCACCGGATGGCAAGCAGGAGGGCGAACAGACCGCATTATATGTTGTTCGCGACGGGGTCATCGTCATTCCGAAGGGCACTGTTATTCCGTCGGGCACGCGACTCTAGGGGTATCGGAATACCAAGGAAACCCGGCGGACTCTTCGCCGGGTTTTTTTGTCTTCCAGCGTTTGTACATCCAGAGCCAGTACTGCGGGTTTTGGATAATCTCCTGTTCCATGATCGCATTGATCTGTTCCGTCAGGGCTTTCACGGTTTCCTCGTTCACGGTTTCCGGTGGCGAGAGTTGTCCGGCGGCATAAATACGGTAGCGGCCGTGCGGCTGAGGGACGCAAAATCCAACCAGAATCTCTGTTTTTGTCCGTCCGGCCAGCGCGGCCGGCGCGGCCGTAACGAGTGCGGGCAGTCCGAAGCAGTCGATCCAGATTCCGCCTTCGGCTTCCGTGGTGTTCTGGTCGGCTAGAAACGCAGTCTTGCCGCCTTCGCGCAGCACCTTGATCAGTTTGCGCAGCGCCCCGGCGCGCGGAATAATTTTCTGCCCTGTCGCCTCGCGCGCCCGGATGAAGTGTTTGTTGACGGTATCGTTTTTCACCGGCGTGGCGATGCTGCTGAGCGGGCGGCCCTTATGTCCGCTCATCTGACCGATAATTTCCCAGTTACCGAAATGGGCGGTGATGCAGATGTGCGCTTTGTCTTCAAAAAAGATCTGCGAGCTGTCGTCCACATCCACATACATTTCCAGCCGTTCGGCGGGGTTATGCGCAAACCAAAAGGTGTCGAGCAGTGTACGCGCCATGGTGATAAATGAGGTTTTCAGGATCCAATTTTTCTCGGCAGGGCTTTTGGTGTCGCCAAAGACAATGTCGAGATTGGCCCGGCCAATGCGGCACCCGCGCCGGTCAAAATGATAGCCTGCCCAACCTCCGAAGTTGGCCAGTCCCAGCACGCCGTGGCGGGGCAGGCGGGGGACGAGCGCCATCGCAACGTGGATGGCACCGCGCTCAAACGGCGCACGAATTTGTCTGTGGAGTTTTGGCGTCATGGTGAAGAAAACCGTTTAGCTGAAAATAACGGTGCGGTTTTTATAGACCAGCACTTTGTTTTGCAAGTGCGCCCAGATTGCGCGAGCCAGCACCATCTTTTCGAGGTCGCGACCTTTGCGGATGAGGCTCTCCACCGAATCCTTGTGCGACACGCGCATCACTTCCTGCTCAATGATCGGCCCCTCGTCGAGGTCGCCGGTGGCGTAGTGGCTGGTGGCGCCGACGATTTTGACCCCGCGCTGGTGAGCCGAGTGGTACGGCTTGGCCCCCACGAAGGCGGGCAGGAACGAATGGTGAATATTGATGATTCGGTTGGGGAAGCTGCGGCAGAAATCGTCGGAGAGAATCTGCATGTAGCGCGCCATCACAATCACATCAATGTTGTTTTGTTTGAGTAGCTCCAGCTGCGAGGCTTCCTGCTCCGCCTTGTTCTCTTTTGAGACCGGGAGACAGTGAAATGCAATTCCGTGCATTTTTGCAATCGTTTCGAGATCGGGATGGTTGCTGATGATCAGTGGGATTTCGCAGTTCAGGTCGCCGGAGCTCTGGCGCGCCAACAGATCGAGCAGGCAGTGCGGGAATTTGGAAACGAAAATCGCCATGCGCGGTTTGTAGTCCGAAAAATGGAGATCAACCTTCATGTCGAAACGAGCCGCGATCAGACTGAACTTTTCACTGATCTGGTCACGAGGCAGGGCGAACTCATTGAGCTCCCACTCCACCCGCATGAAGAAAGCAGCTTCCTCGGTGTCCGTGTGTTGCTCCAGATCAATGATGTTGCCGTTGTGGCGCATCAGAAAATCGGTCACGGTGCAGACAATCCCCTGTTGATCGGGGCATGAGATCAAAAGAATGGCAGATGCTTCATTTTTCACGGAGGGTTCCTCGTTTCTAAATTGAAAACGAACTTTATCGACAACCGACCCAAACATCCATAGGTTTTTGCGCATGAAAAACAACCTGAAAATTCTGTTCAGTCTGGTCGCGGCAACCTTTCTTTTTGCGGGGTGCTCGAATCCGGAAATCGAAATGGAAATTGCAAAAGAACCAGAAGCTATAAAGGAATCCAAAACCATGATTTTAATGAAAACCACCAAAGGCGATATCAAGATTGAACTCGATGCCGAAAAAGCCCCGAACACCGTCGCCAACTTCCTCAGCTACGTGAACAGCGGGCACTACAGCGGTACCATCTTCCACCGCGTCATCAATGGCTTCATGATTCAGGGCGGCGGCATGACGGCCAACATGACTGAAAAGAGAGCTCCGTCCAAGGTCGACAACGAAGCCAACAACGGACTCAAAAATGTGCGGGGATCCATTGCCATGGCTCGCACCTCCGATCCGCATAGCGCGGGCGCGCAGTTCTTCATCAATGTCGTCGACAACGGATTCCTCGACTTCAAAGCGCCGACCGCACAGGGTTGGGGCTATTGCGTCTTCGGCAAAGTCGTCGAAGGCATGGACGTCGTCGATGCCATCAAAGGCGTTCCGACCGGACGCGGCGATGTCCCCGACGACGTCATCGAAATCACCTCTGTGACCGTGGTGGAGTGAATGCGGATCGCATAGAGCGCATTCTCGATTCCGGCCACAAGGCGGTGCTCGTTACCACCGGCGGCGGATCAACTGCGCTCAATGCGCTGCTCACCACCCCGGGCGCGTCGCGCTTCGTCGTCGACGCGCAGATTCCCTATTCGCCGGAAGCTCTCGAGCGCTTCCTTGGCGAAAAGGTGGAACAATCTGTTTCTCCGGCAACTGCCCGCGCGCTTGCGGAGAGGGCATTTTTCCAAGCATTGGAAAAAAGAGATGCGGATTTTCCAAGCATTGGAAAAATTGGAATCGCATGCACATCTGCTTTGCAAACTGACCGCGAGCGGCGCGGGAATGACCGCGCCTTCATCGGCATCAAAACTGCCAAGGCCGAAAAGCTCTACTCGCTCCACTTCTCCAAAACCTCCCGCCGGGAGCAGGAGGCGCTCCTTAGCGAATGGATTCTCGTACTGATCGCCCATGCCGTCGGCGCGGAAAGGGGACTGATGCTTCCCGGCTCCTTTAATCCGGTTCATCAGGGCCATTGCAACCTGCTTCAGGTTGCTGAAGAGAGGACCGGGCTGCGAGGCGTTTTTGAGCTCTCCTTCGTCAACGTCGACAAGCCCGAGCTTCCGGAGGATGAAATCCTGCGCCGCGCCTCAGCGATCAAAGACATTCCGGTTGCGCTCACGCACGCCCCGCGCTTTGTGCAGAAGGCGGAACTCTTCCCGAACACCACCTTTGTCCTCGGCTACGACACCGCCGCCCGTCTTGTCGACTACGCCAAAGGGGATGAGTGGGAAAACTTCCAAACATCGGAAACATCATTCCTCGTTGCGGGACGGCAGCACGGTGGGGAGTGGCAGACTTTGGAAAATCTGGAATTACCGAAGGGCTTCGAGGGTCTTTTTGAAGCAATTCCGGAATCTAAATTCCGCGAGGATATTTCCTCTACAGAGCTGCGTGGCTGATTTCTTTAAAATATTATATAAACCCTTACAGTTCGGTAGGTATTTTTTTTCTTGCACCCCTTATTTCCGAGAGTAGGCTCGGTCTGTTCGGTTCAAGAAACCTTAACCAAAGGAGAGGAAAATGAGAGCTATCTTGATTCTTCTCGGTGCGCTGATTGCGCTCCAGCCGCTTGCGGCCAATGCCCGTTCCGTTAACGTCTACACCACTCCAGATTCCCGACAGGACGATTGGGTTCTTGAGGGCCCGGCTCACGAACTGGGGGTGGGATTTCCTCAGACGCAGCTAATTACTTCTGTAAATTTGGGGCCGGTGTCATTTAATCCCTGCCCGGTCGATAAGGAAGCGGGTTTGAATTTTCAGATTCAGATTCAAAATCTGACTGGACAGGACTGGGCTGCCGTTTATTACGTGGCTGATCCGGAAACCATGCTGACCAATGTGGATGAGCTGCTGGGGGAAGTCGGTTTCTCCACAGGGTTGGCATTCAAGATTGACAGTGTTGGATTCAACACGCCGCTCGTTTCCGAAAGCATGATTGTGGACAACATCTTTCAGGCAGGTGAAATTTGGGAGTTTGTGATTCAGGACTATTCCAATTCGCTTGGTGGACCGCCCGAAGCCCTCGATAGTATTGGCATTGCTGGGGCCAGCACTGGCTGGACGCCATCTACTGGAAGCATTGTCGCGGTTCCCGAACCGTCCACAATCGGACTGTTAGCGGCTGCCAGTTTCGTGATCGGCGGTGCGCGGCGGTTCACTCATCGCCGTATGTATGGCTGAGTGAAACAGCAGAAAAATTCGGGTGGCTCGAATGATCGGGCCGCCCGTTTTTGTTTTTCCGGACCTTGGGAAATCCGATGCACTTTTTTCCAACCATTGGAAAAAAGTTCGCTATACTCTCCCGCTTTTGAGAGAGGCTTATGAAAAAATATCCGGCATTCCACCGTACCGAACTGCTCATTGGTGACGCGGCGCTCAAAAAGTTCGCGGAAACCCGCGTGATTCTCTTCGGTGTGGGCGGCGTCGGCAGCTGGTGCGCCGAGGCGCTGATCCGTTCCGGCGTCGGCCACCTGACGATTGTCGACAACGATGTGATTTGTGTCACCAACATCAACCGCCAGCTTCAGGCTACGGCGAAGAATGTCGGGCAGTCAAAAGTTGAGGCGCTCAAAACGCGTCTGCTGGAGATTCATCCCGATGCGGAAATCACCGCGCTCCAGAAAGTTTACAATTACGAAACGCGCGAAGAATTTGATTTGCCGTCGTACGATTACGTCATTGATGCCATCGACAGCCTGTCGCACAAGGTCGATCTGATCGCCTCTGTAATGGATATGGGGGTGACGCTCTTTTCGGCGATGGGCGCGGCCTGTAAACTGGATGCGACCACCATTCGCGTCGACTCCATCTGGAAAACTCACGGATGCAAACTGGCGAAGTTTGTCCGCAAGCGGCTGCGGCATCGGGGCGTGACCGGCGATTGCCTATGCGTCTATT
>JAEIOF010000050.1 GCA_016342445.1 Verrucomicrobiota bacterium | reverse complement strand
TCGTCACCAGCGATTCCGCCTCGATGATCAGCGAAGCCGCCAGTTTCGGCTCCGCCAATGTAGAGATTCTGATGAACCGCCAGCTCAAAACCCCGAACAAGTTCGAGGAGCTCATCCAAGGTCTGGAAAAACTCGCCGCCGTCCATGTTTTCGACGGGACGCTCGGCGCAGCGGATAAAAAAATCGACCTCTCCGCCCAGCTGAATGAGCGGCTTGTATCGCTAAGGCTCTAAAACATGAACTCCGATCTCACAGTCATCATTATCTCTTTTAACAGCGCCGAGATTATTACGCGGTGCCAGAGCGAACTGTTAACCTCTGAAAAATATCCGATCTTAATCATTGATAACGCCAGCCCGGACGAAAGCGCAGCCCGTCTCGGCGCCAAATTTCCATCCGTGGAAATCGTCAGGCTGGAAAAAAACCGAGGATATGGCCGAGCGGCCAATGCCGGACTCTGTCTCACCACAACGCCCTATGCGCTACTGCTAAACCCTGATTTGACCGTGACGACGAACGAGATCGATGCGCTGCTCCGTCACACAAAAACCAGCACGGAAAACACCGCAGTCTGGGGGCCCGCAACACGCGAACAGGATTTCACCGCAGGGCCACCGCAAAACGTCAGCTGGGTGAGCGGGAGCGCTATGCTCTTTGATGTTAAAAAGATAAAGGACCTCGGCTTGTTTGATGAGAATATTTTCCTTTTCTCTGAAGAGACCGATCTGTGCCAACGCGCGATCAATGCCGGTCATTCTATCCAGTTCTGTCCAGACGTTTTTTTCGATCATCTGCTCGGACAATCGTCATCCCCAACGCCGGAAATTGACTATATGAAATGGTGGCACTTTGGATGGTCCCAGTGCTACCGAATGACCAAGCACGGGCAATGCACTCTCTGGGAAAACCCCCTCCGCAAACACCTCTGCTACTCTCTCCACAGCCTTCTTGCGATTTCTCCGACGAGGCGTAAAAAATGGCGAGCAAAAGCTGATGGATCGCTGGACTTTAGTCGCGGGGAAAAAGCATTCACACCCAATGACACTCCCCAAATGTCGAGATAGCCGATTGATGCGATGTCGCAAAACCCGTCAACCACATCTCAGATCGATAGACGACCCGTTATCTGCATTACGGATTCCGAAAGCCGCGCAGACTGCGGGCATTATATCACCCATTTCTGTTTATATATCCGCCTCTTCATTGAGGCCGGCGCTGACGTTGTTGCGTTGTGCCCCTACCCTGAAGCGGTTCGGACGGAGCTCAATGCCTACGGATTTTCTGCAGAAGAGTTTCTGTTCATTGGACACATCAATCCCCACCCTGGAATCCGCCAGCCGACTCGCAGAGGCTTCAGAAAGCTCTATCGCGGGGCCGGCTTGATACGCCGCTGGAAAAGGCTGGCAACAGAAATACGAAACGCCCGCAAAGCATCGGATCTGCGGATTGACCATGTGTTTCTGGCAGACCTCCCCTCATTCTCTTTGTTCTACAAACCTTCCGCCGCACGCTGGATCGACCTTGTCTTCCGAACTCCCTGGTCGGCGTGGTCTTACGACTCATCCATCTACCGGCATGCCGGCGGCGTATTCGAAGACCCGGTTCTAGAACGAATCCGCCCCGGATATATTCACTCGAAGTATTTCCATGCCATTTTTCACATCGACGAACATCTGAGCCTCGAGATGAATCAGCTTTTCTCTCCAAAAGTACCGTTCCGCTATGTGCCTGACATCGCAGACCACGCCCTCCCCGATCGGGATCCCAAACTCATCAGGGAAATAAAACAAGCGGCCCGACAGCGAAAGATCATTGTACTGCCCGGCGTGCAGAGCAGAAGAAAAGGGCTGTACATCGCACTCCAACTGGCCGAAAAAAGACCTGACCTATTCTTTGTCTTTGCCGGTCCACTGGACCCTCAAGACCATCCGGCAGGCGGATTAGAATCGATCCGGACCTTAATTGAAACACCTCTCGAAAACTGTTTTTTTCACATGCACCGCCTTGAACTCGAGGCAGACCTCAATGCGATAATTTCCGCATCAGATGTGGTTTTTGCCGTATACCCGGGGCACCTGAATTCAAGTGGCATTCTGATCAAATCAGCATTTTTAAAAAAACCAGCCATCATTGCCGACGACGCGCCATTGATGAAGGAGTACGCAGAAAAATACCAAATAGGCTTCCCCGTTTCATCAAACAACCTCTCCGCCTGTTCCGATGCGATAGACCGCGCGATTGCCTCCAAAAACGCATCCCCGAAATACGCGCGCCTCCAGCACGATTTCTCTGAAGACCGACTGAAGGAGGTCCTTCATGACTTCGTGTCCACCATCCGCCAATCCAGCTTGGCCTCAAAATGAAAGTTGTTTGTTATACCGTACTGGTTGGAGGTTACGATACGCTTCGCGACCCAAGCTATCTCTCAGAAAACTGGGACTATGTTTGTTTTACGAACCAACCTCTAAAAACGTGCAGTGTCTGGAAAGCACGTCCTTTAAAAAAAGTAATCGACGCGGATGCCATCCGCACTTGTCGATGGCACAAAATGCACACCCACCTTCTGTTCCCGGAATATGAACTCAGCATCTACATAGATGCGAACGTTCAAATAACGGGTCCCCATCTGGAGTCACGTCTCAATCAGTTTATAACGGATAACACACTCCTCGCGCTCCCGCCACACCCTCAAAGAACTTGCGTATATGATGAAGTGGATGAATGTATTCAAACCCATCGCGATTGCGCCGTGCGCATACGCAATATGGAGCAACTCCTGAAGGCAGAGAACTTTCCGAGGCAAGCTGGTCTTTTTGAAAACAATCTGATTTTCCGGGCACACAACCACCCCGGGATCGTCCGCCTGAATGTAGCGTGGTGGGATCTGATCATCACCTATTCGCGCCGGGATCAGCTCAGCTTAACCTATCTGCTGTGGAAACACCGGATTGACGCGGAGTTCATCGTGTCCGCCGGCAGAACGATTCGCGATTATCCCGGATATCGCTACCGTCTTCACAAGCACCTGTGTCAAGCCGATGCCTTGCCAAAACGACCTAAACTCGCACGATTCGTTTCGATTTGGATTCCCGTCAGGCGATGGAGGCATACGGCGCGGGATGCGCTGAGCGGGCCGGCCTTTCGAAAAACGACTAGCCTTCAAGAGGGAGCTTTGCCTCGACAATGAACTGGTAAACATCTGACAGCGGCCTGACAGCGAACGCCGCGCGCACGATCCACGGCAATTCTCTGAGGGAATTATTGAACTCTGTATGCTCCGGAGCAACCCTTGTGTAATTCCGCGAGCAAATTGACAAGCCAGCCGACTCAAACAACTCAGCCACTGATTGTTTTGAAAAAAAACGAATATGTGTTGAGTCAAGAAGCCCCACTGACCGATAGGTGAAACGGTTTTTCCACAGCTCAATTAGAATGCTGTTGTGTGCGATATTGGGAACACTTGCGAAAACCTGCCCGCCGGGCTTTAGAAAATCTTTCGCAACCGACAGCGTGCTCCATGGATCTCGCAGGTGCTCCAAAACATCCGCAAAAAGAATGACATCGAACTTTTCACCAGCCCACTTCTCCGCCCACTCGAACGATTCGATATCACCAACATAATCCTCTTGGGCATATAAAACCGCTCGTTCTGCAGACTCGGAATCGATTTCGACAATAAACACCTCACACCCCAGCTCCTCTTTCAGGTAACGGGTTAAATAGCCGGACGAAGAACCGAACTCCAACACACGTGATTGCGGGTTGATTTTATTTACGAGCAGACTCCAGCTGTTATTGGGATTCCTTTGGGATATTTGCTTCCGTACGGAATCATATTCCTGATCGTATTTAGATGAGTGGCCCTCGTTTATTGCAATCCTCCGATACGGATCCCGCATCACCCATTCACCAAAAAATCATCCGGCTCAATTTTCATCGCACGGCCCTCTGCCACTGCCTGCGACAGGTCGTTTTCCGCAGACACAAGCTCCTTGTAAACCTCATCCAGCCGTCCATCCAGATACAGCGCATACCACTTCCGCCAATGATTGCACATCTCAGGATTGTAGCTTTTGTTGGAAGCAACCGCCGAGCCGCCGTTGCGAACCTTGCGGTAAAAGTGATCCCTGCTTCTAATGCCGAAGTGAACGATTTTCATGTCGCTTGAAATCGCGGTGTGGAATTTTTCAAGGGGATCAACCAAGCAGTGATTGCCCATATCAACCTGCGGAACCCCGTGCTTCGTTCTGAACATCACCTTGTAGGATGAAGGGAAGTCTCGCCAGTTCCCCGAAAGCACCCCTTCCGGCGGGATTCTCAGGTAACGCATGTCCAAAGGGAAAGACTCGCTCCCCCCGCGATCCGTCAAAGCGCAATGCCAGATCGGAACCTTCAGGCAATCGAGGTGTCGTTCTTTAAGGAGCTCGGTTTTTAAGTTTCCGCTGGAGGCCGTCCAGAACTCATCGGCATCGCAGTGGATAATCATGTCTGCGTGATACTGCTCAACCGCCAGGAGGCCCATTCGGTTCACCCACCGGGCCTGGTCGTGATCCAGCGCCTTCTCTTCAATCAGATGCAGCCGTCCGGCGGCCTCATACTTTTTCAAAATCTCCAATGTGCCGTCTTGAGAGGCATTGTCGGTGGCAATGATAAAATCCACCCCGTGGCGCAGATGATACTCAATGTTATGCCCGATCACATCGGCCTCGTCCCGAGCCAACAGGGTCATCACCAGCCGGGTTCTCTCTGCGCGGGCGGAGAGATCCTCTTGCCCCCCGCGCCAGCGGCTTGAAAGTTTTAACAGGCGAAATGCCAGGCGGTTTCTCCGTTTGCGGATTGTCTTCCGTAAGTTATAAATCGGGCGGGTGAACTTATATCCCAACCAGCTGGCCGTGTACGACAAGAAGGAAAACCGGTCGCGCAGCAAAGCAATCTGCTCCTGATACTCCGGACAGCCGCTCTTTTTCATCTGATACATCCAGCGGAAATGCATCCGTCGAGCGCGGCCCTCCGGCATATAACCGCCCAGCCGGATCAATTCGCGCAGATGCAAGCCGGCCTCCCGGTTCACTGCGGTCTGCTGTCCATCATGTCGGCGGAAACAACAAAGCGGCTCACTCAAATAAGCCAGATCTCCCGATTGAAGCAAATGAAGCCACATTTCCAAATCGACCAGCTGGCGAAAGGATGGATCAAACCCCCTTGTTGCATCCGCCCTGCGGAATAACACCGCAGTCGGCTCGCCGATCAGATTAAGGTTTTTTTCCAGACACTCTACCGAAAGTTCCCTGCCCGCAAACTGCCGATCGCGCGCCCCCAGAGGATCCCAAAGACCATTTTGTTCAGATTTTTCATCGATCAAAGCACGTGCGGACACTGCGAGCGAAATGCCCTCGCTCTGCTCAAGCGCCTCAATCAGGTGGCGCAAAGCATACGGTTGGTTAAACTTATCGTCCGCCAGCATGTACTTGATATACCGCCCGCGCGCCTGTTGCAGACACCAGTTCCAGTTCTCCACCATACCCAGATTCTGTTCATGCCGAACAAACCGAACCCGGGGATCCGCCGCTTCATATCTTTGGCAGATTTCCTCCGTGTTATCCGATGAGGCATCGTCCGCAATAAGCAGTTCGAAATCGGTGAAATCCTGTGCCAATACCGACTCAATTGCCTCCGGCAAATAGCGGGCATAATTGTACGTGGGGATTAAAATGCTGACCGTTGGATTTTTCATCATTCAATAAACTGTTTGTCGTATAAATTCCTATAGAGATCGTCGTCCGTATAAAGCTCGGCATGTGATCCAGATGCCCGCACCACCCCGTTTTCCATCACAATAATTTGATCGGCCATCCGGATGGTGCTGAATCGGTGAGCGATTAAAATGACCGTCCGCCCTTGCACCAGCTTAGACAGCGCCAATTGAATTTTCTCTTCGCTCTCTGAATCCAGCGAAGAGGTGGCCTCGTCCATAATCAAAATCGGCGCGTTTTTCAGAAATGCCCGCGCGATGGCAATCCGTTGCTTTTGCCCGCCGGAAAGTCGTGCACCGCGCTCTCCCGCCAGCGTCTCGTAGCCGTCATCGAATTCTGTAATGAAGTCGTGTGCAAACGCATGGCGCGCCGCCGCCTCAACTTCCTGATCCGTTGCATCCAGCCGGCCGAGGCGAATGTTGTTGAGGATCGTGTCGTTGAATAACATGGTGTCTTGCGAAACGATTGAGATGTGCGCCCGCAGATCGTTCTTGCTGTATTCGCGGAGTTCCCGCCCGCCAATTCGAACAGCCCCTGAATCCAGATCGTAAAACCGCGGCAGCAGATTCACAAACGTTGATTTTCCCGCGCCGCTCGGCCCAACCAGAGCCGTAACCGACCCGGCAGGAATCGACACGTCGATCTGACGAAGCACGGGCGTTCCGGGCGTATAGCTGAACACCGCACCGCTCATCTCAATATCTGTTCGCGACAAATCGAAGGGAACGGGATCTTCCGGATCGCGAATCGAATCATCCGCATGAAGAATAAACTCAATACGTTCAACCGAGGCCTCTCCCCGCTTGATCGCATTGTGAATGGCGCCGAACTTTTTGATCGGGTCATAGGTCATATAAAGCGCCGTGAGCAATGGCAGCATATCTTCCAGCCGGAGCTGGGCCTGAGCCGCATAAAAAATGGCAACGGAAATCCCGATCGTAGCAAACCATTCCAGAGTGGGAGCCAACAGGCTTGTATATTTGACCACCTTCATCGAATGCCGCGCAATAATTTCGATCAGGCTGTGAAAACGCGTCGTTTCCCGGCTCTGTAAATTAAAGGCTCGAACTTCACGAGCCGCACTGAGGTTTTCATTCAGCGCGCTGGACAGATTCCCGGCATTGTTCTGAACGTGCAGAGCTCTCGCCAATATTTTTCGACCGGCCAGCCGGATCGGCAGAATGCACAGCGGCACAATCGCCAGCGCAAACAGAACAAACACAAACTCTTTTTTCTGTGCCGCCAAATAGACCAGCGCCCCGATCGCGCTGAGAAACTGGATGGGTTGCTTAATCAGATCATTAGAAACTCCCGTGACAACCCCTTGCACGCCACCTGTATCCCCTAAAACTCTGGCCATCAAATCGCCCACATGGGTTTTTCCGAAGAATGAAAGCGGCAACGATTGCAGCTTGGCATACACCTTGGTCTGCAACTGGATCAGCACTCGGATTCCGCAATACGAAGAGAGATAATTACTCCCGAACCCGGCCAATCCGCGCAGAAGAAAAGCAACCGGCATCAGCGCCACCGCACCAATCAACATCCATTTGTCCGGAGTCCCTTCGCCAAAAATCTTTGGCAAAATCTTATAGGCCATCAGCGGAAACCCGAGCCCGCTGGCCGCCCCGTAGATCAGACCACACACGAGCGCGCCGACAAACGGCCCCTTCACTGGTTTTAACAATGCAAAATATGGAGCGAAAGTGCGGACGAGCGGTGAAAGATGGATGGTACGTTTTCTCATAAGCACCCTTGGTATCACAAAACATCAACCAATACCAACCCATCAATCAGGCCGCTCATTCAGACCCTGCCGTCAGATAAATCCCAAGTAAAATAACTTATAACTATTTCCGGATAACTGATAACTTCCTTCCCATGCATATTGTCCAAATACTCCCGGAACTGAATCAAGGCGGCGTTGAGCGCGGCACCGTTGAATTGAGTCGCGAACTAGTTAAACGCGGGTATCAAAGTACCGTTATTTCCGCCGGGGGCAGTCAGGCGTCTCAAATTGAAACGGATGGCGGGCGGCACATCACGCTCGACGTCTGCTCCAAAAACCCCCTCACCTTTTTCTTCAGAGTCATAAAACTTAAAACTCACCTCTTAAAACTGAACCCAGATATCCTCCACGCCCGTAGCCGCGTGCCCGCCTGGCTCTGCTGGTTCGCCAACAAAAAACTGAAAATCCCGTTTGTCACCACCGTGCACGGCTTCAACAGCGTCAGCCGCTACAGCGCCATCATGACCAACGGCGACCGGGTCATCTACGGAAGCACCTCCATCCGCGACTACATTCTGAAAAACTACACAATCGATGAGTCCCGCCTGCGCTACGTCCCGCGCGGAATCGACATGGACTATTTCAACCAGGAAAACGCCGACGAACCGTTCATCGAAACCTTTAAACGGGAGCACGGCCTTAAAGGAAAAACCATCATCACCATCGTCGGACGCATTACCGAATGGAAAGGTCACGACACCTTCATCCGTGCGCTGGCCGAAGTCCAAAAGGTGAATCCCAACGTTATCGGGCTGGTCGCCGGCGGCATCTGGCACGGCAAAGAGGAGTTTTTCCAAACCTTGGAAAAACTGGCCGCCGAACTCGGCGCCGACATCCGCTTCGTCGGCTCCCAAACACAAGTGCGTGAAATCTACGCCTTAAGCGATCTGGTTGTCTCTGCGGCATCCAGCAAGGCGGAAACCTTCGGCCGCACTGCGGCCGAAGCACTGGCCATGAACACGCCGGTGATCGCCAGCGCGCACGGCGGATCAACCGACATCATCCTCGACGGCGAAAACGGGCTTCTCTTTTCCCCCGGCGATGCAGGGGATCTCGCTAAAAAAATCGGACAGGCACTGGCATTCGCCTTCCACAATATGAGAGATTCGATCCAATTGAATTTCAGTCTGGATCATATGGTTGAAACGGAACTGACTGTTTACAGGGAGCTTACAAGCCGCTCATGAAAAAAATCGCAATACTTTACGATGGTCGCCCCGGCCACTTAACCGCCAGCAAAGGGGTTTTGCAGAGTTTTGAAAAACTTGCGCCGACGGAACACGCCATCATAAACGTACGCCTACGCATAAAGTTCCTGCGACGCCCATTACGCGCGCTCCTCAACCGCCAAAATCTAATCGGTCGAATCTCCCCCGCATTTCAAAACCAACTGATTCGCTTCTGTTACAAGCTGGATGCTGATCTGGAATCCATAAAGGAATTCGACTGGATTGTTTCCACCGGCGGCGACACCTCGTTTCTAAACGCATGGCTGGCAAAAATTTATGGGGTAAAAAACATTTACTGCAGCTCCTTGCGCGGACTGGCACCATCACTTTTCACATGGCTAATCTCAACCCGCACCACGCCTGCCGAACCCAACGAAATCAGGTTGTCAGTCAGTCCCGTCCCAATTGATCGTCTTGAAATTGCGGAGCAGGGACGGCGGCTTCGCGCCGAGCTGCATAAGGAAACGCAACGTCTTTGGGCTGTCCTTATTGGCGGAGACGGATCCGGCTACCGCTACGACCGGTCATCCATGGAAAAATTAGCGGCCGGGCTTCTCGAACTGGCGGAACGGAACCATGCGCAGTTGCTGATCACAACCTCCCGCCGAACCGGGGCCAGACTCGAGCACGTCTTGCGAGCTTTCTTCGCCGGCCACCCGGAGGTTGCCTATGCATCGTTCTACAACTACAAGCCGGAAAAGGTCGTCACTAAATTCCTAGGGGCCGCAGAGATCATCTTTTGCACAACGGAAAGCAGCTCTATGCTTTCTGAATCGATGGCCTCAGGCAAGCCTGTCTATACGCTCATTCCGGAAGTAGCGAATCCGGAGCCCCGCTACCAAACTCTTCTGCAAGAACACACAGAAAAACATCACATAAAACCACTGCTCCTCAGCGAATTACCCGAAACGGATGTACAGCGCGATATTGCTGAATACTTCCAAGTTTTGGAACAAGACCCGACATCGGAACTGGCAGGAAAATTAAAGCTCAAACTGGGCTGAATCATCATGAGAATCGCTTACTTCATCAATACATTCCCATCGATCAACTGGGGCGGGCAGGCCACATCATCCGGCATTAAACTGCTTGCTGAAAAAAACTACCCCAACGCTGAATTTGTTCCGCTCGATATCCCGGCCCTGCCCGGCAAATGGGTGCGCGGCATCCATGAACCGAAACTGATCCGGGCCATACTCAACGATGACATTACGAGCATTGAAAAAACCCTGAAAAAGCTCCGGGTTCCACTAAGCATCTTCGAAGGGTTTGATACGGTCTGTTTTAACGGGGAAGGCGCCATTCATTCCAGATCCGGCCACCTGATTCGACTAATGGGCATGCTCTACTACTTCAAGCACCTAGGCGCCTTCGTCAGCGTTCTGAACCAGTCCGTTGATCTGCGTCAAAATGAGCTTATTCGCAAGGTGGTCGCCCATGTGTACGGGCAAATGGATTATGTCGCAGCTCGCGAACCGGTCTCTGCTCGCGAGCTGAATGCATTGGGCATTAACGCTGAACTGATTCCAGATGCCGCATACGCACTGCCCCGGCTAACGCAGGAACAAATCCATCAGTACACAAAAGATCTCAATCTACCCGCGAGCTTTATCGGCGTCACGGGCTCATCGGCACTGAAAAAAACATCCACTACCATAACGGACTTTCTGCTGACGCAGATTCGTGACCACTACCAGCTTCCGATCGTCTTCCTGGCAAATGCAAAAACCGATATTGCCCTCGCGGAGGCACTGCAAAAAAACACAACCTGCTCATCATAAAACCGCCGATCAGATGCGAACAGGCTATGGCGGTTATCGCCAAAGCCCACCTCATTATCGGAGGCAGACAACACCCCAACATCTTCGCCGCCATGCACCACGTGCCCTTTATTCCATTTGAAGGAAATACTCACAAAATGCAGGGCGTTGTTGAGTTGCTCAACTATCCAATGGAGGTTCTTTCTTGGGAAATCAACCCATGTGCAATTCAGGCCGCATTCAAAAAAGCGGATCGTTTGTACAAGTCGCTTACTGAAGTTGAAGCCCCAAGGGTTCCCAACATTTGCCTGAGTCGAAAGTAACCTCTTCTTATAATGAGTTGTTCCATTCACATCATCGGTAGCCGGATCTGCGGCGGCGCGGAACGCTTCTACGCGCGGTTGGTCAACAGCCTTGCGGAGCAGTCGCAAGTGCTGGCCGTCAACGCCCTCAACAGCCCGGTCTCCGACCTGCTCGATGAAGCGGTGGAACAACGCCATCCGCCGATGCGCAACAACTACGACCTGCCCGGCATGCTTGCCATCCGTAAAATTTCCAGCGCGGCCGCGCCGGCCATTGTGCAAACCTACATGGGCCGCGCCACCCGGCTGACGCACCTCCCGCGCGGCAAGGGGCTGGTGCACGTCGCCCGGCTCGGCGGCTACTATAACCTCAAAGCCTATCGCCACGCCCACCACCTGATCGGCAACACCAAAGGCATTTGCGATTACCTGATCCGCGAAGGAAGGCCGGCAGAGTCTGTCCACTATATCAGCAACTTCGTTGAGCCCATTCCCGCCCCGTCCGCCGACGAGCGAACCGCGCTGCGCGAATCGCTCGGCATTCCGGCCGACGCATTTGTCATCACCTGCGCCGCGCGCTTCCATCCCAATAAAGGGCTGCCCGACCTGCTGGAGGCTTTTTCCAATGTTTGGAAAAAACATCCGCAAAGCCGGCTGATTCTCGTTGGCGACGGCCCGCTCGCGAATGAAATCAGGAAAAAGATCCAGACATTGGAAATTGAAAGCGCGGTGATTCTTCCCGGCTGGTGCGATCCCCAACCGTATTATCATCTGGCGGACATCCTGACCTGCCCGTCGCGCCACGAACCGCTCGGCAACACCATTCTCGAAGCGTGGGCCTGCGGCAAGCCGCTGGTGGCTACCGCGACCTTCGGCGCAACCGAACTCATTACGCCCGATCAAAACGGAATCATCACGCCGGTGCAGGATCCGGACGCGCTCACCGATGCGTTTGAAAAGCTGATTCAAGACAAAGCGCTTTGTGAAGCACTGGCGAACGATGGCGCACGAACGGTTAAAAACCGATTCAGCAAACGCGTCATCACAGGACAATACCTGTCTCTCTATGAGCAGTTGCTGAATAACGCGAGATAAGAACGCTCATCTGCTTCCCGATGCCGCTTATGCCCTTCCTCGGCTCACGCCGGAACAGATTAAACAGTCGATCCTGCAAAACCCTGCTTTACGCGATAGCGCACAACACCTTTCGCATAAAACAGCTCATACAGTTTACGGGCATTGACCCCGCATTTGGGCAACTGTTCCGGACTACCAAATCTCCATCTCAAAACCGAGGGAATCACTCTTTCGGAGCAAGTTCAAAACAAACCTCTTTTCGTCGCTCCAATCGTGCGGGCCCATCTTCAACTTCGAATGCCCAAGCGTATGGGTTTCTTTGAAATCAAATCCGAACAAATTGACTTTTTTAGGAGTTGCATAGTTACAGACCAGATCAACAGTCATGCATCCGGTAGAGGGCCCGGCGTTTCGCAATGCCTCAGAAAGGTCATTGCAGTACTTTTCAGGGTAAAAACAGTAGTCTCCTCGGCGCTTTACCCATGAGGGTATCCCGTCCCGCTTAGGAGTCATCCAAATGATCGGAGGAGATTTGTAGAAAAAACGATGCTGCCAGCGTTTTATTTTACAAGAAATGGCCAAGATATCCGTCCTGCGACCCTGACTTCGCGCCCGTCTTGGGAACCCGCGATTCATGCGAATCACATAATCCATCCGGTCGATTATCTCACCATCTGCCTTGTCCAGAATACTGCTGGCATTACCAACGATCGCGATGTTTTTGTTGTTAAATTCTCTAATCCAGTAGTCAACAGATTTTATCATATACACGACCCGCCCCATGGACTGGACAGATTCTAATGAGAGTCCAGCACGGTTAGTTTTTCTTCTATTGGACGGGAACTATCCCCATCGCCGCCCCTAAGGGGAGACGCGCCGCGAACTCCGAAGGCGCCAAGTAATTCCGGGAACTGTGCAGACGGTTCCGGTTACAGTCAACCCTCCATTCTTCGATGATCTGCTATGCTTCGGCAACCGCATCACGCTTTGCGGCGGTCGTCATTCCCGCCCCCCATTTATGACCCACACACTCTCTACGTGTTTGCGAGGAGTGAAAAGAGGGGCGTTTCTAACCGGACAGCAGTCCGATTGCACAGTGAAACATGAGGAAGTTGAGTCAATTAAGGTCAAGACGGCCGAGGGAAGAGGCTCCCCGTCTTTTGCCTCCCGAGACTCGGCGCTAAAAAATGATGAATATTTTGCGAGAACAGGAAGTCCAAATAATGGAAACTCTCCGTAACACCAATTGCCTGTGCCATGGAGCCGCTCCGCCGCCAATAATCCGAAAATGCGAAAACAAAATGAATGATTTCTCTATCGAAAACATCGAGACCCCGGAGAGATCCACCCTCCACGCCTATGTGATCAACCTGCAGGATGCCTCTCAGCGCCGGGAAAACATGCATGCGGATCTCGCGATACTGGGGATTGAATACACTCGGATTGAAGCCATTCACGGAGACGATCTGACTGAACCGATTGAGGGCTATGACGAACACCAATACCAGGTTCTAACGGGCAAGGTGACCAATAAACGGGCCGTCGGCTGTTACCTCAGCCACATCAAAGCGCTACGTGAATTCCTCACAAGTAACCGTGACTATGCGCTGATTCTGGAAGATGACGCCATCCTCCCGAAAGACATCCTCCCGTTGCTAAATGCGGTTTTGGCACACGATGCTCACTGGGACATGGTTCGCCTGACGGCCGAGAAGAAAGGAACCTACCTGCCCTTTGCCAACCTTCCCGGCGGTCATGAGCTGGCCTATAACACCCGGGTTCTTAAAAACACGGCGGCGTATCTGGTCAACCGGCACGCCGCGCAATGCTGTGTGGAAAAAATGCTTCCCATGCGCCTGCCCTATGATGTGGCGCTCGACCGCGACTGGGACTTCGGCTTCCGTACCGCCTGTGTGATCCCCTTCCCGGTTAAACTAAAAGCCGATGAGCCCAGCCAGATTCCCCGCGCTGAACGGATTCGACTCTACCGCTCCAGCACCTTCCATCTGTTTCACTACCTGACCTATATTGAGCGGCGCATCCACCGAACGCGCTATTTCCGAGAAGCACAAAAGAGGAAAAGCAGATGATGGTATGAAAAAAACTTCCTGCCCTGCCAACTGGAATTAGAAAATGAAAAAATACAATCCGAGCATCCCTTTCGCGCCTGAAGAGCTGACCCTTGACCGCATGGCTGAGCATGAGATCGATGAAGCCGCATCCTTTGTAGGCCGTACAATGGATCCGGATGAAGGGGATTTTGCGAGAAAGACGATGCGTTTCCATTTTCAATGCCGCAAACAAGCGCTTGACGATGGACGCGACTACTACGTCTGGCACACAAACGGCAAAATCGCCGGCCTGGTTGGATTGCACCACTATATCTGGGGGCCGGAAGAGAATGTCTGGCTTGGCTGGTTTGCACTTGACCGTGCATATCGCCGCAAAGGCGCCGGGCGACGGCTCATCTCGGAGATCAGCGCAATTGCCGTTAAGAAAGGATACTCGAAGCTCTATGTTGAAACGTACTCAAGCGCAACGTTTGCAGACGC
>JAEIOF010000049.1 GCA_016342445.1 Verrucomicrobiota bacterium | reverse complement strand
ACCTCGGTCGTTCTGCCCTGAACTTCGACCTGAGTCGGGGGCCAGTCCGTTGCCTCTACCACGCACAGGCAGCAGAATAAAAATATCCCGCCCAATCGGATCGCCTTCCGGCAAGCTGTATCGATTATTCTCATTAAGAATAATTTATCATCGGGGATCAGAGGCGACCATCCTTCATATGCAGGATGAAAACCCTATTGCATAGGGGCGCGCAGAGTTTTCCCAACATTGGAAAACAATACGCCCTCTACGGTTCGCGGATTCCAAGCATTGGAAAAATTGAACGCGGTTTTTTCCAAGGTTTGGAAAAGTGTGACCTCTTATTTCACGAGATGGGCGTCGGCCCAGCTGGCGTGGTCGCCGCCGATGCCGTCGCCGCCATCGGTGACGATCAGGGTCAGTTCTTTGGCGCCCTTCACCGGGATGGTTACCGGCTTGGCCTTAAACGTGGGACTGCGCACTTTGCCGCTGGCGTACACTTCTTTTCCATCGACGAGGATTTTCATTTCGAGCTGCCCGTGATGGGCATCGTCCGGTCCCGGAACCACATGGAAGGTGGAAAATTGACCGTTGAGCGGGAAGCTGATGTTTGACTCGGCATGGACGCCCAGTCCGCGCAGATATTTTTTTCCACCGACGCTGATGGGTTTGCCTTCAACACCCTTGTCGTTGAGCACCTGCCAATTGCTATCGACGCTGAAGGCCATCTCTTTGCTCAGGTAGACTTTTCCATCGGCGGCGGACGCTTCGTCCAGTTTTTCGAGAGCAATGGAATCATCAATGGCTTTTTGGAATTCATCATCTTCAAACGCGGAGGCATCGGCGGCTTTCTGTGCAACGGTCTGCGAGAAATCGGGGAACGCGTCCCAGCTTCCGCCGACCCAGCGCAAGTTTCTGAAGTTGCGGGGCGTTTTCCAGGCGATCTCTTTCCCTTCCGGAACAACAACCTGTCCCCCGTCCCGATCGACTCGGATTCGTGCGCACAGCCCCAGCTCGACGACGTGCCGCCAATGTTTTAACGGTTCGGTGGTGCGGCTGTTTTCGGGTTTAAAGTCGCTTGGCTTGACCTGGACGGTCTGCCAGTCGGGAGAGCCTTTCACGGTGACCAGCGCGTAGTAGTCGCCTTTTGACTCACCGGGAAATGCGTCCCAGCTGTTGTTGCGCACATGAATAATAAAGGAGAGGTCGTGGTCGACCTGAACATCCAGGGCCAGCGCGGCGCCATCGGGGCCGACAAAGCGTAGGTCTTTGATTTTGCGGGTGTAGGCGCACCAATGATGGGGGTTGTCCCAGCTGAGGTGATACCAGTCCTGATAGTCGAACTCGGCCTGAATCATCCGCTCGCGTTTTTCGTCTCCGTGCACACCGGCACTGCGAAGTTCATCCGGCATAAAGCTTCTCATTTCCGAGGTGATGCCGAAGGTTTCGGGCATGTCCCGCAGCCAGGGGTAGCCGAGTACTTTGTGATCCAGCTTGTAGTAGACATTGGCCACCACATAGAGGGGCTGGTCTGCACTGGTGAGCGGAAGGACAGCAACCCACCGGTCGCCCGACCTCTGCGAAGGGGCCGTGCGCCAGAAACGGGTCAGGGTGTGGTGGTCGACCGAATAATAAAAATCGACCTTGGCGACTTTGTCGATCTGATCCGGACTCAGGAAGGCGGTCGGCACACCCCCGTGCCCGGTGAGGTTGACCGTCAACTGCGGCGTTTCGGGAAAGTCGAAGGTTCCTTTGAGCTGGTCGTCGAACCAGAGGATGGAGGGGAAGACATGCTCCGCGGTCGCGCGGTGGTTCATATGCGGGTTGACGGTGTAGCCGATGCGTTTGGAGGGCATCGTGCTCCAGTTGGCAAACATGTTGTCGAGGTTTCCGCAGAAATCATTCTGCGGCCCCATGTAGAGAATGGGCGCCTGAATGCGTTTAGTGTACTGCGCATCATCAATGGTCTTGTAGTACAGATCGGAATGCTTGCGGCTCGCCCCCGCATTCGAGCGCTTGCGGATGCTCTCCGGTGCCGATCCGCTCCCGCCGCACGACGGCGTGGCCGCCTTGATGCGCGGGTCGGCTCCGGTCAGCATGACGGTCAGGAACCCGCCCATGGAGTGGCCGAAGGCGCCGATGCGGTCGGCGTCGACTTCCGGCTGCTGCTGAAGAAAGGAGACGCCTCGTTTTGCACCGAGGGTGATCAAAAACCAGTTGTTGTTGCGCGGGGACTCAAAGGGATCAATCGTCAGGTGATCGGGGGCCAGACTGCCGTAATGACTGTTATGGCTGGTTTGCGTTGCATCGATGGCTCCCCAGTCGGTGTTGGGATCGCCGAGCTGCGCTTTTTCCATTGTGCGGGCGCCCCAATTAATGGATAGACAGGCATATCCATTTTCCGCGCCGAGCTTGGCGCTGGCAATCATGGCGCGCTGGCCGCCGCCGTGCATTTCGATCAGAGCCGGGAGTTTGCCTTTCGGGTTTTCCGGAACCGCATAGAATGCCGCCATGGTCGATTTTTCGCCCTTAAAGGTGCCGATGGTGTAGGTGATATATTTGATGACGCAGCCGTCTTCGTTCCATTCCCGAACCACGTTGACATCGAGCGGTTCGCGGTCGGGGTCGTAGTCGCCCCACAGCTCCTCAACCGACTGCGGAACTTCGTAGGCGGCAAGCACCGGAAGCGATCCGGTCTCTTCCTTTTCCGGCGGCGGCTCCACAGCGATCACTGAGCGGCCCGCGTTGACCGGATGGGGCGTTCCGTTGATCACCAGCGTGTAGGGCGCGCTGCTTTGAACCGTTACGGTGCCCTGCCCGTCATAAAGGATATCGGTCTGCACATCGGCGAATTTCAGCTTTTTGATGCCGTGCCGCCCCGGCCGGTAGAGGCGCCACTCGACCCGGTTTTCGAGCGCGTCGACTTTGTGGAAACCGAGCACGTTTTCGATGAACATGGAGATGGGGCCCAGGGCGGACCAGCCGCAAAAGTCGGGGCGGACGACATGCCCGTTATGCCGAACCACCGGATGGTCGCGCGTGGGGCTGTAGCACTCCCAGATTGTATTCGGCTGGTAGGCTTTGTAGGTGCGGTACATGTGAGCCAGCAGGTTTTCGGCCGCGTGATCGGCCTCGGCGTGGAATCCATATTTTTCGAGGGCTTTGGTGCCCATGTAGGCGGTGGGCAGCCAGATGCCGCCGCGCCAGTAGCCGCCGTCCGGCGTGGTGAACGATCGATCGTCCCGCGCGACGGTGGCCCACGGGCGCTTGCCGCCGAAGGTGTCGGGGTCGGTGATATGCTTGACCATTTTCTGCGCCTGCTCGGGGCTGCAGACCTCCGCCAGCATCGGCCAGTAGGAGGCCGGGGTTTTCACCTTGAGATGCTCCAACGTTTTCGGGTGCACATCGTAATAGATGCCGTCTTCTTCGTTCCAGTAGACCTGATTGATGGTCTGTTTGAGCTCGTCGTATTTTGTTTTCCAATGTTTGGAAAGTTCCGGCTGCCCGATCTGCTCGGCCATGCGGCTGATGGTCAGTGCGGAAAGAGCCTGCTGAGAAATGGCATCGATCCAGAGGCCGCGTCCGCGCGGCGTGTTATCCATGCCGCTGGAGCATCCGGCCCACAGATAGCCATGGTCTACTTTCTTGAGCTCCACCTTGGCGCTTTCCGCGCGGGCCGATTTGAACGTCCAGCCGGGCTGAACCGTATCGAACCACTCAAAGTGCTTCTGCAGATACTGCGTTTCGGTGAGCAGTTTGCGGATATGACCGGTATCGCCGGTGAAGGCGAAGTTGTCGGATTCCACCCAGGCAAACAGCGGGGGATTGTCCGGGTGGCGGATATTCAGCGGATAGGTTCCCTCCGGAATCGACTGGTCGTGGAGCGGTACATAAAAGTTGTTCAGGGTCTCCACGCCGGGGAAGAAATCGGGCGCATACTTGCAGAACAGCACCATGAAGCAGGTGTCCCAGATCCAGATCGAGTCATCGCTGAACGCCTCATCCACATAGGGCGACTGCGGCAGGCCGGGCTGCTCTTTGATGTGATCGTGCGCCTGCTCCCACGCGGTCCAGTAGAGATCGACATAGCCGGGTTCATCATCGTAAACAGGAACCGGAATCTGATCTTTCCATCCCTCCGCACTCAGCACGGAGGCAGGGATCATGAACATTGAAACCAGAACGAGACTCACTAACCGATGCAGACGCTGTTTCACAGCAACTCCTTTTTTATCAAATCATTGCGCAGCTCCCGTCCTCCGCCGATGCGGCACAATAACCAGCTACGCCTATACTCTGTCAACTGTAGCCTGCCCCGAAAAAACTCACTATCCCTCATTTGCAGGATAAAAAAAGCGTACCTGCGCATTTTGCACAGGCACGCCCTCTGTTCCGGACAAGGTGCCTAGGGATTATGGAGAGGTCACCTTATAGAACAGCTGAGGCAAATCCGGGGTATTGGTGACCGTCACGGTTCCGCCATCACCGACGATGATCTGATCGACACCCCAGTTGGTGGTCATCAGGTCTGCGTTGGTCATCACATTATAGGTCTGTCCATTGGAGGTATCCCACGAGAAGAGCAGTTTGCCGTCGACGATGCCGCCTGAAGTGATATCGCCGATCGGGTCCAGTCCACCTTCCGATGAGCCCTGCAGGACAAAGGCGAGATCATTCCACGGCTGATCAATCACCGAGATGAACGGAACTGCACCTGAGATATTGGCCGCGTAGAGCGTCATGCCATCGTCATAGATCCCTTCACCACTTGGAGGCTCGGTGCTGTTGTCATAAAACTTGATGATATCGAAGCGGTTGTCGTCATCCTGCGCGGTGAAGGCCATCTGGAAACCATACTCCACTCCTGCGGTCAGACTGATGTCCGACGATAAGGTGATGGTGTAGTAGTTGTTGCTGGCGAAGCTCTGTGCAGACAGGTCAATATATTGAGTATGAAGGGTTGCGCCAATCGTATGGCTCGCCCCGCTCGCGACATAGCTCTCATTGGTGGAATCATCCGTATCGTACTCCCCGATCCACAGCTTCAGCACATGTACGTCGCTGTCAAAGGTGGCGTCTAAGTGTTTTTGAACGGTGATTGCGCTCAATGTCGCATCGGAATCAAAGGAGAAGGACTGCCCCAGACCGGCCTCTGCGTAACTCCACAGCAGCGGACCTTCGGGGTTTTTACCGGGGCCAGTTGGCAAGACGCTGACCAGCACATCGGTACTCGGAGCGGTTGCGCTCTCTGTAAACTGAACCGTCGGGAGAATCGTGACCGTTCCAGTGTTGGACAGGCTGGTGCCGTCATGCGCGGTGAAGGTGAAGCTGTCGGCAACCGCCGCCCCGGTCGGGGTATAGGTCAGGTTCGGAGCGGTACCCGAAAGAGTTCCGTAAGCCGGATCCTGCACGATATCCCAGGTCAGCGGATCATTGTCCGGATCGTCAGCGGTCAGCGTAATAACCACGTTGGAATCGGTGAGATAGACCGTTTGGTCATCGGCAACCGGAGCCGGATCGCCTTCATACACTTCCAGCACGATCGAGTCCGTTGCATCATCCCACTCAAAGATAGTGGTATAGCTGCCTTTGTTGGTTACAACCAAGTCCGCGGTCTGGAACTGAGTGTCCGTCAAGCTACCGCCGTTGCTGAAATCAACCAGCGTGATGATCTGATCTCCGCCGGTATACTCCGCCATATCCACAATGAATGTGTCATTGCTGCTGATCGTCTCGGAGCCGTGCAAGTTCCCCGGCGTCAGCGTGGCAAAACCGGCCGAGTTGAGATTGAAGGTCAGGCGGTTGGCGTTATTAAACTGCCAGGTGCTCATCGTGGTGGACGCACCGGCATCGAACACAGCCGAAGCGTTGTCAAAATCCCACCAGTTGCCTGCCAGAGCGGCCTGTGAACCAACAAGGAAGGTTGAGGCCTGGGCCCGCACGAGCCCGCCCGTCAACGTCGAAGCCCCGGTCAGATAGATCGTGCTCTGGAGAGGCATGTACTCAACGGCCTCAACGGTCGCGCCGTCGATGCCGATCACGTCATAGTTTGCAGGCAGCGTGTCGCCGGTCCAGTTGGTGGCGTTCGACCAGAGACCGTCGCCGGCGTCGCCATCCCAGATGACGTCGTAGTCAACCGCACCCATATCGAGAATGATTCGATCGGCCGCATCATCCCAAACCAGGGTGGCGCCATAGCCGCTGTCGTTGATCACGATCAGGTTGGCGGTCTGGAACTGGGTATCTGTCAGGCTGCCGCCGGTGCTGAAGTCCATTAAAATAATATTTTGGGCAGGACCAGCGAAATCAGCCATATCGACAATAAATGTGTCATTGCTGTTGATGGAGGCGTCCCCGCTTAAGTTGCCCGGGGTCAGTGTGGTGAAGCCGGATGCGCTCAGGTTAAAGGTGACGCTGTTGTAATTTTTAAACTCCCAAACACTCATGGTAGTGGATGCACCGTCTTCGAACACAAGCGAGCCGTTATCGAAATCCCAGGTTCCGCCGGTCAGAGCGACCTGTGAGCCGATATAGAAGATTGAGCCAGAGGCACGAACCAGTGCTCCGGTCAGGGTCGACGCGCCGGTCAGATGGATCGTGCTCTGATAGGGAAGATACTGTTGAGCGGTTGCATCAACCGCTGCACCGTGGATACCGATCACATCATGATTTGCAGGCAGAGTGTCGCCGGTCCAGTTGGTGGCGTTCGACCAGAGGCCGTCGCCGGCTTCGCCGTCCCAAGAGACATCGTAGGTAATCGCACCCATATCGAGAATGATCCTGTCGCTTACTTCATCCCAAACCAACGTCGCGCCATAGCCGCTGTCGTTGATAACACTTAAGTTCGCGGTCTGGAACTCCGCATCGGTCAGGCTGCCACCTTCCGCGCTTGAACCAAAATCGATCAACGGTATGTTTTGGGCAGGACCACTGAAATCAGCCATATCCACAACAAATGTGGAGTTGCTGATGTTTGCGGTGGAAGTCAAAAAGAGATTCCCCGCCTGGAGTGTTGTGAAGCCGCCGGCGTTCAGGTTGAAGTTTAAGTCGGCTCCGGTTGCCATAAAGCAGTTGCCGGACAAATTCACAGTCGAACCGGCTTCAAATATGAAATTGCCGGATTCCATAACAAACGCGCTCGAACCGGTCAGGGATGCGGAGGATCCGACATAGACCGTTGACCCATTTGCACGCAGCGTCGCGGCCAGGTTCAGGGTTGCGACACCTGTCAGATGAAGTTCACAGCTGGCGGGCAGATTGCCGCTGGCATCTAATACATCCCAGCTTACGTTCGATCCATCAATCCTGATCATATCTCCGGCCGCCGGCAGAGTATTACCGGTCCAGTTGGTGGCGTTCGACCAGAGGCCGTCGCCGGCTTCGCCGTCCCAGGTGACGTCATATTCGACGACGCCCATATCGAGAATGATTCTGTCGGTCGCATCATCCCAAACCAGAGTGGCACCATAGCCGCTGTCGTTGGTAACGATCAGGTTGGCCGTCTGGAACTGGGCATCCGTCAGGGTGCCGCCATAGCTGAAGTCCATTAGGGGTATATTTTGAGCCGGCCCGGCGAAATCGGCCATGTCGACAATGAATGTGTCATTGCTGTTGATCGAGGAGTCACCGTTCAAGTTCCCCGGGGTCAGTGCGGTGAAGCCGGATGCGCTCAGGTTAAAGGTGACGCTGTTGTCGTTTTTGAATTCCCAGGTGGTCATGGTAGCGGATGCACCATCATCAACAACCACCGTGCCGTTATCGAAATCCCAGGTTCCGCCGGCCAGAGCGGCCTGTGAGCCGATATAGAAAGTTGAGCCAGAGGCACGAACCAATGTTCCGGTCAGGGTCGACGCGCCGGTCAGATGAATCGTGCTCTGGTAGGGAAGATACTGTTGAGCGGTTGCATCAACCGCTGCACCGTGGATACCGATCACATCATGGTTTGCAGGCAGGGTGTCGCCGGTCCAGTTGGTGGCGTTCGACCAGAGGCCGTCGCCGGCTTCGCCGTCCCAAGTGACGTCGTAGTCAATGACACCCATATCGAGAACAATCGTATCCTCCTCTTCATCCCAAAGCAGGCTGGCAGGATAACCGCTGTTGTTGGTGACGACCAGATTCAGGGTCTGGAATTGAGCATTCGTCACCGTTGGGGAGCCGCCGACATGAGTAAACTCGATCAGGGGTATGTTCTGGGTCGGACCGGTATAAGCGGCCATATCCACGAGAATGGTCTGACCGGCATAACCGGAAATTTTCAGCGTTCCGGTACTCAGCATATCAAAGCCATCGGAAGCAAGATTGAACCCCAGGGTGATGTCCGAATTATCACCAAGCTCTAACGTTCCAGTCATGTTCGAAAAGGTCGCGCCGGAATCAAAAATAAATGCCGAACCACCCCCTCCAAGCATCAACCAGTTCGCGCCCATGTCGAGGATACTCGTTGAGCCAAAGTTCCACACCGTCGCCCAGGAGCGCACGGGATTGGCGGTCGTCACTGTGCCGTCGAGATTAACGGCGGCTGCATTGTTAGCGGGCCATCCGGTGCCGTAATCAAAATTTACAATAGAACCGTTGGTAATCACGGCCGTATCGAAAGCATCCGGCACCGCGCCGTCCGACCAGCTATTGGTAACGCTCCAGGCCGCGCCATTGGTACCGATAAAGGTCACATCTGCCGCGCTCGCCGCAGCCCCCAATAAAACGATCATCGTGAACATTCCTGCCGTTTTCATCCATTTGGATTTCATATGCACCTTCTCCATTATTGCTTGTATATACTCGCTCACACACCTACAGGGCAGACCCCTTCAAAGTGAACATGATGAGTATAAACCCGGCACAAACCTCCCACATCCCCCTTTTGCAGGATGCCCCGGCGCAGGCCAGTTTCAGATCGCAATGGTTTAGCTTATTTAGCGATTTCTGAGGCAAAATTCGCTGCTTGATCTCCCACGATCAGGTGCAGGACCCCGTCCAGCTCGACCGCGCCATTGACGCCGTGCTCCGGACCGAGGTTTTGGTGCTCAATCATTTTCTTGAGCTTCACACGCAGACGGGTCTGCGCACAGGCAGTCACCTCTTCGACATTGTCCGCGCCGCCCAATGCGTTCAGCAATGCCGCTGCTTTGGCGGCCACAGAAGGATCGGATTGAATGACGGTCTCTTTCACGTCAGCAACAGGCGCAGCAACCACAGCATCGACCGCATCTGCCTCGGGGCCGGCGGTTTTGAGATACTGCTGCATGTCGGTTTTCAGGTTATCCGAACGCGTACCGAAAATGGCCTGCACTCCATCGCCGACCACCACGACGCCCGCCGCGCCCAGTTCTTTCAGACGCGCGGCATTGGCCTTCGCCGGATCGTTCAAACTGATGCGCAGGCGGGTAATGCAGGCATCGAGCGTCTTGATATTACCGCGTCCGCCAAAAGCCAAAATCAGCTGTAGCGCGAACTCGCTGTCGTCGGTTGCCACCGCGACGGCAGAGCCGCCCTCTTCCTCCTCTTCACGACCCGGTGTTTTCAGATTAAATTTCGTAATCACCGTCCGGAAGAGCAGATAGTAGAACCCGGCCCAAACCGGGCCGAGAATCAGGAAGCCGAGTCCCTTGGAGGACTTGCTGAACAAGACAACATAGTCGATCAACCCATGCGAGAAGGTGGTGCCATGTTTCACTTCGAGCAAAATACAGACCAGGTATGCCAATCCGCACATCACCGCATGCAGCAGGTACAACAACGGTGCCACAAACATAAACGCAAACTCGAGCGGCTCGGTGATGCCGGTCAGAAACGACGTCAGTGCGCCTGAAATCATGATCGAACCAACTAACTTCTTTTTTTCCGGCTTCGCGCAGTGCCAGATGGCCATCGCGGCGGCAGGCAGTCCCCACATTTTGAAGAGATATCCGCCCGCCAGGTTTCCGGCCGTCGGGTCACCCGCAATGAAACGATGAATTTCGCCATGGATCGTTTCGCCGCTGGCATTCACAAACTCGCCCACTTCAAAGAAGAATGGAACGTTCCAAATATGGTGCAGGCCGAACGGAATCAACAGTCGCTCGATAAAACCGTAAACGGAGAAAGCAACTTCCGGGCTGCTCGTGGATGCCCAGACAGAGAACGCCTTGATGCCGTTCCCGACCGGCGGCCAGATTAGACTCAAGAGCAGCCCGAGGAAGATCGCACAGAAGGCCGTGACGATCGGCACGAACCGCTTGCCGGAAAAGAAACCCAGATAGGACGGCAGCTTGATTCGAAAATACTTATTGAACAGGCCACCGGCCATACTTCCCACAAGAATCCCCCCGAGCACCCCGGTATCGATCGACTGCACGCCCATAACCAGTTTGGTTTCCACGCCCAGCGTCTGAGCCATCAAACCCATTACAGATACCATCACAAAAAAACCGACCGTTGCCGCCAGCGCGGCCACCCCGTCGTTTTCTGTAAAGCCAAGCGCCACACCGAGTGCGAAAATCAGCGGTAAAATTCCAAAAATGGCTCCGCCGGCCGTTTCCATGTAGGACGAGATGATTGACGGGATGAATGGAAGGTCGGCCGCGCCAACCCCCAAAAGAATACCGGCCGCCGGCAGCACGGAGACCGGCAACATCAGCGCCTTGCCCAGCTTTTGCAAGTTCGCGAAGAGCCCGCGGCTCACCCTCTTCATTTTTGTAAAAACAGAATCCATTGTGCTCTCCTTGATTAGCGGGCAGAAACCAGCGCGCGTACATCGTTTGCATCGGTCAGGGTCAGGGCTTTTGCCGCCATCTCTTTGCACTGCTCCAGCGACAGGGTGCGGATCTGTGCTTTAACCGAAGGAACCGACGGGGCAGAGACACTCAGCTTATTCACACCCAGACCGATCAACAACGGAATCGCCTGCGAATCGGAAGCAAGCCCCCCGCAGACACTGATGCTTTTTCCGGCTCTGCTCATCGCCTTCGCCGCCATGCTGATCAGGTTCAGCACGGCCGGATTAAGTCCATCCGCCTGCGCGGCAAGCTTCGGATGGCCGCGATCAATCGCCAGCGTGTATTGAGTGAGGTCATTGGTTCCGACCGAGAAAAAGTCGACCACTTCCGCAAAGGCATCTGCCATCAACGCCGTTGACGGCACCTCGATCATCATCCCGACTTTTACCGCCGGAAGCCCGAGCTCTTCGCGTTCCTCTTCAACAATGGCTTTTGCCTGCGTGAAGTCGGAAACGGTGGTCACCATCGGGAACATGATCTCCAGCTCGCCCGCATCGGCCGAGCGCAGAAGAGCACGGATCTGGGCGCGGAAAAGTTCCGGACGACTGAGCGAGACACGGATGCCGCGCTCGCCAAGAAATGGATTGTCCTCTTTTGGAATCGGCAGGTACGGCAATGGTTTATCGCCTCCGACATCCAGTGTGCGTACGACCAGTGCCCCTTTGGTGCCGAGAGTGGTCAACATGTTGCGGTAGACCTGTTCCTGCTCCTCTTCTGATGGCGCTTGGCTTCGGCTCTGGAATAGGAGCTCGGTGCGTAGCAGACCAATGCCTCCGCCACCCAGCTTGATGCTTTGCTGGACATCCGCCAAACTGGCCGCATTGGCCGTAATCGTTACGGCGTGATCGTCGGAGGTCGTTGCCGGGCTGTCGCAAGCGGCGAGATCGCGGGCGTCCTTTTCGGCCTGTGTCTTCATCTCCTTTTGAATGGTCGCAATGTTTTCATCGGACGGATTGATCTCCGCTACGCCCTTGGATCCGTCTAGAATCATGGAGGTGCCGTTCTCAACCTTTAGCGCCCGTGCCTCCATTCCGGCAATGGCCGGCAGCCCCATCGAACGAGCCAAAATCGCGACGTGCGATGTGCTGCCGCCCTGGACGGTACAAAACCCGATTACTTTGGTGCGGTCGAGTGTGGCCGTTTGTGACGGAGTCAAATCCTCTGCGATCAAGATGCTGTTTTCCGGGATCTGCAGATCGTCATCCGTGTGACCCAAAATGGCCTTCAATGCGCGTTCGCCCACATCGCGCAGATCGTTGGCGCGCTCGGCAAGCAACACATTGTTCAGCGAGGCGAGGCTATCGGATTCAGCCATGTACGCTGTCTGCCACGCAAAGGCGGCGCTTTTACCACGCTTGATTTCTGCAGTGGCGGCCTCAAGGATCTCCGGGTCGTCGAGCAGTTCCTGATGCGCTTGAAAAATTTCTGCCCCCGCCGATGCGGACGCTTCATAAAAGACGACCAGATGGCTACGCGCATCGCGAAGCCCTTGCTCGAGTTTGTCCTGCTCACTCGCCGCATCCTGACCGTACTCTTCAACGATCAACTCATTTTTTTGCAGCTGAAAAACCGTCCCGATCGCGATCCCTGCAGACGCACTGACTCCGATGAGTTCATTCGGATTGTCAGACACCGGCACCGCAACCTCTTCCGTGACCACGGACGTGCTGACCACCTCTTCACCAAGACCGGACAGAATTTCTGCGCTTACGCCATCAATCGCCGCCTCGGCATCTGCACCCGACGCGCGGATCAAAACCGTCGCCTGCGAGCCGATATTCATCTTCATGATGGCGGTGGTGCTTTTTGCATTACATTTCTTCTCGCCGCAAACCAGCTCAAGCGAGGCGTCGAATGACTTCGCTTTTTTGGCTAACACCGCCGCCGGACGCGCATGCAAACCCAACGGATTCGCGAGCACAATCGGCTCGGAAGTGAGTACGTTATTCAAATCAATGGATTGTTCGACGGCAGGAGCTGTTTCCGCGTCGACGGTAAAGAGGTGATCTTCCCCTGCACTCACAAAGCCGGAGTTGATTGAGAGGGTCGCCCCTTCGCCGTTCGTCACCACAATCTGAGTGAGCAGGCTTTTTGCGTTGAGGGCCACGTAGTCCATGTCAAATTCGATCAGCAGATCGCCCGTCTGGATGGCGTCTCCTTCTTTTACAGACGGGGTGAAGCCCTCTCCCTTCAGATCGACGGTATCGAGGCCGATATGCATCATGATTTCCAACCCGGCGGCGGTCATGATGGTTACGGCATGCTGCGAGGGGTGGACTTGAGTGATCGTGCCTGCACACGGTGCCAGCAGACGGTTTTCGATCGGATCAATCGATACACCATCGCCAACCATGCGTTGGGCGAATACGGGATCCGGAACCTGGTCGATCGGAATCATCGGCCCAGTCATCGGCGCTTTTAAAATCAAGCTGTTGCTCATATCTACCTCTCTATCGTTCCGTGTAAAAAGCCCCAAAAAGTGAACCTAATCAATGTAACGAACCGTGCAGACGGATCGTATCCTCTTTTTACAGGATACGCCCCTACTGCGCCACCTCAACCCGAATGAATCCGGTCGCGCTATCGGTGTCGCTGGTATAACTACCGGAAGCGGGGCCGAGATCGATCCATGACGAATCGAGAAGATTGGTTTTGAACCAGACCGTGTAGGTTTTCCCCGAAACCGCCTGCCATTCAAAAATCTGCGGGGCGGCTTGGGTCACCCGCAGTATGGATGCCGCATTGGTCGGAACGGTTCCCGCTATAAATTCTTCCCAGCTGAGAAGACCGTCCAAATCATCGTCTAGAAGGTCGGAGGAAAGGCCATGCGCCTGCAGCCAGCTTTTCGGAGTACCGCTTGTCGTGTAGGCTGGGTTGTGAACGGTCTCGGCAGAAGCCTGCACGCCGACCTCCAGCCAAATGTTGGTCGAGGATGCCGATTGGATACTAAATGTCGTCAGGTTAGTTTCCAAGGCTTGGAAAAATGGTGCCTGTGGCGGCTCGCCACTTTCCAATGTTTGGAAAAAGAGAGCGTTCCAATCCTCGTCGTAGACGGTAAACGTTCCGTCTTCATCGAGAACAAAGTGGCTTTCGGCAGGAATCGAGTTGCTGAGTTGCACCGACTGTTCCCCCAGCGTGATCGTCGGAGCGGCCAGCGCCTCGGCGGTTTCCGCCAGTACGGTCAGCTCTTCAACCAAAACGCTGCAGGTGGTGTTTGAAGGGATGTGTCCAAAACCGATGGAGACGGCATTTACATATTGATAGTCCATGGTCTTGCGGGTGGCCAAAGTCCAACCCCAGTCCCGAATGCGCCAGGCCTGTTCGCCGGTCGGGATTTCGACCCAGCGCCGCCCGGTAAAGTTGACCGGGATCGTGTAGTCGCGAGCGGTTCCGTTACGGTGCAGACGGATCAGCAGCAGTGCGCCGCTGTTGTCGCCAGTGACCCAGCAGCCGACCCCTCGGTTCGAGCGCAGATCCACGTCTGAAAACGAAACTTTCATCAGCTCAGAATCTTTCCAAACATTGGAACCGCTTGAGTTGTTTCCGTTCACCGTCAGGCTGCTTCCAAGCCCCATCCGGGACATCAAATCGATATTGCCTGCGGCGGACGCATCAAAGCGCGGCAACACCCGCCCGACAATGCGGATCTGCTCCGCGCCGGAATTGAGTTCCTCCGGAGTTTCCAATGTTTGGAAACTTCCGTTGCGCAGATAGAAGCGCGGCGTAATGGTTCCGTGTTCCTGACCGAAATGCCATTCATGGGTATATTCATCGGTTCCGAGCGCGTGCCAT
>JAEIOF010000048.1 GCA_016342445.1 Verrucomicrobiota bacterium | reverse complement strand
GGAGATCGTTAACGACACCTTTAATATCGGAGCAACCGACTTCACAACGATGCGCGAGGACTATCAGGCCGTGCTCGACCGCGCGGGCTTCGGCAAAAAAATCATCGGCACCCCGGCCAAGCCGCTGATCTGGTTCCTGCGCATTCTGGAATTCTTCAAGCTCTCCCCGCTCTACAAATGGGTCTATGAAACCGCCTGCGAGGACTCGTTTGTCTCGACCGAAAAAATAGAAGCCAAACTCCACTTCTTCCCGAAGTTCTCCAACAAGCAGGCGCTGATTCGCAACTATGAGTGGTACATCGCCAATCTGCATGCCTTCGAAGGCAAAGAGAGCGGCATCTCCCACCGCGTCCCGTGGGGACAAGGCATCCTGAAATTCTTCAAACTTTTCTTCTGATCATGAAACGTCTCTCCGCCATTCTGCTCTGCGCCGCATTAGTCTCCGGTTGTAACGACGCGCGCCGCGATGCCACCGATGAAAAAGATCCGTACGTCCGCAAGGGACTGGAACAAATGCAGATCAAGCACTGGAACAACGCCATCGAACAGTTCGAAACGGCGCTGGGGAAAAATCCACTGCTCGCACGCCCCGACCTCGAACTGGCGCTGATTTATCACCAGCAGAGCAAAAACTATATCCGCGCCATCTACCACTATGAGCGCTACCTCGAAAAGCGCCCCGCCAGCGAAAAGCGCCCGCTGATCGACGGCTGGATCCGGCAGGCCAAAATCTCCCTCGCCGCCGAAATCGGACAAGCCTCCGGCGATATTTCCGAAGAGCTGATCCGCCTGACGCGCGAAAACAACCTGCTTCGCCAGCAGATCGAAAAAGCGGTTGAGGCCGGGCCCGCAGCCCCCGCCAAACCGGTTGTCGTTCAGCCGCCGGTCAAAAAACCCGACCCCACCCCCGTCAGTGCCGCGCCGGTTGAGCGAATCCAGATCCCCCCGCCGACCCCCGACACCTACAACGTGTTGCCCGGCGACACGCTCACACGAATCGCAAAAACCGTCTACGGCGACAGCAGCAAATGGCGGCAAATCTACGAAGCCAACCTGGATAGCATGGCGAGCGAAAATGACCTCAAAGCCGGCCAAACCATCCGCATCCCGACGCCTGGAAATTAAAACCACCTGGGGGCCGATCACGCTGACGCTCGATGGCGAAAAAGTGGCCGGCTGCTCCCTGCCGCTCCTTAAAACCGCGCCGCACAAAGAATTCGCCATCGACGGGTTCCAGACCTTGGAAGATTTGGTGGAAAGTTTTCCAACCATTGGAAACCCGGCGGGCACCGAATTTCAAAAAGCGGTCTGGCGGGAAATAAAAAAGATTCCGCGCGGGCAGACCCGCACCTACGGCGAAATCGCGGCGGCCATCGGACGCCCGAACGCCGCGCGCGCGGTCGGCGCCGCCTGCGGCGCAAATCCGCTTCCGCTGTTTGTTCCCTGCCACCGCGTCGTCGCCAAAAACGGGCTCGGCGGTTTCGGCAGCGGATTGCCTTGGAAAACGCTGCTGTTAACAACAGAAGGTGCTTTATGAAAAAATCAGTGACTCCGTATGCCTGCCACGTTTTTGTCTGCTCGAATGTGCGCGATAATCCGGACAAGCCCGGATGCGGTGCGAGCGGCGGCGCAGCGCTCAAAGACCTGCTGAAGAAGGCGGTGAACGCGCGCGACTGGAAAGGCGGGAAACCCCGCTGGCGCTAGGGTGAAAAATAATTTTTCCAGGGGTTGGAAACTCGACGAGGACGTCGCGTCTACTTTTTCCAAACATTGGAAAAATTCTAATCGCGGGCGGGTTTGGCGGCAGATTCAAGGCGCGGCGGGTGACGCTGTATAAAAATACCGCGAACCCGCCGTAACGAAGAAGATGCTGTCAAAACCATCCGCGATCAGGTGATCGTCTTTTTGGTGCCGGCAATCAGTGCCTTCCAGAGCTCTTGCTGCGTTTTGACTTTGGTGAGCGTGTCGCGCTTCTCGGCGGTTCCGAAGCTCTGGGTGAGGCCGGAGAGGAGTTTGAGATAGAAGGCGCTGGCGGCAGTCGGAATGACCATATAGAAGAAGACTTTGGTTTTGGTGGTGCCGCCGAAGTCGATTCCCTTTTTGCTGATGCCGAGCGAGAGCGTCAGCCCGCCGCCTTCGACGCCGCGAACATGCGGGAACGCCATCATGTTGCCGACGGCGGTCGAAACAATCGCTTCCCGGCGCAGGGCGGCTTCGTTCAGGTCGTGACAGTCCTCTACGTACCCGTTCGCACACAGATTGTCGCAAAGCTCCATCAGGATCTCTTCTTTAGTGGTTCCTTTGAGCGATGGGATCATCAGCTCGGGAGCGGTAAAGCGTTCGATGCCGCGCTTGATGGGATCGCCCCAGCGACGGCGCGGTGCGGTGCGGGTGAGCGGAACGTCCGGCGCGTACAAAATCCGGGCGCAATTCGGGCAGCGATTGAGTTCGTTGCCGGCATTAATGCTGTTCACGACGGTTTTGATCAGGACGAATCCGCATCCGGAGCAATTTTCGCCGGTGATCGGAACAATCGCTTCGATGCTTTTCTGGATCAGGCGGTTGAAGTGGGTCCGGAGTTCAAGCGGAAGATCGGCGGTCATTGTCTCGATATTTTTGTCGAGTTGCTGCAACCGCTGTTTCGGCAGGGCGGCCTGTTGCTGGGCGCGGGCGGCGACCATATCCTGTAACTGGATGAGATGCTTAATTGTGTGGCGTTCTTTACGTACCATGAGGTTTGCTCCTTTAAAGCGTTGCGGAGGCCGTGGCAAACGCGGCTTCCAATTCATTATAAGTGGTGGCTATCGGAAACTGGGGAAACTCGTCGATCACGTTCTGCGGGGGACGGAAGAGGATTCCGGCGTCGGCCTCGGCCAGCATTGTGGTGTCGTTATAGGAATCGCCGGCGGCAATCACCTGGAACTTCAAGAGGTGAAGCGCTTTGACGGCTTCGCGCTTCTGGTCGGGCATGCGCAGGCAATAGTCCGCGACACGGCCCTCTTGATCAATGCGCAGGCGGTGACACAGGAGCGTCGGGTGGCCCAGCTGCTTCATCAGCGGCGCGGCGAAATCGTAGAAGGTGTCGGAGAGAATGATGACCTGAAAGGTCTCGCGCAGGCGATCGAGGAAGTCGCGCGCGCCCTCCATCGGGCCCATTCCGGCGATCACCTCTTGGATATCGGCCAGCTTCAGGTTGTGTTCCTCGAGCAGATTCAGCCGCTGGCGCATAAGGACGTCATAGTCGGGAATATCGCGGGTGGTGGCGCGCAGGGCCTCAATGCCGGTACGCTCCGCCACATTGATCCATATCTCCGGAACCAGCACCCCTTCTAGGTCTAAACACGCAATCTGCATCCACTTTCCTTTCCGCTTCGTAAAGCGCTCCATTTTAAATGCCAATTTAGAGTTGGCAAAATAATTAGGAAACCTTTTTAATGCGCCCCCTCGACAAATAGTCGTTGCTGTCCTCTGGTTATAAACGGAAAAACAAAAATCGGAGGCCTCCCCATCCCAATACAGAATTGGATGCCGAAAATCGTAAACCAGAAGAGAGCCTATGCCGTCCTTTATAAATAAAATCGGAAAACTGTTTAAAAAGCAGGAAACCTATAAGCCGTCAGAGTCTAAAGAGACCGCCCCGAAGCCAGTCAAAGCCAGCCCGCCGAAAGAATCAAAACCGCAAGGCCAACGCCCGCCGCGTCCGCCGAAAAAGCCGCAGGCACCTCGGGCGCCCGCCAAACCGTGGGATCCGTCATCCTTCATCGTCGAACCCGAAGAAGGGAAAACCCGCTTCTGCGAGATGGATCTTCCGGTAGACATCATGCATGCCATCGCCGACCTCGGGTTCAAATACTGCACCCCGATTCAGGCCGAAATCCTCCCGCTGACCCTCGATGGAAAGGATATGGCCGGTAAAGCGCAGACCGGAACCGGCAAAACCGCCGCCTTCCTGCTCGGCATCTTCACCCAGTTCTTCCGCGCCGCCAAAGGCCGTCCAGCCGTCGGCCGCCCGCGCGCGCTCATCCTCGCCCCGACCCGCGAGCTTGCCATGCAGATCCGCGACGACGCCGAGAAGCTCGGGAAATACACCCCCTGCCGCACCGTCGCCGTCTACGGCGGAATCGACTACGACAAACAGCGCCGCCTCTTCGACGACCCCGTCGACATCGTTGTCGCCACCCCCGGCCGTCTGATTGACTTCGTTCAGCAGAACGTCATCAACCTGCAGGATGTTCAAGTCCTCGTCATCGACGAAGCCGACCGCATGCTCGACATGGGATTCATCCCCGATGTCCGCCGCATCGTCTACAAAACCCCGCCGAAAGAAAAACGGCAGACACTCCTCTTCAGCGCCACCCTCGACGACGCCGTCATGCGTCTGGCCTCCGACTGGATGGTGGATCCCGGCAAAATTGAAATCGAACCCGACCACACCGCCACCGAACTCGTCGACCAGCGCGTTTATCTGGTGACCGACAAAGAGAAGTTCCCGCTGCTGTTCAACATCCTCAAAAAAGAGGTGCTCGACGGCACTGCGCTTATCTTCACCAACCGCCGCGATCAGACCGAACGCCTCGCCGACGCCCTTTACCGTTACGGAATCGATTGTGAGATTCTCTCCGGTGCCGTCGCGCAGAACAAGCGCCAGCGCATTCTGGCCGACTTCAAAGAAGGACGCTGCAAGCTGGTCGTCGCCACCGATGTCGCGGGCCGGGGAATTCACGTCAACGACATCACCCACGTCATCAACTTCAACATTCCCTCGCGGCCCGACGACTACGTCCACCGCATCGGCCGCACCGGCCGCGCCGGCAAAAAGGGAATCTCCGTCACCTTCGCCTGCGAAATGGAATCGTTCGAGCTGCCCGCGATTGAAGAACTGCTCGGTGAACACCTCACCTGCTACCATCCCGAAACGGAAATGCTCCAACTACCCGCACCCGTTCGCAAACCGCGCCCGCGCACCGAACGCCCGCCGCAAAGCGGTGGACGTGGCGGGAGTGGCGGAGGCGGCCGCCCGCCGCGTGGCCGCTCCGGCCCGCCGCGCCGCTAATCGGCCCCGCCGACAGACAGCCCAAACGCCGCCCCTCACCGGGCGGTTTTTTTGTTTTCCAATGGCTGGAAAAGAAGAGCCCCGCCTTCCAGGATTTGGAAAAACGGGGCGTTGGCGTCCCGGGGATTGCCCGGCCCGAGCACGAAGAGAAAGCTTTTATTCGGCCGAAGGTTCTTCGACAGGCTCTTCTGGCGGAGCATCTTGCGCAGTAGCGGTGGCTTTCTCGTCGGCTGCTTTTTCAGCAGCTTTCTCTGCAGGGATTTTCCCGTTTTTGAGCGCGTCGGGAACTTCGCCGGTTTCAAGCATGTGCATGACCTGATCGCCATCAAGGGTTTCGTATTTGATGAGCACTTCAGCGATCAGCTCGAGCTTGTCGCGGTGTTCTTCCAAAATGGCGCGGGCGGTCTCGTGGGCTTCTTTGAGAATCCGGTCAATTTCGACATCGATCAGCTGTGTGATTTTTTCGCTGTGAACTTCGTTCTGGTGAATTTCACGGCCGAGGAACATCTGCTGCTCGCCGGAGCCGTAGTTGCGCGGACCCAGCAAATCGCTCATCCCGAACTCGCAGACCATGGCGCGGGCAATGCGCGTGGCGCGCTCAATATCGTTCTGCGCGCCGGTGGTGACATCGTTAAAGATGATCTCCTCGGCAACGCGTCCGCCCATCAGGCCGATCAGCATACCCGTCAGACGGGTGCGCCCCTGCGTGTAGCGGTCTTTTTCCGGCAGCTGCATAGTGGCACCGAGCGCGCGTCCGCGCGGAATAACCGTGACTTTATGAAGCGGTTCGGTTTGAACGGTTTTAGCCAGCACAATGGCGTGGCCGGCTTCGTGATAAGCGGTCAGTTTTTTCTCTTCGTCATCAAGCATGTGGCTGCGGCGTTCGCGTCCCCACGACACTTTATCGCGGGCCTCTTCGAAGTCAGCCTGCTCAACCGACTCAGCGCCGCGCCGGGCACCCAGCAGTGCCGCTTCGTTCACCAGATTCATGATGTCGGCACCGGAAAAACCGGGCGTTCCGCGCGCCACTTTGGTGAGGTCAACATTTTCGGACAACGTCACACGTTTCACGTGAATCTTGAGAATTTCCTCACGACCGCCCAGATTGGGTAAATCGATAAACACCTGACGGTCGAAGCGACCCGGACGCATTAGCGCAGGGTCGAGCACGTCGGGCCGATTGGTGGCCGCGATGATGATGATGCCCTCTTCGGTTTCAAACCCGTCCATTTCAACGAGAAGCGCATTGAGGGTCTGCTCGCGTTCATCGTGTCCGCCACCCATTCCGGAAAAACGGCTGCGGCCCACGGCATCGATCTCGTCAACAAAAATGATGCAGGGCGCGTTTTTGCGGCCCTCTTCAAACATATCGCGAACGCGGCTGGCGCCGACGCCAACGAACATTTCGACAAAGTCCGATCCGCTGATGTTGAAAAACGGCACGTCGGCTTCGCCCGCGACCGCTTTGGCGATCAGGGTTTTACCGGTTCCGGGCGCGCCCGCCAGCAGAACCCCTTTAGGCATTTTCCCGCCGAGCCGCTGGAACTGTTTCGGATTTTTCAAAAACTCAACCACTTCCTGCAGCTCTTCTTTGGCTTCGTCCACCCCGGCGACATCCGCGAAGGTGATTTTATTCTGACCGTCCTTTTTCATCAGCTTGGCGCGGCTTTTACCAAAGCTCATCGCTCGGCCGCCGGCATTTTTCATCTGACGGAAAAAGACGAAGTAGATGACCAAAAAGCCGATAAGAAACGGAGCGATGTTCCAAAAGACCGGCCAAAAGGCCGATGCGCGACGCACCTTAAAGGTGACATTGTTTTCGAGGAGCAGTTCCGATACCGCATCGACGCCCGGCACATCCACGCGGAATTTTTTCATGGCTCCGCTTGCGGGATCTGTCTCGGTCAGTTCGCCGGTCACGTAATCGTTTCCGGTGGTGTCGCGGACAATTTCGCAGCTGCGAATACGGCCTTCCGAAACCATCCGAGTGAAAGCGGGGTTGTAATCCATCGGCTTGGCGGCCTCCGGCGGATTGAGCATCTGCACGGCCATCAGCACCAGTGCCATCATCAAAAACCAGATAGCGAATCCGCGCATCGGCATCGGGGCCTTCACCTGCGGCGGTTTCTTGCGCATCTCTTTTTTCGGCGGCGGTACAGGTACGTTTGTTTTCGGTTCCATAAATAAATCCTTAATTGGCGAAGACCCTAGCCCGCCCGGTAAATTCAATCAACATTAGAAGCAAACAAGTGGAGCGCGGGGTCTGAATCCGAGACCAATTCCCAGCCGCGAGCGATGCGGTAGCCGGGAATCCAGATGATTTCGCCGCCGCAGACGACGACGGGCCAGGCCGCGCGCTGCGCTTTGGGGATTTTAAGATCGGTGAAAATGTCCTGGAGTTTTTTGGACCCCTCCATGCCGTACGGCTCCATGCGCTCGCCCGGCTCCGCCGCACGCACCGTCACTTCGCGCCCCGCGATCTTGGCGAGCGAAACCGATGCAGTCCAGGGTCCCCGCAAAATCCCCGCGCCCTCCTCCATGCGGATCGAATGTAGACGCGACGCCCCCGTCGCGTTGGCAGAATGAAGAAAACGCGACGAGGGCGTCGCGTCTACGTTAACCGATCCGTACTCATTAATCAGTCGAACCCCTGCGAGATCGAGGAACCGCGTTCCATTTTTCTTTTCGGCAAATTCGACGAACTTTTCGATGGCATCGAATGTGGGATTCACCCCGTATTCGATCAGCCTGTCGCGCGCCTCGCGGCGGCGGGCGGCCTTTTCGGGACGATCCTCTTCGTCGCGCAGAATCTCCATGGTGCGCAGAATGTTTTCAGCGGCGCGGTCGTTGATTTTTCCAAGGATTGGAAGAATCTGATGGCGCACCAGATTGCGCGGGATGGTTTCGTCGGTATTACTCGCGTCCTCGCGCCATTCGAGCCCTTCTTTTTCCAACCATTGGAAAATTTCGGATCTACGAACGCTGAGTAGTGGCCTAATCAAATGTAGACGCGACGCCCTCGTCGCGTTTTCTGAACACTGCTGACGCGACGAGGGCGTCGCGTCTACATTTTCCAAACGCTGGAAACTCTTCATGCCGGACAAGCCCGAAGGCCCGCTACCACGCGCCGCTCTCAAAAAGAAGGTTTCCAACTGATCGTCGGCATGATGCGCTAACGCAATCACGACCTTTGACTTTTGACCTTCGACCTGTGACCTGAAGAACTCATGCCTCGCATGCCGGGCGGCCATTTCGAGGGAGATTCCTTTTTCTTTGGCGAGCGCAGGAACGTCGGTTTTTTGCGTCACGCATTCGACGCCAAGGCTGGCGCAAAGGTCTTTAACGAAGGCCTCGTCGGCATCCGCCTCCGCACCGCGGATGCAATGATTGAGATGCGCAACGACGAGGTTATAGCCGAGGCGATGGAGAATGTGGAGCAATGCAACCGAGTCGGCTCCACCGGAAACCCCGACGACAATCTTCGAGCCCAAAGGGATGAGTCCTTCGCGCTCAATGACCGCTTGAATTTTTCCAAGCATTGGAACCTATCCGAGTTTTTCGAGGCCGCCCATGTAGGGACGAAGCACTTCGGGAAGGGTGACGGTGCCGTCGGCGTTCTGATAGCTCTCGATGAGCGCAACGACGAGGCGCGGCAGAGCGACGCCCGATCCGTTGAGGGTGTGAACGAACTGCGGCTTGCCGTTTTCGTCGCGGCAGCGAATGCGGGCGCGGCGGGCCTGGTAGTCGCCGAAGTTGCTGACGGAGGAGACTTCGAGCCAGCGCTCGACGCCAGGGGCCCAAAGCTCAATGTCGTAGCACTTGGCGGCGGAGAAGCCGAGGTCGGCGGTGCAGAGTTCGATGACGCGGTAGTGCAGACCCAAAAGCTGTAAAACCTTTTCGGCTTCGGCGATGAGAATTTCGTGCTGTGCGGCAGATTGCTCCGGCGTGACGAAGTTGACCATTTCGACTTTGTCGAACTGGTGCAAACGAAGCAGGCCGCGGGTGTCGCGACCGGCGGCGCCGGCTTCGCGGCGGAAGCACGGGGTGTAGGCCGTCAGTTTGACGGGTTTTTCCACATCGATGATTTCTTCTCGGTATAGATTGGTTACCGGAACTTCGGCGGTCGGTATGAGATACAGCTCATCCGAGGGGGTGTAGTACATATCTTCCGAAAACTTCGGAAGCTGTCCGGTTCCGGTCATGGAGTCGGCATTGCAGACGAAGGGCGGCTCAACTTCGGTGTACCCGTGTTCGGTGGTATGCAGATCGAGCATGAAGGAAATCAGTGAACGCTGAAGTTTGGCGCCCTGCCCTGTGTAGACGGGGAAACCGGAACCGGTGATTTTGGCGCCGCGCTCGAAGTCGACTAGTTTCAATTCTTCGCAGATGTCCCAATGCGGTTTGACTTCAAAGCTGAATTCTTTCTTTTCGCCAAAACTGCGAAGAACGGGGTTGTCTTCTTCGGAGGATCCAACCGGTGTGGTGGCGGAGGGAAGATTGGGGATGTAGAGGATGATATTGCTTATTTTTTCGTCGAGTTCGCGCACCTGCTCATCAAGCACGGCGATGCGGTCGCCGATGATGCGGACGTTTTCTTTGGATGCTTCGGCTTCGTCCTTTTTGCCCTCTTTCATGAGGCCGCCGATGGCTTTGGATGCGGCGTTGCGTTCGGTCTTGAGCCCCTCGGCCTCGGTGATGACGGCGCGGCGAAGATGATCGAGTTCAAGCAGTCCGTCGATGTCGGCTTCGGCATTGCGATTAGCAAGCGCCTGTTTGACAACGTCGGCGTTTTCACGAATAAATTTTATGTCGAGCATTCGGGTTTCCTCTTACAGGTTCAAATTAAAGACTCAGCGCGGCGATGGCGGCTCCAATCACCGGAGCATCATCAATATGCACACAGAAATAGTCAACGCCGGCCTGTTCCAGAAGCCGCTGCAGTTCAGCCTCCGCCTGGTCGCGCAGCTGGAATGTTTTAAAGAAGGTGGAGCCATCGAGATTGATGCAAACGGGAGACGTCCCGTTGCGAATGGCGGCAACCGCCAAATTAACCGCACTTAAGTGCGCCGAGCGCGCCACGACAGCCGCGAAGACCGCCCGAATCAACTCTCCGTCGGCTTCCGAAAAACGGGCGTCATCGAGCGGGCCGATATCGCGTCCGTTTTGCGCCGCGAAATTGTCGATATGAATCAAGTTGAGACTCTCCATCGCCGCAATGGCCTGCTGACCCTTGTCGGAGAGCGGAGCCTTTTTGAGAGCGACCAGTGTGAGCGGGCCCATATACGTACCGGAAATCATTTTTTCGAACACCTGCTGCCCGGGGTTGTTCGTGGCGACGTCGAGTTCACGGTCGATATCGGCGAGCGGCACCTTGTTGAACCCGCCGGACTCCACGTTGATGACCTCTCCATTTTCAAGGGTTGCCGTGTTGGTTCCGGTGCCGAGAATGAAGCCCACATAGCCCTTTGCGCCGCGAGCCGCTCCCTCCGCAACACCCGCGAGCAACGTGGCCACGGTGTCGTTGAGCAGTACAATTTTTTTGCGCGCTATGCCGCGCGCCTCAAATACTTTGTTGAGCTCGTCGCCAAGCAGGCACCCCACCACTTCCGGTGCGTCAACGCCTTTGGTCCACTGCAACAACTTGCCATCATGGTTCGGTTGAATTTCGCAAGGATATGAAAAACAAAATCCAATGGCGTCGGCCTCGTCGATCACTGGCATCACGCGATCCGCGAGAAGTTCAAAAAACTCTGCTTTTGAAATCTGTCTGTCGAGCCCCACCATTCCGCTTTTTTGAAGATTCCCAATCTCCAGCACCCCGATGTCGTTGAACAAGGCCGTCCCCACCCGCAGATTGGTTCCCCCGGCGTCGATGACGATTACTTTCCGGTTTTTCTCAATCTCTTTATCGACGTGAAGGTAGGCGTCGAGCATGGCCAGCTAACTCTCTTCGCCAGCCATCCCTTTGTCCATTTCTGCAAAAAATGACTGCATGAGAGCGTCCGTCTCGTAGCGACTCTCATCTAACCCCAACTGCCTAATAAACTTTTCCACGAAAAAATCCTTTCAAACCGCGAATTCACAAACAAAGACGGCCTTCATCCTTTTGGTTTCCAAAGAATGGAAAACCTACTGATTAAACCGTCCAATGTCTGGAAAAAATTCTCTTGTTTTTCAGCCCGCCAGCATCAACAGGAGCACGGTGACGCCGTTAAACAGCGCATGCATGCCGATCGGCACCCAAAGCGAGCGGGTGCGGGCGTAGGCGACGCAGAACATGGCCGAGAGGAGAAAAAGCGGCAATAGCGAAGGCAGATGCATGTGCAGTCCGGCAAAAAACAGGGAGACCAGCGCCGTGGCGGGCCAAAGCCCGGCGCGGCGAACCGCCCAGGGAAACAGGATGCCGCGAAAAACAACTTCCTCAAAAACCGGAGCGACTCCGATGGCGATAAAGATTAACGCCGCGCGCACCGTCCACGGCAACGGGATCAAAAAGACCTGCGTCACATCCTGCAAATAGAAACTGTACCCGAGCTGATCGAGAACCACCTGATAGAGCAGGCTGTAAAACCACAGGAGCGGAATGGCGGCCAGATAGAACAGCGCGGAGAGACCGAGCATTCGCAACGTCTTTCCTCCGGCAAAACCAAGCACCTCCCGCCCGGAAATTTTCAGCAGGCGAAACGCCCCGAATAAAAGGACAAGGGCCGGGATCTGAAGGAACAGCGTCTGGAAAAACAGGGTGTGCGACTCCACCTCGACGGAGGGGAAGAGAAAGCCATAGGCCAGCGAGTTGGCCACATAGAGCCCGGCGAGGGTCAGCAAAAGGATCAGTACGATGCGTCCGGGAAGCGCGCGCTGAGTGAGCGGGGGAATCCAATCGGCGGTGCGGGACGGCCGCTTCATACTATAGAGCACCAGTGCAAAATCCACGGCGATTCCGATGCACATTAAAAGCAGAAAGATCAACCCTGCCAGCACATTCCTCTCCGACAGGTGTCCGGTTTCCCACAAAACCCCGCCCGACGATACCATTTCAGCTAAAACCAGATTCATATCCGCGGACACTAGCGGCTTGTGTTTCATTTTTAAATCAAATAGCGTTTCGTCCTTTTAGAGGGTTAGGGAGATAAAATTATGATGAAAGTTGGTTTAGTCGGGTGGCGCGGCATGGTGGGTTCCGTTTTGATGGAGCGCATGCAGGCTGAAAACGATTTTGGGTCGATTGATCCGGTATTCTTCACCACCTCGCAGGCCGGACAGGCCGCGCCCGATGTGGGACAAGGCGCCTCTGTGCTGCTGGATGCGTTCGATCTCGATGCGCTCGCCGGAATGGATGTGATTCTGAGCTGCCAGGGCGGCGACTACACCGGCGCGATCCACGGAAAACTCCGCGAGTCCGGATGGAACGGCTACTGGATCGATGCGGCCTCCACCCTGCGGATGGCCGAAGAAGCTGTGATTATCCTCGATCCCATCAACCAACCCGTCATCGACCAGGCGCTGGCCGCCGGCAAAAAAGATTTTATCGGCGGCAACTGCACCGTCAGCCTGATGCTGATGGCGATTGGCGGACTCTTCAAAGCTGGGCTGGTCGAATGGGTCTCTTCGATGACCTATCAGGCGGCCTCCGGCGCGGGCGCGCAGAACATGCGCGAACTGCTCTGCCAGATGGGCTCACTAAACGGATGCGTTGCCGACGAGCTCGCCACCCCCTCCTCTGCGATTCTCGAGATCGACAGCAAGGTAACCGCCTGCCTGCAAGGGAGCGACATTCCAACCGCACAGTTCGGCGCGCCGCTGGCCGGCTCGTTGATCCCGTGGATCGACAAAGCGGTCGCAGACGGTCAGACCAAAGAGGAGTGGAAAGGCTATGCCGAGACCAACAAGATCCTGCAGAACGATCCGCTGATTCCGATCGACGGCCTTTGCGTAAGGATCGGCGCCATGCGCTGTCATTCTCAGGCGCTGACCATTAAGCTCACGAAGGATGTGTCGATTGAGGAGATCACCGAAATCCTCCGCAACGACAACGAGTGGGTGGATGTGGTTGGCAACACCAAAGAGGAAACGCTGGCCCGTCTGACGCCTGCGGCGATCTCCGGCACACTAACCGTTCCGGTGGGACGTCTGCGCAAAATGAAAATGGGGCCGGAATATCTGGCCGCATTCACCTGTGGCGATCAGCTCCTGTGGGGCGCGGCCGAACCCCTGCGCAGAATGCTCCGCATTCTTCAAGCGAAGTAAGCCGGTTCGGCTTCCCGAAAAAAGCCTCCGGACATTCCGGGGGCTTTTATTCGTATCCGCTCATGCCGGGAATTCCGATGCTGCCTTCCCACGACGCGGGCGTGTTCCAGGGCATATCAGAATACTCGCGCGGCGTTCCGTCGTCGTAGGTCGGCGTGGAACATCCGGCAAGGACCGTGGCGAGCAAAAGCAAGACTGTTATTTTTCCAATCATTGGAAGAATGGGTACTCTTTTTTCCAAACAATGGAAACTTTTTTCCACCCATCGGAACAAGCACTATCGTTTAAGACCCACGATCGTGGGTCTTAAACGATATAGCCCTTATACTCCGCGGACGCGGGCGAGACAGGCGAAGAGCTCGGGGAAGAAGGCGGTTTGAGCGCGATTGAGCAGATAGAGATGGATCCCCGGCGCGCCGCCTTCGATGAGTCCGGTAATCTGTTCGATCGCCCAGTAAACCCCAACCCGCTCCATCCTGGCAGGATCGCCATTGGCGGCCTCCAGCCGGGTAAGCAGCTCGGCCGGCAGATGAAATTTGCAGAAATCGAGCATGCGCGTCACCTGCTTGAGCGAAATAACCGGAAGCAGCCCCGGAACGATCGGCACGGTGATGCCCGCCGCGCGGCATTCTTCGACAAAGTCGAAGTAGACGTGATTGTGTAAGAAAAGCTGGGTGGTGATGAAGTCAGCCCCAGCATCAACCTTTTCTTTCAAGTAGCGAATATCCGCTTCGGCGCTAACGGCCTCGGGATGCCCTTCGGGATAACCCGCGACGCCGAGACAGATTTCCGGCTGACGGTCTTTGATGAAAGCGACCAGCTCGGCGGCATGGCGGAAGCCGTCCGGCGCGGGCGTGAACGACTGCTCGCCGCGCGGCGGATCGCCGCGCAATGCCATGATGTTGCGGAACCCGTGTTCAACAATCTCGTCGACCGCGCGCCCGATCTGCTCGCGCGAGGCGCCGACACAGGTGAGATGCGGCATGACGGACTGATAGCCATCGGCTTTCAACGCTTCGCAGATGGTCAGCGTCTGCCCGTCGGCCGAGCCCCCGGCCCCGCAAGTTACAGAAGAAAAGTCGAAGTGGAGTTCACGAAGGGCGGAGGCGGATTCATCGAATGTCGCGCGCGCCTTTTCCGTCTTGGGCGGAAAAAACTCGACGGAAACGAGCGGCCGGTTGAGCGTGTTGAGTTGTTCAGAAATTGTCATAAGCATCTGTTTATC
>JAEIOF010000047.1 GCA_016342445.1 Verrucomicrobiota bacterium | reverse complement strand
ATGATTCGTGAGATGGGACCGTTTATGACCGGTCTGATCATCGCGGCCAGTGTCGGCTCGGCCATCGCTGCGCAACTCGGCACGATGGCGGTCTCCGAGGAAATCGCCGCGCTCGAGGTGATGTCGATTAATCCCGACCGCTTTCTGGTGATGCCCCGTCTGGTGGCGTTGGCGCTTATGATGCCGATTCTCACGGTCTACACCAACGTCCTCGGTATTTTGGGCGGCGGAATTGTCGGCGCCACGCAACTCGGGGTTTCGTTTCAGTCCTATCTGGACAATGCTACCCGTTATGCCGAAAACAAGGATCTGTTCGTCGGCCTGTTCAAGGCTTTTGTGTTTGGCATCATCATCGCCACGGTCGCCTGTCATCAGGGGCTGCAGACCAGCGAAGGCGCAGTCGGCGTCGGGCGCGCCACCCGTCAGACCGTCATTACCTCGTTCCTGCTTATCCTGATTGTCGGCTACATGATTACCCGGTTGTTCTACATATGATCACCTTCGATAATGTTACAAAACGGCTCGGCGGCAAAACCGTCCTCGACGGCGTTTCCTTTGAAGTGCCGAAGGGCGAAACCTTTGTCATTGTTGGGCTTTCGGGTGCCGGGAAAAGCGTGACCCTCAAGCACATGGTTCATCTGCTGGTTCCCGATAGCGGGGTGGTGCGCATCGGCGAGGATGTCATCAGTGAAGCCCGCGGGGCGGATCTCGAGCGCATGCGCAGTCGCTTCGGCGTGCTGTTTCAGGGGGCGGCCCTGTTGCAGTGGCTGACGGTTTTTGAAAACGTGGCGTTGCCGCTTCGCGAAAACACGAAGATGAGCAACGAGGAGATTGAGAAAACCGTGCTCGAAAAACTGCGCCTGCTCAACATGGACGAGTCGGCTGAAAAATTTCCCTCCGATCTTTCCGGCGGTATGCAAAAACGAGTCGGGCTCGCCCGCGCGATCGTGATGAGCCCGGAAATCATTCTCTATGACGAGCCGACCTCCGGCCTCGACCCCGTTACCTCGCGCTTGATCGACGGCTTGATCGAAAACCTCCGGAAGGAGCTCGGCATCACCAGCGTGGTTGTCACGCACGATTTGCACAGCGCACTGGCCATCGGAACACGAATCATGATGATCGACGGCGGAAAAATCGTTGAAAACGCCGCGCCCGATGAATTCATCCGCTCGGAAAATGAAACCGTCAAACGCTTTTTAGAATCGCAATATATCACCCGCCGGGGGGCGTGGGAGAAAGGAATGGAAAACCATGCCTGACAAATATAAAAAAGATATCAGCATCGAAGTCCTCGTGGGCTTATTCATGTTCATTGTCCTCATCGCACTGGGGGTCTTTACCATCGTGCTCAGCCGGCAGAACTTTCTGCAAAAAAAATACCCGATCAAGGTGGTGTTCACAGAGGTCGGCGGACTGCGCGAGGGCGACCATGTCTTCCTGCGCGGCACACAGGTCGGCGTGGTTAAATCCACACATTTGGAAGACAACGTTGTTGTGGTGCAGGCCGATCTGGATGTCCCCACCAACTTCCGTGAAGGGTATAAGGTTGAGGTCATGGCCTCTTCCATGCTCGGCGGCAAGCTGCTCAAAATCTACGAAGGTCCGCAGGGAACGCCCGTCCTCCCTCCGAGCGCCGTGATTCTCGGCGAAAAGCCGATTGATATTCTCGAAGAGCTAGGGGTAGCTGTTTCGGGAATCAAAGGGATGGCCGAAGACGTCGCGGCCGGAGAGGGCACCCTCGGGAAACTGATCAAAGATGACGAAATGTATGAAGAGCTGAAGGGGACGATGAAAAACCTGCATTTGGTCAGCGATCGCTTGGCGAACGGAGAGGGGACGCTGGGTAAACTTCTGTCTGAAGATGATCAGCTCTACCAAGACGTCCAGGCATCGGCGGCCAATATTCGCAGCATCACCGAAAAAATCGATGCGGGCGGCGGAACGATTGGCAGACTGGTTGAAGACGACCAGATTTATGTGGAAGCCCAGAAGCTTCTTGAAGAACTTCGCGCAGCCATTGACGATATGCGTGAAACCTCGCCCGTCACCACCTTCAGTACCATTTTCTTTGGAGCATTTTAAAAAAGGAGTCCCTCATGAGTGAGTCGGCAAGCGACCCTGTCTACGGCCCGCAGGTGAAACGTCCGCTGCGGGTGAGGGTTCTGCAATACGCCTCGCTGGTGCTAGCGGTTGCCGGGCTGATTCTTCTCTACCTCTATTCTGTCAATCGTGACATTCCAGTCGTTCGGGTCGCCGACATCACGCCCACTATGAACTTCGCCTACGTTCGGATCGTCGGCGAGGTCACTCGCGATGCCTACGTTTTCGACTCCGGCGGCGTGGTCTTCAACATGAAAGACGAATCCGGAGAAATCGCCGTCATGGGCGGTCGCGCGCAGGCCGACGCGCTGGAGGCTGACGGTAAACTTCCGTGCCGTGGCGATCAGGTCGACGTAGCCGGTAGCCTTAGCGTCAGCGCCGATCAGGAGGTCAAACTCCGCATGCAATCAGCCGACCAGCTGATTCTGCGCCGTAAACGTTCCGCGGTTTTCACCCCTGCATTAACCCGCATCTCTCTTGTGGATATCATCCCCGCGCAGAAGGGCGACTCCGTTTCTGTTGTCGGAACGCTTAAAAAAATATCCGTTCCGCAGCCCGGCTCCAAAGCACCCTATGTATTGACGCTCGAAGAGAACGGAACGGAACTGGGCCTGATTTTCTGGGATGAAGTTTTCCAGGGTTTGGAAAAAAAACTTCCAACCCTTGGAAAACTCATCAGCGCCCGCGGTCGGGTCGAAGTCTACAAAGACACCGTGCAGCTTAAAGTTTTGGAAGCTGCCGACCTCAGTGAAGTGAGTGAGCGCGCAACGTTGGGTCTCAGTGTTGAGCGGCCCGTCAGCCGGATCGCCGACATCACCGCCGAACAGAAGGGTGAGGTATTCACCATCGCCGGCACACTCGGTGAGCCGAAATCCATTCCCGGCGGCGTCATTTATCCCATCGCCGATGCCAGCGGCGAAATGGTCGTTCTTTTCTGGGACAAACAGGTTTCGGGTGAAGAGCGCGACGCGCTCGAATGCGGCGTGCACTTGCGCGTCACGGCTCCTCTGGTCGTTTATAAAGGAACGCTCGAACTTATCCCGGAGGATGCGGGTGCATTCAGCGTGGAGGCGGGGAGATGATCTTTACCGCTCTAACAGCGGTTCTTGCGGGAACCATTCTTTCCTGCTTCCTTGCCATTTTACCGGGCCTGCACATCTATAACGTCATGGGCCTCGCCGCCATACTCATTTACTGGCTTCAGAGCATGGGAATCGCCGTCAGCCCGGAAGTCTACCTGCCGTTCATGATCGGCCTCGTCGTCGGCTGGTCCGTGCTCAATACCATTCCCTCCGTTCTGCTTGGAGCGCCCGACGAGAGCGCCATCTTCACCGTGCTTCCGGGGCAGAAATATCTCATGACCGGACGCGGCTACGAAGGAACCATGATGATCGGCGCGGGTAGCCTGATCGGTCTGTTCATGCTCGTCTTCATCATCGGACCCTTCGCGCCGAAATACCTTCCGGTCGTCCGCTACGTGCTCAATCCGCACATGCACTGGATTCTCTGGGTCATTATCACCTTCATCCTCATCACCGAATGGCCGAAAGGCGGCAACCGCGGCCCCGCCGGCTGGAGGAAATTTTTCGATGCGTGGTCCACCCTCAGTGCCGGACTGTTCACCTTCATCATTTCCGGACTGCTCGGCTTCCTTCTTCTCTATCGTGCGCCCGTCTCCATCGAAAATGCCTTCCAGAACATCATGCCAGCCTTCGTCGGGCTCTTCGCGATTCCGTGGTGCCTGCTCAACGCCGTCAGCGGCGCGAAAGTTCCGGAGCAGCGCGTGCGCGACACCCTCAACATCAACGGCGACCTACTGCTGCGCAGCGGCATCGCCGGCGGCATCGGCGGCGGCTTCGCCGCCTTCTTCCCCGTCGTCACCGGCGGTATCGGCGGACTGCTCGCCGGGCACGCCACCGCCCAGCGCGACGAACGCGTCTTCATGATGTCGCAGGGCGTTTCCAAAGTCGTTTACTACACCGGTGCGCTCATGCTCTTCTTCGTGCCCGGCCTCTACCTGACCCGCGGCGGCGGAGCCTGGATCCTTAAAGGGCTCTACACGCCGCGCACCGTCGGCGACTACTACCTCGCGCTCGGTTGTATCGCCATTTCCGGAGCAGTTTCGTTTCTGCTCATGTCGCCGCTCACCAAGTGGACGCTCCTGCTGATGAAAAAAGTGGACTACCGCCTCATCTCGGTTTTCGCGCTCGGCATTATCACCGCGCTCGTCTTTTCCATCACTGGCCGGGTTGGCCTGTTCATCATGAGCGTCGGCACCGGCATCGGTCTCATTCCCGTTCTGTACGGATCGCGCCGCCTCAACTGCCTCGGAGTGCTCCTGCTCCCCATCGCCTGCAACATGTCCGGCATTGGTGAACCCATTGCCGCATTTTTAGGACTCCTATGAAAGGTATAGCCCATTTCATTTCCGGCGTAACGGTTGCCTCCTTCTGTCCATGGGCGGTTGAAGCCGCGCAAAACGGTGATCCGACCTATTTCATCCTCGGCGCGGTCGCCGGCATTCTGCCCGACACCATCGACTTCAAATTCTACCGCTTCTTCTATCCGCACGATGTCCGGATTGAACCCGATCAGACCACGCTCGACCCGCAGCCGATTGCCGACGCCGTCGCCGCCGCGGTTTCTGCCGCCGCGGAAGGGAAAATCACCACCCTCAAACTTTCCACCATCAAAATGGGGGCCGACGACTGGCGCCAGTACCGCGTCAAAATTGATCCCGAGGCCGGGGAGGTGCGCGTGCAGTTCGGCCCCGTCGTCAGCACCGGGCAGGTGCCGCAACCCGACACCTTGCCCGCCAGCCGCTCTGTCGGACTCGCCAAATTCTCCGCACCCATCCTCCAGAGCTATGAACCGACCTACACGGTCGACATCTTTGACGGCCCCAGCTTTAAGTTCACCCGCAACGACGCCGGACAGGTCGAGATCGACTTCCTGCCGTGGCATCGCAACTGGTCGCACTCGCTCACCGTCGGCGCCCTTCTGGCGGGCATTGCCTCTTTCTGGACGTGGCACGCGGGCGTCGTCATTTTCGGGGCCTACGTCATTCACGTCATTGAAGATCAAATGGGCCACATGGGCTCCAACCTCTTCTTCCCGTTTACCAAAAAACGCGCGCCCGGACTCAAAATAATGCACTCCGGCGATGCCTTCCCCAACTTCGCGGGCGTCTGGCTCTGCTGTCTGCTCATCTTCTGGAATGTATATGCCGCCATTCCCAACCCGCTTTACCACTTCACCTTCGTCCGCTTCATGATGACCGCACTGGTGATTCCATTCGCCATCTTCGGGATCGTCCGTTGGCTCCTGATGTTGCCGGACAAAGGCCACCCCGAATCCATCCCCACCTCGTGGGACATTTAACCAACTGCGTTGGATGTTTTTATTTCCAAGGTTTGGAAATTCAGTCGACTTTTCGTATACCTCGACTGCTGAACCCGATGCCAATTCAACGGAGAAGACACCATGAATCTGATTATGCTGCTGTTAACGATCATTATCTCGATTGTTGTTATAAGGCTGGGGGCAGCTACGTTTCACTTGACGGGGCTTGAGTGGTCGATCGCGAAGTCCCAGTCCCTTTCGTGTTTCACCGGAACCGGTTTTACGACGGCGGAAGCCGAGCTGATTACAGGAAGCCCGCAACGTCGCCGGATTGCATCCTTCATGATGATTCTGGGTAATGCGGGGCTGGTCACCATCATCGCAACGTTTGCCAACTCGCTGAGGGCCGGGGCAATTGTGCAGGCGGTGGTTAGAGTCCATCCCTCTCTGGCCGTGCCGGCTTTGCTTCTGCCTTGGTTTAACTTGATTGTTATTATCTTCTCCGCACTGATTATCTACCTCCTCTTCACTAAAACAAAACTGTTGATGAGGATTACGGACCGTCTTCAGAAAACCATCATAACAAAGGGTTTGATTAAGCCGGTTCCATTTCACGAAATACTCATGGGTGCCGGCGGCTACGGCGTATTCGATCTGCGGCTGTTTCCGGAAAGTCCGCTGCTGGGGCGTACGCTGGCGCAGATGGGTGCTGAGGACAGTGACCTGACGGTCCTGAGTCTGGAACGAGACGGACAGATCACGCCGCACCCGCCTTCCAGCATCGTATTGGAAGTCAAAGACCGTATCGTCTGTTTCGGCCAATTATCCGTCGTGAAGGCCAAGCTGCACCCTCATAAGGGTTCATCGGATGCGAAGCACTAGAAAAACCAAAAGACTTCTTACCCGCCTGCTGTTGATTACGCTCTGCGCGGCAGTCTGGTTTGCCGTCCGCACCGGACGGGAGCCGCCGCCCGCTCAGGCAAACATCCGGGATGACAGTCTCGTTCCGGACGAACCGGCTCTTTCTGAAAGCAACACGCTGCCGGGCGTGCATAAGGTAATATGGGAATGGAGCCCGGTCGGGCTGCCCGATGTTGAACAGGAGTCGCTCCGCAAAAATGGGATCTTCCGGGTCGATCCGAAAAACCTGTCGCAATACGAAGGCTCCTATACATCGGATGATATTTTATCCGGATCCGGCGGGGCGGCATCACTCCAGTTGAACAGCCGGTGGCTCTATAAAGGGTCCAACCGTCCGCAGGTGCGGATGCAAATCCGCAAAAACCTGTAACCGGACAGTACGGGCGGCGAGGTGGGCCTTCCTTCGGGCATCGGCATAAGCTATGAAGAAGATGCGCAAGCCGGAGAACAGAAAACCTTCCTCAAACTGAAAAAAGAGTTCTGATCTCGCCCACCCCGCCGTTGTTCGCCGGCACCGGATGTCGCGTATACACTTGCGCAAGTCAGGTTATTCAGGGCTTGCCGAACATTTCGATCAACGCCGGGCCGATTTCTTCATCCGGCGCAGTCAGCAACCGATCCCGGTTTTCGGCATTGTTCATGGCTTTTGCGATGACACGCAGCATCTGCAGTTGAGAGTTTCCCTCGTCCGCTGGTGTCAGCAGCAGAAAAATAAGCCGCACCGGCAGACCGTCAGGAGCGTTCCATTCGATTCCGGCGGGCGCACGGGCGAATGCCAGGCGCGGGGTGGCGATTATTTCCATGCGCGCATGCGGAACGGCCACGCCGTATCCCAGCGCGGTGCCCATCAGTTCTTCGCGCTTGAGCACAGCGGCGGCCACCTCCTGCGGATCGAGTCCTTTTCCGGCCCGTTCGCAGAGTGTGCGGATCGCCTCGTCGCGATTTGCGGCGGTCAGCGATGAGAGGATGTTTGACGGGCTGAACGAGGCGGAGGGGAGAGTCGTTCGCCCGCGCCGCAGGGCAAATTTCATCCAAGGGCCGACCAGCACCGATGAGAGCACTGCGCTGACGATAATTGAGACAAAAACCGGCGGGGTGATGACCGCGTATTCCATCGCCAGAATCCCGATGACAATCTGCATTTCTCCGCCCGGCGTGTGGGCGGCGGAGATCAGATGGCGATTGCTTTTAGGGTGGCGGGTAAAACTAACACCCACCCAGGCCCCCGCGAACCGGCCTGCGATACCGATGCCGAGCATGAGCGCCGTGAGCGGCAGGTCCAGTTCTTTCAGAAAGTCTATTTTCAGCCCGATGGACGCAAAGAACAGCGGTACAAGCAGTGCTTTCACCAGTTGTGAAATGGTTTGCCGGGTGTTTTCCGAGAGGTGTCGGGATTCGCCCGCCATGATCCCCGCGATGAAAAACCCGAACAGAGCATGGATGCCGATCGCCAACGTGACCGCCCCGGCAATCATTCCGAGGATGAAAATCAGCGTGAGCGAGGTTCCCGGCTGGGGCAGTTCCAGGCGGTTAATCCCGCTGAGCGCGCGATCCGTTATTTTTCGGCCGGCAGTGAAGCAGAACAGGGTGAATGCGACGGTGGCGGCCAGAATCAGCGGGATTCTCATCAGGCTCATCTGGCCAGCCGTCGCGAAGCCGAGAATGACGGCGAATACCAGCCAGCCGGCGATGTCGTTGATGGTCAAAGCGCACATGGTCAGCAGGCTGGCATCGCTGCGGTAAATGCCTAGATCCTGGAGAATGCGGGCGGTTACCGGCAAGGCGCTGATGGTCATGATGGTTGCAATAAACAGAGTGAACAGCAGGCGGTCTCCGCCCGGCCCGATATAACTCTCCGGCAGGAACCAGACCGGAACAAAAGCAACCGCCATTGGAATGATCAAATCCGCCAGCGAAATCGTAAGCGCATCGCGACGTTGTCGCAGCGCAGCGGTCAGGTTGGTGTCCAGCCCGGCATCGAGCAGAAAAAAGAGAATGCCCAGCCATGCCACGGTTTCGAGCATGTTCTGCTGCATGGCGTCGGGCGGGAAGATCGCCGCATGCAGACCGGGCAGCATCCGGCCGAACAGGGTGGGTCCGAGCAGGATGCCGACCAGAATTTCGCCGGAGATCGCAGGTTGCCCGATCCGCCGCAGCAGCAGGCCGGCGATGCGCGATAAGCCGAGCAGCAGGCTGACCTGCACGAGGAAAACCAGAATCATGCTTTCATTAAGATAGTGCATAGGGCCTCAAATGATCTGGACCGGGGAAACAACCCCGTCCGGTTTTACGGCCAGCACGGAGCACGCGACGCGTTGGAGAATCTGTTCCGCAGTGTTCCCGATCAGAAACCCTTGAATTCCCGTGCGGGTAACCGTGCCCATCACAAGCAGAACCAGCGCCAAGGCGGCGGATAGTTTCAGTTTTACCATTGAACGACTCCTTGTTTGTGGATGGGCATCATAAACTCCTGCAGTTTATTTCAGCGTTCCATGGCGGCGGAGTATTCGCCGCGCCGTGCCGCCCGGTTGCATCGGGCCCGATGAAGCAGTGCCTGCTGCGCCGCCGGCACATTGGCCTCCTCGCCCCGCCAAATCTCCAGTGCCGGCTGCTGAATTGCGCGGGCGAACGAAAATGCCAGCGCCCAGGGCGCGCGCGATTTGTAGCGGACGTTCATGGCATTCAGGCGCGCGGAGGCCAGTTCGCTTGACTGGCCGCCCGACAGGAACGCCACGCCCGGCACGGCGGCAGGAACGGCCCGCAAAAGGGTCTCGACGGTGGCATCAGCTACCTCGTCCACCGTTTCTTGGTTAGGACAGGCCAATCCCGCCAGCACCATGTTGGGCTTCAGGATGATTCCCTCCAGAAGAACCCGTTGGACGTGCAACTGGTCGAACACCGTCCGCAACACGTCCTCGGTCGCCGCGCGACACTGCTCCAGCGTGTGTCCGCCGTCCATCAGCACTTCCGGCTCGACGATCGGCACGAGCCCGGCCTCCTGGCACAGCGCGGCATAGCGGGCGAGTGTGTGCGCGTTGGCCTGGATGCAGCCCCGACTGGGAATGCCGTCGCCGATGGTAATCACCCCGCGCCACTTGGCAAAGCGGGCGCCCATCTGCACATACTCCGCCAGGTGCTCGCGCAACCCGTCCAGCCCTTCCGTGATTTTCTCGCCGGGATGGCCGGCCAGCTCCTTGGTGCCGGCATCGACTTTAATGCCGGGAATGATTCCGGCCGCAGTGAGAACTTCAGCAAACGGTCTGCCGTCTTTTGTCTGCTGGCGGATGGTTTCATCGAAGAGGATCGCACCGCTGATGCACTCGCCGAGACCGGGCGTGGTCACGATCATTTCCCGGTAGGCCTGCCGCATCTCGATGGTCTGGGGAATATCCAGTTTTGCAAAACGTTTGCCGCAGGTCGGATGGCTTTCATCCATCGCCAGCAGCCCCTTGTTTCCTGCCACCATTGCTTTCGCCGTGCTTGCCAGTTGTTCACTCATTTTCAGGCCCCCTCGTTTTGACGGGGTCATTCTAGCTTCAACTGCGGTGATAATCAATCTTGCTGCTGCTTGCGCATCATTTGTGCCGAACCGGGAAATAGAAATTCTTCCAGGCATTGGAAACTTCACGGTTTGATTTGAGAAAGGTTTGCGGGCAGACTCGTCGGCCATGAAAAAACACATCATTGCGTTCTTGGAAGAAAAAGATAATCAGCTGATCCAGTTCCTCAAGTATGGTATTTGTGGCGGAATCGCAACCGGTGTTGATATCGTCTGTTTTTTCCTGCTGGCGTGGTTCGCCTTTCCGGCGCTGGCTCAAGACGACATTTTCGTCAAACTGCTTAATCTTTCACCCGAGCCGATCACCGAAGCGCTGCGCGCCCGCAACTTCGTCATCGACAGCATTCTCTGTTTTCTGGTTTCAAACATGAGCGCCTACATCCTCAACGTCCTGTTTGTCTTTAAATCCGGAAAACACAAGCGGCATCACGAACTGATGCTTTTTTATGCGGTGTCAATTGTCAGCCTCATTCTGGCCACCTTCGCGGGGTGGGTGCTCATCAGCGTCTTTGGTCTCGGAACCACCTGGTCCTACATCGCCAAAATGGTTGCCGCCGTCCTGATCAACTACGCCGGACGAAAATTTTTCATTTTTCATGGGTAGAAATAAAAGTTCGGAGTCCCGCCTTCAGGCGGAGCAGTTAAAAAGGAAAACGCATGTATAACTGGCGGAAGATGACGCCCGAAAGACGCGCCGAGGTATTGGTTCTTCGCAAGCAATGTCGCCTTCCTTGGCACGGCCCGCCACACAGAGCGAGTGATTCGACGGTTCTCTATCACATCACCGCCGCCTGCTACGAACACGCATCAATCATTGGTTTTTCTCCGGAGCGCATGAGCTCTTTCTCTGATTCTCTTGTAGGGGAGGCGCTGGCCAAAAACTGCTCCCGGATATGGGCTTGGTGTGTTCTTCCGAATCATTACCATGTGCAGGTGGAATGCGAAAATCTGAAGGCATTAATCAGAGCGTTAGGTTTGTTGCATGGAAAGACATCTCGGCAATGGAATTTGGAAGAGGCGGCTATTGGACGCACCTGCTGGCATCGTTGTATGGATCGTGCCATGCGCTCGGATCGACACAAATGGGCAACGCTTAACTATGTGCATCACAATCCTGTGAAACACGATTATGTCGAAAAGTGGACTGACTGGCCATGGTCGAGCGCAGATCAATATTTGGACGATATTGGAAAAGAGGCCGCCGCCAAAGTGTGGAAAGAATACCCGATATTGGATTGCGGGAAAGGGTGGGATGATTAAGACCGCCTAAAGGCGGGACTCCAAACGAGTAAAAATCCTCTTCGCACATTCGGCCTTGGAGAGTGAGCCCCAGTTTTCCAAACCTTGGAGGTCTATCCAGGTGAAGAGGCCGGTTTCCGCGCCGAGGGTGGCGGGGGTGTTGAGAACAATCCCGTCCAGATTTTTGGAGGCCAGTTTTTCTTTGGCTTTGGCTTCGCCGTCATGCGTCTGGAGCGCGAAGCCGACGGCGATCTGATCCGGACGCTTCTTCGCGCAGAGCGTGGCGGCGATGTCGGGCGTCGGCTTCAGTTCGATCGTCAGGTTCGTTCCAAGCTTTGGAACTTTTTCGTCCGATTTTTCCAAGGGTTGGAAATCGGCGACCGCCGCGGCGAAGATAATGATGTCGGCGGACGCAAATTTTTCCTGTGCGGCGGCCAGCATCTCTTCGGCAGAGGTGATGTGGACGATGGGTTTTCCAATACTTGGAAGATTTTCTGCCGGAACGGGGCCGGAAATGAAGTCGACTTCCAAACCTTGGAAAATCGCCTCTTCGGCGAGGGCTTTACCCATTTTCCCGGAGCTGGCGTTGCCGATGAAGCGGACCGGATCAAAATATTCGTGCGTCGGCCCGGAAAGAATGAGGACCTTTTTCATGCGAGGGCTTTATGGATTGCGTCGAGAATGGCGGACGGGTCGCTCATCCGTCCGGCACCGGTGGTGCCGCAGGCCATGAGGCCGCTTTCGGGGCCGATGCGCTGCCAGCCTCGTTTTTCCAAGGTTTGGACATTTTCCTGCACGACGGGGTTATCCCACATCTGCGTGTTCATGGCGGGGCAGAAGATTTTTTTACAGCCCGCCGGGAGCGAGAGCGCGCTGGCGGAGACGATGTCGTCGCTGAAGCCGCAGGCAAATTTGCCGATGATGTCGGCGGTGGCGGGCAGGACGACGAAGAGGTCGGCTTCGGTGGCGGGGTAGAGGTGCGGGTAGAGCTGGCCTTTGTCGGAGGTCGGGTGCGCGGGGAAGAGTTCGGTGCGCACTTCCTTCTGGGAGAGGGCGGCAAAGGTCAGCGGCGTGACGAACTGGCAGGCGGCGGGCGTCATGGCGACTTGCACATCGTGTCCGGCCTGCCGGAGCGCGCTGACGACACTCGCGGCTTTATATGCCGCGATGCCGCCCGTTACACCTATGAGGATTTTTTTCATGAAATATGAAATATGAAATATGAAAGATGAAATCGGAATTGTAAAAATTCATCATTCATACGTCATAGTTCATCTTTCTCCCTACACTTCCATCACTTCTTTTTCTTTGGCGATGAGCATGCTGTCCATTTTCTTGATGTGATCGTCGGTCAGTTTTTGAACCTCTTCGAGGCTTTCGTCGCGGTCGTCTTCGGTGATCTTGCCGTTTTTCTGGAGGGCTTTGAGCTGCTCGTTGGCATCGCGGCGCACGTTGCGCACGGCTACGCGCTGTTCTTCAGTGGCGCGTCCGCCGACTTTGACGAGGTCTTTGCGGCGGTCTTCACTCAGTTCCGGAATCGGTACGCGGATGAGGCGTCCGTCGTTCAACGGGGTGATGCCGATGTTGGCGGCGTTGATCCCTTTTTCGATGGCACCCAGCGAGGAGGGGTCGAACGGGCTGATGACAATCAGGCGCGGCTCCGGCGTGGAGATGTTGGAGATGTCGCGCAGGCGGGTGGAGCTCCCGTAGTAGTCGATGTTGATATTTTCGACCAGACTCGGGCTGGCTTTGCCCGTGCGTAATCCGTTCAGTTCGTGCTGCAGAAACTCTACGCATTTGCCCATTTTCTCTTCAGCAGCCATGAGTACGTCGATACTTGATTCCATAATACGCTCCTTAAATTTGAACTGTGAAAGCTAAATTCATCAATCAGAATTCATCTTTCATAAATATTCAGTGTCCGACCCGTGTTCCCGCATCCTCACCGCGGAAGACCCGCAGGATTTCCCCTTCTTCAAAAAAGTTGAACACGACAATCGGAATGTCGTTTTCCATGCAGAGCGAGAAGGCGGCGGCGTCCATGATCTTGAGTTGTTTGTTGAGCGCCTCGCTGTAGCTGAGTTTGTCATAGCGGGTGGCTGTTTTGTCGATCATCGGGTCGGCGGTGTAGATGCCGTCCACTTTGGTTGCTTTCATCAGGACATCGGCGCCGATTTCGGAGGCGCGCAATGCGGCGGCGCTGTCGGTGGTGAAGTAGGGATTGCCCGTTCCGGCACCAAAGATAACAACGCGGCCCTTTTCGAGGTGGCGCATGGCTTTGCGGCGGATGAACGGTTCGGCGACCGCGGGCATGCTGATGGCAGTCATGACACGCGTTTGGATGCCGAAATTTTCGAGAGACGATTGAAGTGCGAGCGCATTGATGACGGTGGCGAGCATGCCCATAAAGTCGCCGGTGGTGCGGTCGGTCCCTCCTTTTTCGCCGGCGAGTCCGCGAAAGATGTTGCCGCCGCCGACGACGACTGCAATTTCGGCACCTTCCTCGATCAGGGCTTTAAATTGACGGCCGATGCTGGCGAGAATATCGGGGTCAATGCTCAGACCCTTTTCTCTGTTCTGAAGGGCTTCGCCGCTGAGTTTGAGCAAAATTCGTCTGTACTTCATTTCAATTTCTCCGGAGTTGCGCGAACCATAAAAAATCGGGGCCTTGGTGTAAAGAGAGGAGATTGGAGTATTGGAGCAGGGGGCTGAAAAAAAGGGGGGCGTGGAGTTTTCAATGCCCGGTACTCCAAGGCTCCTTTATTTCAATGTTCCAGTCTCCTTGATCCGTTTGAGCAGATCAATGGCGGGCTGATAGTTCGGTTGCTGGGTTAGGATGATGTTGAGTTCGCGCAGTGCCCGGTCGGTTTGGCCGAGGTGGTAGTGGTCGACCATCGCGGCGTTATAGCGCGCGTTCACGAATGCGGGATTGAGCTCGACGGCCCGCGCGAACGCTTCGGCCGCCTGACTCGTCTGGCCGGACGCATAGTAGGTTAGCCCGAGATTGTAGACGGCGCGTTCATAGGTGTCGTCCGCCTCCAGCGCTTTCGTGTACCACTCGACAGCTTCCTTGAGGTTTCCGTCGCGGTGGAAGGCGAGGGCGGTTTGAAAGTTCTTTTCGGCGGCGGCGCGATCCGTTTTCCCGGGAAGGGTGGAGGGAAGCCCCTTGCCGGTGGGGTGATCGTTCAGCTCTTGAAGCTGCGCGCGGGCGAGGGCGGAAAACTTGTCGGTGCCGGACGATTTCCCCAGATAGAGCTCAAACCAGCGCTTGGCTTCGGACGGGTTCTGGAGTTCGTTTCGGTAGAGCGAGGCCAGGTTAAACAGTGCCGGGGCATAGCCGGGGTGGTCGCGAACCACGGATTGCAGACGCTGGAGCGCGGCGGCGGTTCCGCTGGTGTTCAGCTCGGTGAGTGCCAGCAGGGTTTGCAGCTGCGGATCGTTGGGGCTGCGGCTCAGGGCGCGGCGCAGATTGCGGCCGGCATCTTCCCACTTCCCGCTTTGCATATAGGCGACTCCGGCGTTGATCAGCGGGCGGGGGTCGTCGGGTTCCAGCAGGGCGGCCTCGCGGAAGGCACGTTCGGCACCTTCAAAATCGTTCTGCCCGCTGAGCGCCACGCCGAGGTTGCAGAGTGCGCCGTAGTTCCCGGCATCGATCCGGCAGCTTTCATTAAACGCCTCAACGGAGCTGTCGATCTCGCCCATTTCCCAAAGAAGCAGCCCGAGGCGGTTGTAGGCATCTGCGTTATCG
>JAEIOF010000046.1 GCA_016342445.1 Verrucomicrobiota bacterium | reverse complement strand
TCACCCGCGGTGTTTTTCCAAAGGCTGGAAAAATGTTCCCGAAGGGCGTCATCGTCTCCGATGATTTTAACTGGGGGAAAACCCGCCGCCCGCACACCCCTCTCGAAAACTCCGTCATTTACGAAGCGCACCTGCGCGGCTTCACGCGCGGCGAAGCGGACGGAACCTACCTCGACTTCATCGACAAAATCCCCTATCTCAAAGAACTGGGCGTCACTGCGGTTGAATTTCTTCCGCTCTTTGAATTCGACGAGCTCGAATATTTCACCGGCTGCGCAAGCCGCAACGGGCTGCTCAACTTCTGGGGCTACAGCACCCGCTCCTTCTTCGCCCCCATGAGCCGCTACGCGCGCTCCGCCGAGCCCGGCGCCGCGGTCGCCGAATTCAAAACGCTGGTCAAGGCACTGCACGCCGCCAAAATCGAAATCATCCTCGATGTCGTCTTCAACCATACCGCTGAGGGCGAAAACACCGGGCCCGTCTATAACTTCCGCACCCTGGATGAAAAAGCCTACTACATGCGGAACCCGGACGGCACCTATATGAACTGGAGCGGTTGCGGCAACACCTTCAATGCCAACCATCCGATTGCGAAGCAATTCATCGTGGAAAGCCTGAAATACTGGGCCAACGAGATGCACGTCGACGGCTTCCGCTTCGATCTGGCCACCGCGCTCTGCCGAGGAAAAGACGGCAAACTGAGGGGAAAACCGCAACTCATCAAAGCCATTGAGGCCGAACCCGCGCTCAAAGGCATCAAACTCATCGCCGAGGCGTGGGACTGCAACAGCTATCAGGTTGGACACTTCCCCGGCAAACGCTTTTCCGACTGGAACGGTAAATTCCGCGATGACGTCCGGCGCTTCTGGAATCGCGGCGCGGAGGTCGGCGCGCTCGCCACACGGCTGAGTGGCAGCTCCGATCTCTACCAACATAAAAACAGCGGGCCGCTCCACAGCATCAACTTCATCACCGCCCACGACGGCTTCACCCTCGCCGATCTCGTCTCCTACAAGCACAAACACAACTGGGCCAATCAGGAAAAAAACCGCGATGGCGAAAACCATAACGACAGCATCAACCTCGGCATCGAAGGCCCGACCGATGATCCCGTCATCTGCGCGGAACGCCTGAAGCAGCAGAAAAACCTGCTGGCCACCCTCTTTCTCTCGCAGGGCGTACCGATGCTCACCGCCGGCGATGAATTCGGCCGCACCCAACGCGGAAACAACAACGCCTACTGTCAGGACAACGACATCTCCTGGGTCGACTGGTCGCTGTTGGAAGAAAACCGCGAGCTGTTTGAATTCACGAAAAAACTGATCGCCCTGCGCGCCGCCTTCCCGCAACTGCGCCGCACAACATTTTTCACCGGCAACGGCGATGTGCAGTGGCTCGGCCCCGACGGACGCGAACCCCATTGGCACCACGATCGCGCTATCGGCATGCACCTTCCCGGAGAAAAAGAGCTTTTGATCCTCATCAACAACGAGGGTCACGAAGTGACTTTTTCCAATGTCTGGAAAAATTCAGGGGTGCAGGCTCAGCCTGCTTCCAATGTTTGGAAAAAAGAGCTGAGCACCGCGCCGGCTGAAGGACTTCAGATTCCGCCGCACAGCCTCGCGGTCTTCAGCCGATAGCCCCGGAGGCCGGCCTACTTCTCAATGCGGGTGACTCCGTCGCGTCCGGTCAGGACGCGGACGCGCTCACCGACCGCAAACAGGACATCGTTTTTCTGAACGACAGCGAGAACGTTCCCGCTATCGAGTTTAACGGTGATTTCGAGTCCGTCAAAATCGGTGATTTTTTCTTCGGCCACATTACCAATCACTGCGCCGCCGATCGCGCCGCCAAGAGCCGCCAGCGTGGAGCCTTTGCCACCGCCGATCGTGCTGCCCGCCACGCCACCGATGATGCCGCCCGCCGCGGCCCCCACGCCGGACCTGGAGCCCTCAACCTGCACCTCTTTGACGAACTCAACGGTTCCAAGCTGAACCGTCTGGGCCTGCCGAGCCTGATCCCGCGAGTAAACCTCTCCGGACTTACTGCTGGCACAACCGGTCAACAACGAGGTGACGACAAAAAATGAAATGATCCAACGTGTATTCATGAGACCCCCTTTTTCACTGAAAGTTTACTCGGTTTTCCAAGGGTTGGAACTTTTTCGTTAATTTTTTCCAACCATTGAGGAAAAAGAAACGGGGTTTTCCAAACATTGGAAAACCCCGCATTTCAGCGTCCGACTGCTGATCGTTTAGGCCTCTTTCTTCTTTTTAATGAGCATCTGGATGATCATCAGGACCTGACTGGTGGTCCAGTAAAGGACGAGACCGGAGGGCATGGAGTAGAAGAAGAAGAGCATCATGACCGGCATCATGACGGCCATCATTTTCTGCTGCTGGGCATCGCCCGCGCCGGATGGGGTGAGCTTCTGCTGCCACATCATGGTGGCGGCCATCAGGATCGGAAGGATGTTGAGCGAGCCAACAACCGGAATCATACCGGCGAAGAGGTTTTCGGGCTCGGAGAGGTCGCTGATCCAGAGGAAGCCGGAAAAGCGCAATTCGATGGCGCTGCGCAGCACGGTGAAGAGCGCAATGAAAACCGGAATCTGAACAAACATCGGCAGGCAACCGCCCATCGGGTTGACCTTGTGCTCTTTGTAGAGCGCCATGGTCTCCTGCTGTACGCGCTGCGGATTGTCTTTGTATTTTTCTTTGATCGCCTTCATTTCCGGCTGGAGCGCCTGCATGCGGCGCATGCTTTCGGTGCCCTTGTGGGTGAGCGGCCAGAAGATGACGCGAACCAAGATGGTGAGCAGCAGGATGGCGATTCCGTAGTTTCCGAAGACGGCAAAGTGAATCAGCCCCCAGAGTAGCGCTTTTTTGATGGGGTACATAACCGGGTTCATAAATCCCCAAAAGCCCGTACTTTTGAACTCCATCACCTCGACCTGCTCCATACCCTGTGTCTTAAGGACTCCAAAATCTTTGGGTCCGATGTAGGCGCGGGTCGACCGGGTGAAGGTTTCGTTCTCGCCAATCAGCTCCTTATCGAACAGGAGCGCGGCGGACACTTCGGCCGGAGCCATTTTTTTGCCTTCACCTTCGCGACGCAACGAGAGATCAAACCCTTTCGCGCCGCCTTCGGCATTGAGAATCTGTACGAAAAATTTGTTTTTCGCAGCAATCCAGTCGACAGGACTCGACGCAACAATGGCCGGCGTGGAGGTGAACTGCAAAACCCCCGGGGCGAGCTTGCGGAACTTTTTGCCCCAGTGGGTCACGCCATCGACTGGCGCGAAGGAGTCCACGCCGAGCGAAGAGACGCCCTTCATGGCCGTGGTTCCGGGCGGGTTTCCCATCGGGCCGGTCGGCAGACGCAACTCCGGAAGCGCCCACGGAATGGAGCTGCTATTGATGAAGGAGTCCTGAAGGGTCAGCTGGTATTCGCCGTCGAGCTTGAATGTGCGCTCCAGAAAACGTCCGTCGCCCAGTGCGGCGGTGTAGCGCAGGCCCTCGGCGGTTTCTTCGAGGATTCCCGCGGAAATCGGCAGGCCGTCGTAGCGCAGAGCGGGTGCGGCTTCGAAGTCGAGAATGACCGGACCGCTGTCGTCCTCATTGAGCTCCGGGTAGTTTTTAAGTACGGCAGAAACGACTGCGCCGCCGTAGGAGGAGATGGTCAGCTCGATGTCGTCATTCGCCAGAGTCAAATACTGCTCGGGGACGGACGGCAGTTTGACTTCGGAAGCAGCCAGCACAACCGCCTGTTCGATGGCGGCCGCAGCGGCAGGAACAATCTGTTCAACCGGCGATTCGGTTGCGGGCGCAACCTGCGCAACGGGCTGTTCCGGGCGGGGGAAATATTTTTTCTCGAGAGCCGGATAATACTTCATCCAGCCGAACATCATGACGATGAGGATGGCGACGATTATAAAATCATTTTTCTTCATTTTATCTGTTTTCTTTTTTTGTGGTCCGGCACGGGGTCAACACCCCCCGGATTCCACGGGTGACATCGGCAAATTCGCCGGAAACTCAGCCAGAGGCCGGTTACTATGCCATGCTTCCGCACGGCTTCAATCGTATAATCGGAACAAGTTGGATAGAACCGGCAACGCGCGGGAAAGCACCGCGAAACAGTCTGATAGCCTCTGACCAGCAGAACAACCAGTCGCTTGATCATTTCAACAGTCCTGCTTTGCCCGCCAGACGAAGCATCTCGGCTTCGACCTCCGACTGAGTGGCGGCGAGTATGTTGCGTCGCCCGATGATCACGAGATCAACGTCCCCGTTGAATTCATCGCGATGCTGTCGGAAGGCCTCGCGCAGACGCCGGCGCGCCAGATTGCGATCCACCGCCCGCTTGCTGACTTTTTTGCTCGTGACCACGCCGAGTCGAAGCGAGGCCCCCTCGCCTTCACGGAGCCAGAGCACCATCAGGCGCCCCACGAAACTGCGTTTCTGCGCAAAAGCCTCCCTAAATAGAGAGGCTTCCAGCAATCGTTGTGTTTTGGAAAGGGTCTTTCCAGTCACCGGGATTCCTCCGGGTGAAATTTTACGCGTCCGCAACAGTCAGGCGTGTACGGCCTTTCTGGCGACGGCGCTTAAGGATTGCGCGACCATCAGCGGTCAGCATGCGTTTGCGAAACCCGTGTTTACGAGCGCGTTTGATCTTCGAAGGTTGCCATGTACGTTTCATTATTCAAATCTCCAGAAATTCCAAAAAGAGCGCAACACCCTACCAATTCGCGCCAAGGTGTCAACCCCCTTATGCGCCTAAAACGGTGCGGCAGTTCCAATCTTCGTGTTGAGTGCGGCCTCGGCAATAGAGCGGCCATCGATAAGGATGGGGGTGCGGCGCTCACGCCAGACGCGGCGCTTGGTTTTCGCGACCATATTATGCCCCGGCATCACAAACAGAAAGACCCCTTCCAGCCTGGAAAAGAGCCACATCAGCGGATAAACCAGTGTGGCGAACGCATTCAGCTTGGTGTAGTGATAAAACTCTTCGGTTCCAGCGTTTTCGGGCGGCAGATTATAGGGGCCGCGCGCCAGTTTGTTGGCAAGGGATTCGCAGAGAAGACCGGGGATTTCAATACAACAGGTGGAGTAGGACTCCGTTTCAGGAACATCGAATCCGTCCTTAAGCACGTCGAAAAACTCGCGGGCGCTGTATCCGGGGCGTTCCAGCCCCCGCCTCCGCCACGAAAGTCCCGCGATGGAACGCAGCAACCCTCCGCCCTGGCCGAAAATGGTTTTGCGCGCCACACTGATGATCAAACGCCCGTCGGTTTTCAGAACTCGGTGGCACTCCTTGATAAACGCGCGGTCATCGCGCATCCGCTCGAGCACATCGACCACCACCACCACATCAAAACTTTGATCGGGAGCCTCGATGGTTTCGTTCTGAAGAACCGTCACTTCCTCTTTAAGAAAGTAACCGAGAGCGGCTTGCGCTTCCGCTGTGGCGGCGAGCGTTGTCCAGCTTCCACCGTCCACCCGAAGCTGCTCGCTGATCACCCCGTCGCCGGCGCAAATTTCCAGGGCGCGCTGATTGGACACCACCCCGAGGAGCCGCTTGATCTTACGGAGCTTCATCTGCCGGCGAATGGAGCGCTTAAACAGCTTTTCCTGCCAGCGAACTACTTCATTTGAGAGATTTTTGTCCATTGCCTTCATAGGGGCGGAGTATAGGCAGTTCCCCAACGGGCGCAATAGTGAAAAGGGCTATTTACGCACAAGCAGAGCGGCATAGGCCCCGTCGGTGCCGGATTTCGGCGGAAAGAGGCGCTTGGCCTTGGCGAGGCGGAACTCGCTGTGCTCGCGCGCCCAGCGGCGGACCAGCTCTTCGTTCTCTTCCGGCTCCAGACTGCACGTGCTGTAAACAATTCGCCCGCCGGGCTTTACGCATTTGGACATGGCGGTCAGAATCTGCCACTGCGTCTTTTTGAGCGTCTCAATCCGGTCGCGCGTGACGCGCCAACGGGCATCGACCCGGCGGCGCAGCACCCCGGTGTTTAAACAGGGGGCATCAACCAGTACGGCATCAAACTTTTTTCCAGCCGTTGGAAATCCTTTAGAGGCATCGCCCTTGACGATTTTAACAAAATCCCAGCCGGTACGCTTCATGGTGTCGGCAAGGGTGTCGAGGCGGTCATCGTGCACATCCATCGCGACCAGCTCGCCCTGCCCCTCCATCCGTCCGGCGATCATGGCAGTTTTCCCGCCGGGCGCGGCGCAGGAATCGAGTACGCTCTCGCCCGGCTGCGGATCGAGCAGATCCACCGAAACGGAGGTGGCCGGGTCTTGAACCGTGAACCAGCCCTCTTTATAGCCGGGAACGCTGGGAACCGCCACGCCGCGCGGGAGCGTCAAAAATGTTTCCGCACATTGGAACGGATGCGGCTGGGCATCGATGCCCGCCAGCTCAAGCTCTTTCATGAAATTGGCGCGCGTCACGCGCTCGGTCTCGACGCGGATAATGGTTTCGGCTGGGAGATTGTTCCACTCGCACAGCTTGCGCGTGTCGCTCTCACCGTACTGCTTGGTCCAGCGATGCATCAGCTGCTCGGGATGCGACAGGCGGATTTCGTCGGGCTGGCGCGCTAGGTTTTTGAGGATCGCCTCTTTTTCCTCCTGCACGTTGCGCAATACGGCATTGATCATGCCCCCGACGCGCAGCGCGTCTTTATGGCGACTGCTTTTGGCCACCTCGACCGTTTCGTGGATCGCGGCGTATTCCTCGACGTTATCCATGAAGCAAAGCTGATAGATCCCGACATAGAGCGTGGCGAGCACGAAGGTTTCGGGGCGACGGTTCACAAATTTCTGTACGATGTACTCAAGCGTCTGCTTGCGGCGCACAATTCCGTAGACCAGTTCGGTGACAAAGGCGCGGTCGTCCTTGACGTCGGCCATCTGGCGGTCGGGGAAACTTTCATCATCCATCCACTTGGCAATGATCTGGGCGGCAACGGCTCGGCTGTTGGGTTTTCTCATAGGGCGGGCAGTGAACCGAAAAGTTCCAACTATTGGAAGATTATTCAACCCGAATCGGGTTATTTCCAGCACATCACCCCGCGAAGATGCGCGGTGAGCTGTTCAGCCATACCCCGATGGTGGCGGACGCGCGGGTGCTTGGTCCACTCCTTGCAGGGGAAATAACATTCCGACAGGTTTTGATCGGCCAGGAGGTCAACGGCCTGATGGATATAGCCGGGCCACGGGCCGCTCTCCCGGGTCGCATCCATGCAGCCGAGCGCACAGACAATGTGTGCTTCCGGGTAGACTGCGCGGATACCGGAAATGAAATCGATATAGGCCTTCACAATTTGCGCTTCGTCAGGAACCGGCCTCATCTTCGAAATCAGATAACTGTCGTTTTGAAACAAATTGACCACAACGACATCCGGTGTCCATTGCGAAAAATCCCAGCGGGAATCGGCATCTGCGGGGTTCAGGCGATACCAATAGTCCGGCATCACCAGATCAAACCAGCTTTTTATGATGCCAATCCCGCTACGGGCGATGCAGCGATATTCCGCGTCGAGCAACCGGGCCGTGACAGCACCGCAGGCCAGATAGTTGTTGCGCTCTGCATTCACGCTGTCTCCCGCATCGTCCGGAGCCTCATTTCCCATCCCGCAGGTAATGGAATCTCCGTAGAACTCAATGCGCCGGACCGATGCGGGCGGCAGCGGCTGAAGCGCGCACCCCTCGTCGAGAGCAAAGCCCATAAAAGCCGTCCCGCCATCCGTCCCTTCGGTTCGGCGGAACAGCAGCACATCATGCACCCCGTCAGTCAGGTTCGATGCAACCGGATAGGTGTGAAGCCCGGGCTTGCAGTCGATCACAACCGGAGTCGCCCCCTGCCCGTCAATAATTACATTGTAGTAGGGGTTCCCGGTGGCATCGTCCAGCGTCACCCCCAGTGAGGTTCCTTCAAAACGCGCCTGCACAGACGATCCGGACCAGTACAGCACCGGCGCCGCCGGATTGGAAAAATCATTACGCCCTGAATAGCGCAGCGTTTCAGCCGTAAGAGTGAATCCCGCTGCCGCCAAAAGCAAAACCACCAGAAAAAATCGCTTCATCACCATCATGCCCGCTCCTGAATTAAAACATATACGCTGCCCTTTCCCCGGCAATCTCCGCAAGCGACGAGACAACCCGGCCCCTGCGAAAAAAAACACATTGACATATTTTATTTTTTTAATATGTTCGCGGCATGAACTCAGAGAAATCATGTCTCCGGCAGGGAAAACTGAAAGTCGAAGCGCTGGAACGCGCGGCGCAAACGCTGAAAATGCTGGCGCACCCGCAGCGCCTGCGTATCATTGAGATCCTCGAACGCGAACAGGAGGTTCCTGTGCATGCCCTAATTGAAGAAACCGGTTTCCCGCAGGCGGTCGTTTCGCAACATCTCAACCAGATGCGCCGGGCCGGCCTGCTGAGCGCCCGCCGTCAGGGAAAAGAAGTCTGGTACTCCATCACCGACCCGCGCGCCCTCTCCATTTTGAACTGCATCTGCACCCACTGCTCTACAGGAGACTTCGAATGAAACTGAAACTAACCAACTTCAGCCTGCGCTTCCCATGGATCATTATACTGCTCGTATTGATCGCCGCCGTATTCGGCGCAATACAGTTCCCGAAGGTGCAGTTCGACAACGACCCCGAAAACATGCTCTCGCCGAACGAACCGGTGCGCGTCTTCCACAATCAGAACAAAGCCAACTATGCGCTCTACGACATGGTCATCGTCGGCATCGTCAATACCAACCACCCCGACGGCGTCTTTAACGTCGAAACGCTCGGGCGCATCGACGTTCTGACCCGGCAGCTCCTCAGCCTGCGCCAGACCGACGCCGGGCTCCCGGAGATTACAGTGCCCTCCCCGTTTGTACCCGACCTGCAGCCGGAGAGCGCCCGCAAACGGATTCTGGCCAAAATCTTCCATAACGACATCAACCGCCTGTTCGACGAAAACGGCGACAGCGCAATCGTTAAAGCCGAGCTGATCAGCCCGTCCGTGGTCGACAACATCAAGCAGGCGGAGCACGGCGCGCTCAAAATTGAATACCTCATGGAACAGCCGCCCGCCACGCGCGAAGAAGCACTGGCGATTCGCGACGACGCCATGAACAACCCGCTCTATAAAGGAACCCTGGTTGCCGAGGACGAAAAAGCGATTGCGCTCTACATTCCAATCATTGAAAAAACCTACAGCTACAACGTCGCCAACCTCGTTGAAAAACTGACGGCCGACTGGCCCGCCGAAGATCAGCTCTACATCACCGGACAACCCGTTGCGCAAGACACCTTCGGCGTCGAAATGCTTGTCCAGATGTCCAGCTCCGCGCCGCTGGCCGGACTCGTCATCTTCCTGCTTCTGCTCCTCTTCTTCCGCCGCATCTCGCTCATCATCGCGCCGATGCTCGTTGCCACCCTCAGCGTCGTCTGCACGATGGGCCTGCTAATCGGGCTCGGCTTCAAGGTCCATATCATGAGTTCCATGATTGCCATCTTCCTGATGCCGATCGCCGTCGCCGACTCCGTCCACATTCTGAGCGAGTTCTTCGACACCTATCACCGCTTCGGCGACAAAAAAGAGACCGTCCGACACGTGGTCGGCCACCTCTTCACACCCATGCTCTACACCAGCCTCACCACCATCGCCGGGTTTGCCTCGCTCATCTTCACGCCGATCCCGCCTGTCCGCATTTTCGGCGCACACGTTGCGTTCGGGGTCGGCCTTGCCTGGGTGCTCACCATGACGCTTGTGCCCGCCTACATTCTTCTCTTCGTCCCGAAAAAGATGCTCGACCGCATGCCCGCCAAGGAAGCGCACCACAAGCGGAGCGGGCTCGACGGATTTCTCGAAAAGCTCGGAATGTTTTCCTATAAGCGCTGGAAGCTCATCCTGATCCTCTCGGTGCTCACCCTCATCGTCTCCTCCGTCGGCATTCAAAAAATCCGCGTGAACGACAACCCCGTCAAATGGTTTACCAAACACCACCGTATCCGCATCGCCGACGACGTACTCAACCGTCACTTCGGCGGCACCTACACCGCCTACCTCACGCTGACGCCCGAAACGGCCGGCGGGTGCACCTGCATCGAAGCGCTCGAACAAATGAGTGCCGCCGCCAACGCGCGCTTCGCCGGCAAACTGCCGGAACAGACTGCGCAGTTTACCGCCCTGCTCGACCGTCAACGCGAAAAATACCGCAATGTCGCCACCTGCAACCCCGATGAATGCTTCGTCACCCTCATTAACGCCGCGCAGAAAATGGACGACGAAATCAGCGGCCCGTGGAGCACGCTGGCCGACGAAATCAATTATCTCGAAGATGCTGATCTCGCCTCTTTCCAAGCATTGGAAAACAAAATGGGGGAAGGCTCAGCCTTCTTCCAAACATTGGAAAATAAAATGGCTGGAAGCTCAGCTTCCTTCCAAGGTTTGGAAAAACTGTCCGGCGAAGATCTGCGCGAAGCGGCGCTGGCGATTACCGACGAATACACCGCTCTCTCCTTCGTCGATTTTCTCTACGAACAGCGCGCCGAAATCACCGCGCCGCCGATGAAACAACCCCCGATGCTGCGCTGGATTGCGCAACTGCAAAATCATCTGGAAGAGTTTCCAAAGGTTGGAAAAACCAGCTCCGCCGTCGATGCGCTCAAAAAGGCCTCCTATGAACTGCAGTACATCGACCCGTCCGTCGCGCCCGGAAACTTCCGTGCGGAAATCAAAACGAAAAACGACGCCAACTACAGCGTGCCGGACACCTCCGCCGCCTGCGCTCAGGTCTTCATTCAGCTCGAAGGGATGAAGAAAAAGGACAGCCTGTTCCACCTCGTCACGCGCGACTACCGCGAGGCCAACATCTGGGTGCAGCTCACCAGCGGCGACAACACCGACATGGCCTCCGTGGCCGAAGAAACCGGAAAATGGATTGCTGAAAATCCGCCGCCGGTTCCCATGAACATCCAGTGGGCGGGCCTCACCTACCTGAACGTCATCTGGCAAGATCGCATGGTCACCGGCATGCTTTCCTCGCTCGGCAGCAGCTTTGTCGTCGTGTTGATCATGATGATGGTTCTGTTCCGCTCACCGCTCTACGGCCTGCTCGCCATGATTCCGCTCACCGTCACCATCACCTTCATCTACGGGCTAATCGGATGGGCCGGCAAAGACTACGACATGCCCGTCGCCGTACTCTCATCCCTGACGCTGGGATTGAGTGTCGACTTCGCCATCCACTTCCTGGAGCGCGCCCGCGAACTCCAGAAAAAGCTTGGCAGCTGGGCTGAAGCCATCAAAGAAATGTTCAAAGAACCGGCCATGGCCATCAGCCGCAACGCCATCACCATCTCGCTCGGTTTCCTGCCGTTGCTCTTCGCGCCGCTCGCCCCCTACCGCACCGTCGGCTTCTTCCTCGCCACCATCATGATCGTCTCGTGGCTGGCAACATTGTTTATCCTCGCCGCCCTCATCACCGGACTAAAGAAATATTTATTTAAGAAACGAACCACTAATTCACACTAATCAGCACTAATTTGGATTAGTGAAGATCAGTGGTTAGAAAAATGGAGAATCGAAAATGAAAAAATGGATAGCGGCCCTGCTGACTCTGGCATCGATCAATACATTCGCGCTGACGGTCGATGAGATTGTCACCAAAGCCAACGAAGCCGCCTACTACGCCGGGAACGACGGGCAGGCCGATGTGAAAATGACGATCACCGATGCGGGCGGCGGCGAGCGCGTCCGCGAGTTCCGCATCCTGCGCCTCAACACCGGCGAGGGAACCCAGAAATTTTATGTCTACTTTACGGCCCCGGCCGATGTGGCCCGTCAGGTCTTCATGGTCTGGAAAGAGGTGGCGCAGGGTAAAGACGACAGCCGCTGGCTTTTCCTGCCCGCGCTCAATCTCGTCAAACCGATCGCCCCCGGCGACAAACGCACCAGCTTCGTCGGCTCCGACTTCGTTTATGAAGATGTCTCCGGCCGCGCCCTGTGGGAAGACACCCACGAGCTGATCGAAGAAACCGACACGCAGTACCTCATCAAAAACACGCCCAACGATCCGGGGGCGGTCGACTTCAGCGAATACACGGTTCTGATCGACAAACAAACCTTCCTGCCGGTCAAAGCCGAATATCTGGATAAAAACGGCAAGCTCTTCCGGCGCGTTGAGGCGGTGAAGATCGAAACCGTACAGGGCCACCCGACCGTCATCGAATCGCGCGTCGACGACCTCGCCCGCGGCGGCCACACCGTCAACAGCTTCAGCAACATTCAGTACGACACCGGCCTCACGGACATGATCTTCACCGAACGCTTCCTGCGCCGCCCGCCGCGCGAAGCAACGAGATAAACAAATGAAAAAACTGATATTAACGGCCATCTTGATTTCGAGCTTTAGTTTCGCGGCAGACATCGAAACAAGCGGTTTCGTGGACGCGCGCTACGGCATCCGCACACAGAGCGATCCGAACAGCGATCAGGAAACCCTCAACGAAGTCCGCCTGCAACTGAGCAGCATCTGGTATCACGATCTGTTCACACTGACGGCCCGCTCCGACTTTCTCTACGACGGCGTGGCGAACAACCACGACCGCATTGATCTCGAAACGGGCGGAGGGCCGGTTGATCTGCGCGAGTTCAATATTCTTTTTACCCCGGTCGACTGGGCCGATGTGAAGATCGGGCGACAGATTCTGACATGGGGCACCGGCGATCTGCTGTTTATCAACGATCTGTTTTCCAAGGATTGGAAATCGTTCTTTTCCGGGCGCGATGAAGAATATCTCAAGGCACCCTCCGATGCCCTCTTTATGAGTTTCTTCCCCAGCTTCGCCAACATCGACGTGGCCTATATGCCGCGCTTCGATGCCGACCGATTCATCGACGGCGAACGGTTATCCTATTGGAACGGAACGGGATTGACCGGCGCAGATCTACAGACCGACAAACCGGACAACGGGTTCAGTGACGACGAAATCGCCGCGCGCGTTTACCGTACCTTTAAAGGTGTGGAGGTGGCCGTCTACCTCTACGACGGATTCTGGAAAACCCCGCAAGGGTTTGATCCGCTCAGCGGAAAAAAAACCTTCCCGAAACTCTCGGTGTACGGAGTCAGCGCGCGCGGCGCGCTGGCGGGCGGCATCGCCAGCTTCGAAACGGGCTACTACGCCTCGCGCGACGACCGCGACGGTACCAATCCAAATATTCCCGACAGTCAGATTCGCCTGCTGGCCGGCTACGAACACGAGATCGTGAAAAATCTGACCGGCTCGGCGCAGTACTATCTGGAACACACGCCGGATACCGACGACAACCGCCACGTACTCACCTTTCGTCTGACACAAAAGCTGATGAACCAGAATCTGACGCTCGGCCTGTTCACCTACTGGTCGCCCAGCGACCAAGATGGCTATCTCCGCCCGAGCGCGGCCTATAAACTTTCCGACCGTTGGAAACTCGAAGCGCGCGGCAACTTTTTCTTCGGCCAGAACAACCACACCTTTTTCGGACAATTCGCCGACAACAACAACGTTTCCCTCGCCGCCCGCTACAGTTTTTAAAAAGGAGGAAGTATGAAAGTAGAAAATGGAGTGAGAGTATTTGCCGGGATCATGATTCTGGCCTCGGTTCTGCTGGTTGCGGCAGGTGGCAAATGGTGGCTGTTATTCACCGCCTTCATCGGCATCAACCTCATCCAATCCGCCTTCACCGGCTTCTGCCCCGCCGCCAAGATAATGAAAAAAATGGGCCTCGAAGAATAGGGCCGAAAAAGACGAAACCCGCTCTGAACACCAGAGCGGGTTTCGAACGATTAAAACTACTCGGCCGCTGGCACCGCACACGTGCCACCACCGCAATCACCGGACTGATCCTGAAGTTTCTGCTGAAGCTGTTTTTTCTGCTGGAGCTTCTGCTTCGTTTTGGTCTGCAGCTCCTGCTTGACCGGCTCACAAGCTGTCGCCGCCGCGCTCGATGCGCCCCCACCGCCGTTTCCTTTTGCTTCTACCAAAGAAACCGTCAGAGCCATCACGGCCATAACCATCATTACATTCTTCGCTCTCATCATCTCGTCCTTTCGTTAAACCTTCTACCTATGGTTGAAAGCATCCCGTATGCCAACCGTTCTGCAACAAACGTCCGGCCGCGAAAATTATTGCCCGCAAAATACAAACCCAAGCAATAATCCAATCCCCTCATTCGTCTTGAGTGATATGTTCCACTCAACCCATCAAAAATATACGGAGTTATTTCATGCAAAAGAAAACCACCATCATCGCCATCACTAGCCTGATCGCCATTCTTTTTTCCCCAGCCACCTCAGCCTGCATGTTGAAAATATCCACCGAGATGGAACAGCCGCAAGTCGGCGATATAGATGTGATCACTGTTCAATTCATTCAGATTCATCGGAACTGCACCGTGAAACCTGAAGCCACTGAATTTGAAACCGAAGGCCTCAAAATCCTTGATTCCACAGCATGGGCCCCGATTCGAGACAATGTATATGAACGCACGTTCCATGTTGAATATTCAAAATCAGGAACGGCCAGCTTCCAAATTAAACGAATCTGCCCAAAAAAGGGTGAACAACTCAAATCCCTCGACATAGCAGTTCAGTGAAGAGAATGACGGAAGCCCCTTTCTTTCCTTCGTTTGCTTCTGTTAAATTTTTCCAATGTTTGGAAACTCTCACACCCTATTCCGTCCGCCGGGCGAGGCGGACAGCCTGATCATCCGCGTGGCGGACGGCTGTCCCTGGAACGGCTGCCTGTTCTGCGGCATGTACAAGGGCGTAAAATATCATTTCCAAGGCTTGGAAAAAGTTGAGTCCATTTTTTCCAAACATTGGAAAAACTGGCCCGATACCCGCCGTATTTTCCTGGCCGACGGCGATGTGATGCATCTGGATTTCCAAACCTTGGAAAACATGCTGATCTCACTAAACACAAAATTTCCGCG
>JAEIOF010000045.1 GCA_016342445.1 Verrucomicrobiota bacterium | reverse complement strand
ATTGGTCAGCGCCGCCTCCACCGCCTGAACGGCGGACAGAACCTCTGGGGTCAGGTGGTTGCTTTCATCATCGACTCCGGGCCAGACGAGCAGATGCCCGCGCACCGGTACTTGATTGGTTTGCGCCCAGCTGAAAAACGCGGGCAGCAGTGGTTCGTTGCCGACGCGCTGCTTGGGCTTCAGACCGTTATTCAATCCGCCGCTGTTGAACAGGGCCAGAAACAGTTCCCGATAGCGGTTCGTGGTGATCTGAAGATTTTCGTCTTCATCGGTGAAATCCTTCAAGTTCATCACGCCGCTGAAACGGAAGGCGTTGCGGCGCAGTGTTACGCGGATCTGCGCCCCCTCGACCGGATTTCCGTTCACATCTACTACCTGAACGTTCAGGTCGGCTTTGCGGTGCTGTTCAATTCGCGTTTCGGCTTCCGAGCGCCACTGTGGAAGCGGCGCATTCGGTTTAACGATCTGCGCCAGTTCGGTTTTCTGGCCGGGTGTCAGAGTGATCCCGAGACCGCTTTCTATCCGGGCCACTTCCTGCGTGGTCAGTTCTGCCGCGCCGACTGCGCCAGCAAGCAGCAGACTGCCGACCCGCAGTGCGGTGTGTAATATCTTATTCATTCCCACAAGCATACCAGAGGAGGTGCTTTCTGCTGAGGCGGTCTGTCAGTGATGTTGCCGGAAGGAACCCTGAAAAAGCGAATTTTTCCAAGCCTTGGAAAAACCAATGCCGGGTTTTCCTGGCATTGGAAACTCCTGATTATTGACCGAACTCGCCGAAGGTTCCGGGCAGGGAGTCGACCATTTTTTCGAGTTCCTGTTTCATCTCGGCGAGCTTGTCGGCGTGCTCCGGATTTCCCGCGAGGTTGACCTGTTCGTTCGGATCGCTGGAGAGATCGTAGAGCTGGTCGCGGTCAAAGTAGCCGGGGTAGGAGCCGGTGGATCCGCGTTCGGCGTCGCCGCCGCCGGGGATCGGCGTCAGGTGGCTGAACGGTTGTTCTGGATCTTCGGTGACGATGCGCAGGTGTTTGCGTTTGCGTTCGGCGTTCCAGTTGTCGAGTACCTCCTTGCGCTCTTTACGTGTCATCTTTTCGAGTTTCTCCGGATAGCGCACGGCGAGGTATTTAAAATCGCCCTTGCGAATGGCGCGGGCATAGCCGAGTTCAAAATACATCACGCGGCCCTCTTTTGGCTCTTCGCCGTTTAGAACGGGCAGGAAACTTTCGCCGTCAAACTGAACGCCGGCGCGATCGCAGCGCGCGAGGTCGAGGATGGTGGGGGCGAAGTCAACCACATGCACCAGCGCATCGCTGGTGGCCCCGGCGGGGAAGCCGCCCTTGCGCCAGATGATGCTCGGGTCGTGGACGCCGCCCTGATAGAGCGTGCCCTTGGATTTTTGGCCGTGGTCGCTGTAGAAGAAGATGACCGTGTTGTCGAGCAGGCCGGTTTTTTCCAATGTTTGGATCAATGCGCCAAGAGCGTCGTCGAGCCAGAGAATGTTGCAGGTGTCGTCGTTGACGGGAAGTCCGGCGGCCTTGATGCGCTCGGGGATGGTGTGGCGCGCGGGTTGCACGTTCGGGGCCTTATCCAGATAGCCGACGGCGGAGATCAGCGGGTCGGCGTTCCAGGAACGTTTTTCCTGGGCCGGAGCGTGCGGAACGGTGGTGGCGAAATAGAGGAAGAAGGGTTTTTCGCGGGGACGGCTTAGAAACTCGACGCCGGCCTCGGTGATCCAGTCCATGTTTTGCACAGCGACCTCATGCAGGCCGAGGAAGTCGGGGTTGTTGTCATAGACATGATCGGCGTAGTCGAAGCCCGCCTCGCGAAACGCCTGACAGACGTGGTCGTGGTTGGCTTTCAGTTTTGAGGCGTTTTCGGGATCTTTGGCGCTGGCATCAAAGTTGGGGAAGCGTTTCAGGTGATCCACATCCACTACATGGTTTTTTCCGGTCATGCCGGTTTCGTAGCCGCATTTCTGCAGGAGTTTCGGCAGGGTGATGGTCGTTTTAGTGATGTGAGAATTGAATTCAACAACGGTCTGTCCGCCGTTTTTGGCGGTGGTCGATTTAAACCATCCGTTCTGCGCGCGGCTGGCGTAGGTTCCAGTGAGGACGTTGTAGCGGCTCGGCGTGCAAATAGGTGAAGCGCAGTGCTGCTGGAGCATCACAACGCCTTCCTCGGCGAGGCGATCGAGGTTCGGCGTCAGGTTTTTACCCTTGCCCTCCGGCAGGCAGTTGAAGTGCTTCGGGAGCATATCGTCGGCAATGAAGAAAACGATATTGGGCTGAGTTGCGGGGGGCATGGCGGCGGCCGACGCTGAACCGGCAGTGAGCAGGGCGCCAAGGGGGATTGCGAGGGACGGTTTCATGGGATTCTCCTTTTTTGGTCAGCGCAGGATGACTCCTGCATCATCAATAAATATTTCGCCGGTTACCGGGCGGGTGGAAACCAGCTGAATGCGGACGGCGTAGAGCCACTTCATGGAGTTCAGATGCTCATGGTTCTGAATGATCCGTTCGAATTTTTTCCAGTCTCTGTTCAGTTCAGACAGCGGAATGGTTCCGATTGGAATCCAGTGGTCCGACTCGCTTTGCAAAACGATTTGCAGATGAGCGCTCGAATCTTCACAGGAAAGGTTGTGCGAGGCGCGAACGTCCAGCGAAAACCCGCTGATGCGCTCTTTCGCAACTGTTTCGGGGATCGGTTCAAAGGCGAGCAGGATATCGCTGCCGGGTTTTGGCTGAATGCGATTGAGGCGGATCGCGGCGGTCTGCTGGTTGGGTCTGGCGGTGTCGCTGAGGGAGAGTGCGTAGTCGGAGCGTACGCCGCTGAGGGTTTCGTCTTCGAACGCCCAGAGGATTTCGGTGCGCGACTGGACGGGAATGGATTCGAGCGTCGCGCGGGCGCTTTTCGTTCCGGTCTTGGCGGTCACCGTTATTTTTCCGGTTCCGGTCGGGGTGATGAAGAAGCGCCCGGCGCCTTCATTGATGCGTACCTGTTGGCGGCTGAGGGCTGCCGGGCCTTCAACCGACAGGTTGGCAAACTGATCTGCGGTATTGGCGGAGCGGGGGGCGGTGTTGGGAATGAGAACCCAGGCTTCGACCGGAATATCTTCGGCGGTGGATTTTTGAAGAAGCAATTCAATGCGCGGCGCGCCGACCGGCTTCGCCTTCGGTGCGTCGACGGGGTTGCCTGCGAATGGAATCTGAAGGACGAGCGCGCAGAACGGGGGGACGGTAACGGTGGCGTCGCGGCCAAGATCCAGCGGCACCGCTTCGGGGCGGCGGCTCCATTGCGGCGCGCGGGTGTTCGGGTTCCAGAAATATTCGCGGTGCGAGAGCTGTACGGCGGCTGCCGTGCGCTCAAGCGGTTCCGTGGAGTTTAGCCGGACGGGCGCCGTGCTGTCGCGCGACGTGTTCACCAGTAGAACTTGAAGCCCTTCGGCAGAGCGGGTGACGGCGGTGTAGAGATTTTCGGTGTTGGAGAGAGAGGATGCGACCATCTCATCGCCCATGAAACGGCTCCAGAGCCAGAGTGCCCAGTACTGCCCCTTCGGAATGCAGGGAGGGTCGAAAGACTGAAACTGACGATCCATTTCCTTTTGCGGAACGCCGGATTGCTCGAAGTTGAACTGCTCAAAATAAAAGAGGCCGTGTCCGCCGGTTTCGGTGGCGGTCATCATATCCCACTGGTTGGCGAAGGAGACCCCGTTGCGGAACATTTCGCCAATCCAGATAGAACACCAGAGCCCGTTCATCAGATCCGCGGTGTCGCGGTCTTCGACCACCTTCGAATTCCATTCGGTGATGCCGACTTCGATTTTGTCTTTGCGCTCCGGCTGGTACTGCGCAATCCATCGGTTGATTTGATCCAGCGCCGGTTCGAGACGGAAGATTTCATCAAAGAATTCCTTCTCGCTCTTCTGGCGGTTTTTAACCGGGTAGGTGTGGAACGAGATAAAATCGACCGAGTCGCCGGCATCGCGCAGCAGTTCTTTAATGAATGCGCCGCGATCATTGGAGCTGGCCGGGCCGCCGACCTTGATGGTCGGATCGACCGCTTTCATTGCATTGGCGAACGCGAGGAAGCGCTGCGCGTAGATTTCGCCGGTAATTTCGCTGCCGTCGGGCAGGATGTGGCCCAGTTCCCATCGGCCTTCGAGTTCGTTGCCAAGTTCCCAGTAGCGCACGTTGTAATCATTTTTCTTATTGGCCCAGCGCACCCACTCGGCGGCAAGCTCCGGCGTGCCGGTGCCGACATTGACGGTGACGATGGCTTTCGCGCCGAAGGCTTCAACAAAGTCGTGTAGCTGTTTAACATGCCATGAGCCATGGAACTGGTCGCGGGCCGGCAGGCGCGCGTCGCCTTCAATATTGAAGCCCGGCGCGTAGCCGGAAAAGTCGATATCCCACACGCCGTCTTTCAGTTTGGACAGGTCGAATGTTTCGCCGTTGCGGATGCCGTTTCCGTTCCAGATGTAGTGGTTGGCCCACGAGCCGCCCGGGATGCGGATCATGGCCGGTGCCAGCTCGCGGACATAGTCGCGGAGGTCGCTGTCGCTCAGCTCCCACGGCTGATTCCAGAGCGCAATGTTTGAACCGATCAGGTTGCGGCGGCAGGTGGCATGAACGGTCTTCGATGGATCAATTTTCAACACACCTCCTGCCGGCGGGGTTCCCCCGGCAAACGCGCAGGACGTCATCAGGCAGGCCACGAGCGAACTGTTCCAGTACATCTTCATGAATGGCTTATTTGCTCTTCTTCTCTAACACAAAATTACGGAAGTAGGTGTCGCCATTCAGCATGCCCAGATGAATTTTCATACAGGCCGGATCGTCGGCGGGAATGTCTTTGGTGCGGAATTCGAATTCGTGCGTTTCCCATTCCGGGGTGATCGTTTCGTTGCGCATCAGTCCGTAATGGCCGGCTTTAAAATTGACGGACGGAACAACTGTCACCTTCATATCGCCGCCGTTGGAGGCGTCGGTTTTCGCCTCAAAGCGCAGGGTATATTTGGTGCTCGACTCCATCACCAGATTCTTTTGAACAATCATCCGGTGCGACGGAGTGTCTGAGGACTCGCTGATGACCAGATGCAACACGCCGAGTTCTACGACCGCCTCGGTCGGCAGTTTTCCTTGAACCTGCCATGGCTTGATGTCGCCGCTTTCAAACGCGGCGTTTTGAATGAGGTTCTGTGCGGTGGCGGTAAGTGTCAGAGCGACTGTAAACAGAGCAATAATTTTCTTCATTGGATACCTCCCTTTTCCTGCATACAAAGTTAATCCCGTGCGGCTCAGCCCTCAATGCATTAAATCACTGAAAAGACATAGGGTTCCGTTGAATTAGCGAATGCCGGACTGGTCCGCCAGCTTTTCCATCCGTGCGACGGTTTCGGCATAGGCGGGGTCGTCGACTCGATTACGCGTTTCGAGCGGATCGGTTTCGTAGTCGTAGAGCTCGCGGGCGACCACCTCGCCGCCGGATTCGCCCGCGCGGTAGTCTTTTTTGATCCACTCGATGTAGCGGTAGCGCGTATCGCGGAATGAATAGCCCATGGCTTCGACGCCTTTGCTGATGCCGCGCGGGAACTGGCTCATCGCGGCCTCCATCATAGATGCAGAGGGATCATTCAGAATTGGAGTCAGGCTGACGCCCTGGAGGGTTCCGGGGGTTGGAAGACCGGCCAGCTCGCAGAGCGTCGGATAGATATCGAGAAACTCCACCGGCGAGGAACTCTGCTGCGCCTTCGGGTTGCGCAGGTCGGCGATGATCAGCGGCGAGCGGGTGGCCTGCTCATAGTTGGTGTGTTTGCACCACATGCCGTGGTCGCCGAGATGCCAGCCGTGATCGCCCCACAGAATCACAATCGTGTTGTCCGCCTCGCCGGACGCTTCCAGTGCGTCGAGCAGGCGGCCGACCTGCGCATCGGTGTAGGAGACGCAGGCGTGATAGCCGTGAATCAGCGTGATCTGCATCTCGTCGGGAATCGGCAGGCCTTCATTCAGCAGCGGAATGTCGCTGTAGCTTCCGTTGCGCAGTTCCCAGCCGGGCTGCCAGTGATAGTCCGGCGCACCAATAGGCTTCTCTTTTATTTCTGCCACATGAAACTGACTGCGCTCGTAGAGATCGGCATATTTTTTCGGCGCGACAAACGGCAGGTGCGGTTTCTTGAATCCGACCGCCACAAAGAATGGTTCATCCTTCGGTGCCAGCTCCTTCAGCAGGGTGATGCCGGTATCGGCAATGCGTCCATCGTCATAGGCGCTGTCCGGCACGTCCTGATCAATCTCCACCGGCGGCGTGCCGCCCAGCGCTTTCTTCTGCTTGTTCTGGGCTTTGATGCCGCGCGCCTCCAGCGCGCGCACCTTCGCGACAAACTCCGGATTCACACAGCCGAATTCTTCGTCGGGATTGCGCGGGAACTGCGAATAGGGGCGGCTCCAGGACGCGGGGTCATCGACCGTTTGGCTGTCCACACTGCGCGGATCAAAAATTTTACCGGTGCCGACGGCGGTGTAGCCGTTTTGTTTGAAATACTGTGGAAGTGTCACCACATCGGGCAGGATATCGCGGATGCGCGTTTTCAAATCCCAGACCTTCGTCGTGTCGGGGCGCAAGCCGGTCAGCAGGCTGGCGCGGGTCGGACCGCAAACCGCCTGTTGACAGTGAGCGTTTAAGAAAACGGTACCTTGGGAGGCGAGGCGATCAATATTGGGCGTTTGAATCAGCGTATCGCCGTAACAGCCGAGCATCGGCTTCAGGTCGTCCACCGCAATGAACAGAATATTAGGTCGCTCAACCGGCTCGGGCGGAATGGCAGCGGCGTGTGCGGAACCTGCGGCCAGTCCAGCAGTGATTGTGAAAAAAGGCATCGACTTCATACAGAAAACCTCCAGTTAACTGCGCTATTATTCTGCTTCAATCCCACAATAAACAAGGCTCCTTCTCACTGATTTGTTTTTCGCCAGCACTGATAAAGCGAACGAAGAGAGTGGAATATTGGTTTTCTGGGGGTTGGGAAGATTTCAATAAAAGTTCCAAACATTGGAAAATGAATGGCCCAAAAAAACACAAGAATCTACGAGGCAACAGCAGGGGCATTGTGTGTTTTTTGTGGCTGAATTCTTACTTCCCGAGAAAGTCTGCCGTTTTGGCTTTGAGGTCGCGGACCGGGTTATTTGATCCACCCCAGCGATTCAAGAAAAGCCTTTGCGCGGGTGAGCGTATCGGCGAAGTAATCGTTATTTTTTCCCCGATGGAAAAAGCTGTGTTCGGCTTGCGGATAGACGACGACCTCGCAGCGGTTGCTCAGGTCGTTCATTTTTTGCGCAAAGGCGCGGGCGCGTTCCAGCGTGGTGGTTTTGTCGAGTGCTCCGTTGAAGATGATAGTCGGGGGTTGTTCGCCCGCCATCTGGTTGATCGGAGACAGATCCTCAGGGTTGGGCTTGATCCACCAGGATCCGAAGCCATAGACGGTTGTGTCAACAACCGGGTTGAAAAGCAACAAGGCGTTGGGGCGCGGGCTGATGTTTTTCAGGTCTTCGCTTGGATCCTCAAAGCCGGTGACGGTCGCGACCGCTGCGGCCAGGTGTCCACCGGCCGAGCCGCCCGCGGCGGCGATGCGGTCGGGATCGATCCCCAGTTCAGCGGCATGTGCGCGAACATATTGCATGGCTCGCATGGCATCGCGCGTGCTCTCCACCGGGGTGGTCCCGTGTTTGGATTCAATCCGGTATTCCGGACAGATGCAGACCATTCCGCGGCTGGCGAAGTAGTTGCTTTGCCAGTAGAACGCGCGGGCATCGCCCGTTTTCCAGGCGCCGCCGTGGAAGCTGACGAGCGCCGGACGCCGGTCTTCCGGTTTCCAGTCCGCCGGTTTGAAAATATACAGACGCAGTTCGCCTTCGGGCGGTTGATGGTAGACGACGTCGTCGTCCGCTTCCCGCCACTTCATTCCGGCGGCCGGATCCACGGCGGTGGATGCATCCGCAACTGTTATCCACGGTTCCGGGTATGTGCTTTCGTCGGCGGCTGCCCCGGTTGCTATTCCAACTGCGACGGCAAGCAAAAGGGTGAGGTGCTTCATATTAAAACTCTCGTGTTATTTTTTGCAGGGAGCTAGAAACTCGGCCATTTTGGATTTCAGGTCGCGGAGGGTGTCGCGGTATTCAGAGTCCTGATGCAGGCTTTTGGTTTCGAGCGGATCGGTTTCGTAGTCGTAGAGCTCGATGTTTTGAACAGCGCCTTCTTTGATCCATTCGACGTAGCGGTAGCGCTCGGTGCGCAGAGCGTAGCCCATGATCTTGCCACGCGGGAACTGGCTGATGGAATAGTCTTTGATTGTTGCGCTCGAGTCTTCGAGAGCGGGGACGAGGCTTTGGCCTTCCAGTTTTTCGGGTGCATCGACGCCGGTGAGTTCGCAGAGCGTCGGATAGACGTCGACGAATTCAGTCATAGTCTTTGATTTTCCAAGGTTTGGAAAACCGGGAGCAACGATCATGAGCGGGGCTTTGGTGGCCTGTTCGTAGTTGGTGTGTTTGCACCACATGCCGTGGTCGCCGAGGTGCCAGCCGTGGTCGCCCCACAAAACGATGATGGTGTTGTCGGCCGCGCCGCTGGCATCGAGCGCGTCGAGCAGTTTGCCGACCTGCGCGTCGGTGTAGGAGACGCAGGCGTAGTAGGCGTGGATCAGTTCGGGGTGGCGGTCGAGCGGCATGGGGCCGAGTTGCGGGATGTCGGAGTAGGAGCGCATTTCGCCCCAGGTGTGTCCGGCGTAGGCGGGGGCGCCTTCGGGGGCCTGCTGAATGGGAGAGGGTTTGATGTCGGCACGGTCGTAGAGATCCCAATATTTTTTCGGCGCGACAAACGGCAGGTGCGGTTTCTTGAAACCGACGGTGATGAAGAACGGATGGTCTTCTTTGATGAGCTTCTGCATCTGTTCAATCGACCAGGCCGCCATCGCGCCGTCGGCGTAGGCATCGTCCGGGACGTCGATGCATTCGGTGGCGGGGCGGGCGTCGAGTTCACTCAGCCGATCCTTTTTCTGTTTCCAGCCTTTGATGTTTTCTTTTTCAACCTGCGCGAAGGCCTTGTGGATTTCCGGCGCCTGATACTGAAGATCGGCGGGAACGTCGTAGCCATCGGCGTAGGTTAAATTTTCGTCGTGCATGAACGGAACGGACCACGATGGAGGATCTTCGTTTCTGGAGCCGTGCATGACTTTGCCGCACCCGAGGGTTTCGTAGCCGGCTTCTTTGAAGTGCTGCTGCATGGTTTTTGCATCGGGCAGGTTGTCGCGCAGGTCGGTTTTGAGGTCGGTGACGCCGGTGGTGTCGGGCCGCAATCCGGTGAATATGCTCATGCGCGACGGTGCGCAGACGGCCTGCTGGCAGTAGTTGTTGAGGAAGACCGTTCCGCGCGCGGCGAGCCAGTCGATGTTAGGCGTTTTGACAACCGTGTTGCCGTAGCAGCCGAGGTCGGTTTTCAAGTCGTCCACCGTGATGAACAGAATGTTTGGTTTGTCCGCGGCCTGAACGGTTGCGGCGATGACAAGAGCGGATGCAATTTTGATTTTCATATTACTCCGATGGTTCGAGGGCGGATTCCACTTTGTAAAATCCTTCTTTCGTGTTCATGATCAGCGGCATCTGATTAATGGTGAGGCCGTCTGCCTCCGCCACCCAACTGCCGCTCAGCAGGTTGGTGCGGCTCCAGAGTTTATAACTGTATCCAGCATAATTGCCCCAGGACAGTGTGCCGTTGGTGAGCGTGGCGGGGAGGGTTGGATCGTCGACCCAGGCCTGCGGCGGCATGGCGACATCGTCGGCATCCGTTCTCTTGATGACCCCCACGCTCCGTTCCCAATGCTCGTGATTGTGCCAGGCCTTGATCTGCGCCAGCAGATCGGCGGCTTTGGCGGGCATGGACAGGGAGAGGTCGGTCGTTTCGCCGGGATCGGTTGCCACGTTGTAGAGCTCGTAGTGGAATTCGCCGTCGCGTCCCGGTGTGTCGTACCACCAGATCAGCTTATAGTCGCCGTCGCGCAGCGCGGTGGAGTTGAAGTCGCCGGTGGAATAGGGGCGCGCCAGCGGGGAGTGCCAAAGGATCGGCTCGCCGCGATCATAGGCGCCACCCGTTAAGGCGGGCGCAAAGCTGACTCCGTTCCGATGATCCAGCGGCCGCAGCGGCTGTCCCGTCAGCTCCAGAATGGTCGGGTAAATATCGGTTCCGTTGACCACGGCGTTGGAGTTGACCATGGCCGGAATGCCCGGGCCTTTTACGATAAGTGCTTCGCGGATTCCGCCTTCGTAGAGCCAGCCTTTGCCGGTGCGCAGCGGATAGTTTGAGGTGGCCAGTTCGCGGGTGTTGTAGCCGCCGCGGTTGGAGAGCCCGCCATTGTCGGAAGTGAAAATAAACACCGTGTTGCTCGAGATCCCCAGCGCTTCAATCTGGTCGATGAGTCGGCCGACATTGGTGTCGACGCTTTCAATCATGGCGGCATAGGTCGGATGATTCTGCCGCATTTTTTGTTGTCCGATGCCGACGTTGATGTACTCGGGCAGATCGCCGTAATCCATCGTGGCGAGTTTTGCTTCGTATTTAGCCACCAGGTCGGCGGGGGCCTCGTATGGGGTGTGAACACCGTAGTGGCTCATATAGAGGAAGAAGGGCTTATCCGCGTTCCATGTCATCCAGTCGAGCGCTTCATCGGTCAGGCGGTCGGTAATATATTCTCCGCTTTCTCCTGCAGAATAGGTTCGCAGATAGCTGGCGCCCGTGATTCGGTCGGTCACCATTCCGCCGACCGGGGTCGTGTTGTCGAGGAACAGTCCGTTGCCGTCGAGTTCATTTGCCGGTTGGTTGCCGTACGGATAAAAATAGGTCGGAGGGGCGCCCGGGGCACCGCCGGTAATGTTGATATCAAATCCCTGATTCTGAGGAAGCAGATAGGTTTCGTGAGAGATATGCCACTTGCCGCCAAAGAAAGTTGCATATCCCCCCGCCTGTAGCGCTTCGCCGATGGTGACCTCTTCATCAATCAAATCCGGCGCATTGGCGGGCACCGCGCTGGCGCCGGGGAAGCGACCGGTCATCAGGCCGTAGCGGGCGGGCAGGCAGCGCGGATGCGCGGTATAACCCTGAGTAAAGCGCATGCCGTTGGTCGCCAGGCTGTCGATCCGCGGCGTTTCGTAGAATTCCGAACCCTGGATGGAAAGATCCATCCATCCGAGGTCGTCGATGACGATCAGCACAATATTGGTCTGACTGGTCTGCGGGGTTGGCAGGCCGGAGACTACGTTGATGGAGAGTGTGGCGGTGTTGGTTCCGGTGATGTTGTCCGTGACCGATACCGTCCAGTTGTTGGTGCCGACATCGCCACCGCCCGGTGTGCCGGAGAGGAGGCCGTTGGAGGAAACGTTCAGCCAGGCTGGGCCGCCGCTGATTTTTGAAAAGGTCATCGGGTCGCTGTTTTGATCGGAGGCGTTGTCGGCGATGGAGCTGCTGTACCGGTAGTCCTGTACCGCAGTCATTTCGACGATGGGGTCGCTGTTAAACGTTGGCGCGGCAGGCGGGGCGTTTGCCTCTGCAAAGGCGATTCCGACCCCGCTGGAGTTCATTTTTCCCGCATCGCCGGCGGAAAAGCTGTAGACAGAGTCGAGGTTGGTTCCGCTGAAGGTCGTTGTGCTGATGAGCCGCTTCTCCCCCGTGGCGTTGATGAGGGAGGTGCGCGAGGAGATGGCTTCGATGGCGATGGCGTTGGTGACAGCGTTTCCGCCCCAGTCGTAACTCAGTGTTTGGTCGGCCATGCTGTTGGCATCGTCATTGACGAATTCGGCCGAGTCGAGAAAGAGGATTTGCCCGGAGTCTGCCCGCAGCACCCGCAGGTCGGTTGTGGCGGTGAGAAGCCCGCTGGCGATTGCTTTAAATTCCTTGGTGCCGCCGGTTTCGACAATCAGGTAGGCCGAGTAGGCGGCGGGATAGGGGTCGGTGGCGATGGTGTTGAAGTTGCTGAATGTTCCCGATGTGGAGGTGAAGGCAATGGGGGCGATAGAGTGTTTTTTGTTGCTGGCGGCGGTCATGACGACGGCATCGCCCGCTTCGACCGCAACAATGTAGCTGTTGGTCAGTGAGCCGGAGTCGAGGGCCTGACTTTGGGAAATTTCTGTGTTCAGCGCTGCCTGCGCGGTGACGCTGGCAGCGGCCAGCGCGATAATTTCTGTCGCGGTGATTCCGGGTTTTAGAAAATGGCGTCTCGATTTTTCCGAGCCTTGGAACTTTTTGTATCTGTTTTTTCCAACCACGGGAACACCTACTTGGTTTTGAGCAGGATATCGCAGCCGACGGCGTCTTCGCGCATCTGCTCGGCGAGCGTTTCTATTAAATCTTTATACTCCCGCTTGCCGGCTAGGTTTTCGGTTTCGTCGGGGTCGGTTTCATAGTCGTAGAGTTCGCGGGCATCGACGGCGGCGCCTTTGATCCATTCGATGTAGCGGTAGCGGTCGGTGCGGTAGGCGTAGCCCATGCCGTCGCGCCGGAAGAGGCTGATGATGCCGTTGCGCACGCGGGCGTCGGGGTCGCCGAGCATGGGAACGAGGCTGCGGCCTTGCACCTGATCGGGGATATCGAGCCCGGCGAGTTCGCAGAGGGTCGGGTAGAGATCAATGAAGCCGGCGGGGTGCGCGTTTTTGACCGAGGCCGGGTTGCGCGGGTCGACCACGATGAACGGCACGCGGGTTCCCTGTTCGACGTTGGTGTGTTTGCCCCAGTCTCCGTGGTCGCCGAGGTGGAAGCCGTGGTCGCCCCAGAAGACGATGATGGTGTTGTCGGTCAGGCCGAGTTCATCCAGTTTTTCGAGCAGGCGGCCGACCTGCGCATCGACCATGGAGACGCAGGCGTAGTAGCCGTGGATCATTTCGCGCTGAAGCTCTTCGGGGAAGAGTCCTTCTTCGGGAACGCCGTCGTAGCCGCGGGCTTCTTTCGCTTTGTTCCAGGTGCGTTCGAGTCCGTTGACGGGCAGTTTCTGCCAGACGGCCAGCGGAACCTGAGCGCGGTCGTAGAGATCCCACTGTTTTTTCGGCGCGATGAAGGGCAGATGCGGCTTTTTGAAGCCGACGCCGAGGAAGAAGGGCTCATCGCCTTTGGCGAGTTTTTCGAGCAGGTCGAGGCCGGTGTCGCAGATCTGGCCGTCTTCGTGCTGGTTGTCTTTGATATCGGGCGCGGCGAAGGGCGGGTTGCCGGCGGGTTTCCAGGGATTGGACATGCCTGCCTGATAAGGGATCGACCACGAGAGCGGATCGTCGGTGGCGCGTCCGCCTTCGACGCAGCGCGGGTCGTTGAGCTTGCCGGTGGCGGCGGTTGCATAGCCGTTGTCGCGGAAGTACTGCGGCAGGGTGACGACGTCGGGGATCTTGGCACGCATCGGTTTGAAGCCGGTGACGCCGGTGGTTTCAGGCATGAGGCTGGTCATGAGACTGGCGCGCGACGGGCCGCAGACGGCCCACTGGCAGTGGGCGTTGACAAAGGCGGTTCCGCGTGCGGCGAGCCGGTCGAGGTGCGGGGTTTGTGCAAAGGTGTCTCCGTAGGCGCCAATGAGCGGTTTCATGTCGTCGGAGGCGATGAACAGGATGTTTGGGCGCTCGCTTTCGGCAGCGGCTTGAAGGCCGAGTAAGCTGATGGCGAGAAAGGGGGCTCTTTTACAGTTCATGTGTTTCTCCATTTCTAAAGCCGCATATTTTCCTGCAAAGAGAAGCCTTTTTCAAGGGCATTACGCACTGATTTCGAGCTCGATTTGGATTTAAAGGCGCACTTTTATCGCCTTGTGCTGTAACGGTTGCGGTAGGTTCGGGGAGACATGTCGCATTCCCGGTTAAAGGCAAAGCTGAGGTTGGAGCTGTTGGAGTAGCCGCAGTCATAGGCGATAGCCGATATTTTTTCGTCGGTTTCTGTCAGCAGTTTTTTTGCAGTGTCGAGCCGGATGCGCCGCAACTCAGTAGCGGGGGAGAAGCCGAGGTGTTTGAGGAATGCTTTTTCCATACCGCGCTTAGACATTCCGGCGTGGGTGCCAATGTCCTCGAGGGTGATGGGTTCCTGGAAGTGCTCTTTAATATATTTCAGCGCTTGAACCACGGCCAGATGCGGCACGGCCAATGCGTCGGTACTTTGACGGCAGACAATTTCTTTTGGGGGAATCAGGACGGGGGGCTCGTCGTTGGTGATCTCTTTTTTCATGAGCCGGTCAAGTTGCCGTGCGGCGGCATAGCCCATCTTTTCGAGGTTGGTGTCGATACTGGAGAGCGGGACGGTGAGGCAGTCGCAGAGCATTTCGATGTCGTCGACCCCGAGGATGGAGATTTCTTCGGGCACGTGGATGCCCTCGCGTGAGCAGATTTCGATGAGGGTTGCGCCGAGATTGTCCTGTCCGGTAAAGACCGCGAGCGGGCGAGGAAGCTTGTCGATCTGTTTGAGGATGTGTTCCTGATGTGGTTCCCACTGCCCGAGCAGGTGTTCCGGAGATTGGTGAATTTCATGCAGGTTTTCTTCGGGGACGCCGGCTTTAAGTAGCGCCTTGAAAAATCCGTTTTTGCGAAGCGTGTTTACTTCAATGGTGGGCCAGCTGTAGAACGCAAAATGTTTGAATCCTCGTTCGGTGAAATGGCGTGCGGCCATTTGGCTGATGGCATCGTTGTCGACGGTAACCCGCGGAACTGGCTTTTCCATTTTGCTGATGGTGACGTCGATTTTTGGCATGTCGAGCGAGTCGATAAACTTGCAGAGCGGTTTCCCGTAGCAGGTGATCGCCCCGTCGGCGGGCCAGCCGTGCGGGACGAAATGTCCGGAAAAAAGATAGGGAGACAAGTGCCATTTATGTTCGGTGGCATAGCGGACAATTCCCTTGTAAACCCGGCGGTCATACCAGTGAAAGGCCAGCAGAATTGTTATCGGTTTGTCCATATTTCAGATCTCCTTGCAACCGTTCATTACATAAATAAAGTTCACTTAGTCAATGTAAAAGACGGGAAGCGGTGACAGAGTGAACGATGTGTAGCGAGAAACTGGCGGGAGTTCGCGTGGCTGATTATGTCTCTAATCACCGTTTTTATCCGCAAAATCAGTGATAGATTGTATTCTTGAACGCAACGAGCTGTTCCATACTGGCCCTGAGAGCA
>JAEIOF010000044.1 GCA_016342445.1 Verrucomicrobiota bacterium | reverse complement strand
AAGCAATGACAATATGATCCTGCCGATTCGCAACGGGCGGAGTGTTGGCGGCCCTGCTGTTTTCCCCCATCGCATCACCACTCGTGTCTCCTCTTTCTGTTCGAAAACTCCTTAACTTAGGCCATTCCGGCCTGACCCGTTTTTAAGGGTTTTCCTGCCATTCCCATGAGTCTGTTTGGATGGCAAGGCTGTCGCCGTAATCAATCGGGTTGGGGTTGGCAAACATGTCCGGGTTGTAAGTAATCGAAGCGTTGGAGCCAAGATCAATTCCGTTCCATGCAATGATGGCACCTTCTAAATCCTGAACGCCGCCGGAAAAGGTCACTTTTCCCCCTGCATATATGATTCCCTTAAAACCCTTCATATTCGCGTCAACATTGACATTTCCGATTGCGATAATAGTTACGCCGGGATTCGGGTAGTCCTGATTATTGCTGAGATTAAAATCGGTCATGGTGATCAGTTGAACGTTTTCTCCAAGCGTTGTGTTGTTTTTATTTACGGAGATGTTATTAGCGGCAATGATGGTGACGTTGTCGTCGATATCGACACCGTTGGCCCCGAAGGAGACCGTTCCGTCTGCAACAATGGTTCCAGACCCTGTGACATCCGCATTCAACACGATGTTTCCGTTGACAAAGTTCGTGCCGCCGGTGAGGTTAAATGTTCCGATGTATGTTCCTCCGGGAGGCTGGATGGCATCCGATGCATTGGTACTTGCTGCGGTAGCCAGCTGGCCGGCGTAGTCGTCCGGGTCAATCCACGGGCCGGGATCCGGGTCCGGAAGGTCGCCCTCTACGAGGCCGGACGGTTGACTGCCAGTGACTCCGCCTTCTGCATCAATCGTTCCTTCTCCGCCATTTCCACCGCCGGTAAAGTGCACTGTTCCCGGAGGCGCCTGATAGATGTCTCCAAACACATCACTATTCTTGATTACAGTATCTCCCCCCAGAGAGAGGAGCCCCTGCTGCCCGCCGGGGGCAGCTTCCATGGTCAGCTGGACGATTACTTCGGTGCTAAGGGCGCTGTTGGAGACGATACCGGTTGAAATGATGGTGTATTTGTCAACCAGCGGATTGGCTGTTGGAGCTGACGAGACTTCGACACTGTAGCTTCCGAGTCCAGCCAGGAGTGTTTCGGTGCTGTCAAGTGTGTCCGGCAAAGAGCCTCGATAGTCATAACTGGCCATAACCCAGCTGAGTGCGCGTTCAAGGCCTGCTTCGGCGACCCAGCGAGCCTGAGTGGTGCGCAACTGCCGGATGGTTTCTCTTTCATTAAAACTTCCCAGCTGGAGGAGCGCCGCCACCAGAAGCGTGAAAGCCACCATAATGCTGACGACGATCACGAGAACCGCACCGCTTTTTTTAGATGAACTATTGGTTTTCATGGTTAGTTCCTCGTATTGACAAACACTTCATTTGTAATGACGATACCAAATACACCGTTCGTTAGTTCGAGGGTCAGTCGGACACCGTCATTGGTTTTCAGTGCGCGAAATGCCTGCACGTTTTCGGGGATGACGAGCCCGGTCTCGCACACGAGCGTGTCGCCGTTTTGTGTGTAGGTTGTAATGTTGCTGTTCACTGCACTTACGGCTTCTAAAGAACCGTCTATGGTGTCATCCAGGCCGTCATAAGAAGATTCGCGCACATCTCTGGCCATCATATAGAAGGCGAGTGCCGAGTCGCGCCGGAGGTCGGCATAGGCGTTGTTGATGCGCCAGGACTGGAATGCCATAACCAGAATCATGGCGACGATCAGGATCAGAATCGAGGCCGCCACCATCGTGATCATTAGTTCAACCAGAGTGTAGCCGTTTTTATAATATTGTTTTTTCATGGCGGTTACCTCTCGCTGCTTGATACTTCCAGTGAACGGTAGGTGACAAGCTCCACGGTTTTTCCATCGCGATAGTCGATTGTCACATGAATAGGAAGGTATTCGCATGTGTCGCCGGATGTGCCCGGAATGGTTTCGTTGGTTGCAACCAGAGGGGGTATGTTAGTGTTTTGAATGATCCAGCCATCGGTATTGAATATTCCAGGATCAGCCGGGGCAAGGTGGTTATGCAGATGCCGCTCGATTTCGGCGGTGGCGGCGTGGATGGCGGACTGCTCTCGCCCGCTGTTGACGACGAGCAGGCGCGGATAGAAAAGGGCGGTTGTTGCCAGAACGGCGAGGATGGCCAGAATGGCTGCCCCCAGCATCACCTCCACCAGAGTCATGCCCGTACGGGTGCGTTTTGCGGCGGAAACAGAGTCTGTTTTCTGCGGGAATTTATCCATGATGTTCCTCCCTTCCCCTTGAGCTGAAGCCAGTTTACCTAGATCGAGTCTAAACTGCAAAGCCCATTTTAGAGAGATTGTTGGACGTGGAATCCGTTCTTCGCCGAAGGCTTCGGGGGACAAGTTACAGGATGTAGAAGATGTTTTTTTTCAATATTTCACGTTCCACTTTCTACAGGTCTCTAATGAGGCTGACGGTCTGGGTGCTGCCTGTTGCGTCCAGGAGAAGGATCTGGTAGGGCTGAATTTCCTGAAGGGTGAAACCGGCTATTTGATCGCCGGGTTTGCAGAGCCGATCGTTGATTTCAGCCAGCGGCATGGTGTCGCTCCAGTAGATGCCGCGGAGGGTTATGTCGTTGATGGTCGCCACTCCCGGATTTTCCGGATCGGTGGTTTTGGGGCGGCGAAGGAGTTCTTCGGGGAGGATTTCAAGATCGCCGGGCATGTTGGCGCGGAGCTTGTCGCGCACCTTTTGAGAATGCACGTGAAGAGCATCAATCGTGGAGGTGTAATAGTCTTCAAAGCGGCCGCTTTGGGGAGGTTGATTTTTTCGTCGGGTTTGCTGCCGAGCGAACAGTAAAGCCGCCACAGTCAGCAGGATGGCTCCGAGGCTGATCCAGCGAATGGTTTGGGATGACAGTTTTTTCATTTTGTTACTCAGCGTATATTCTGATGAAATCGGCGTTGATTTGCAGGGTGTCGGCTTTGGCGCCGGCGGGTGTAATCAAAAACTGGCTTTCATAAATCAATGGGTCTGAACTTTTCAGTTTTTGCAGAAAATCGGCGATCTGGCGACAGGTGCCGTCTGCCTCGAGGTTGACGGCGATCCGGGCCGTTTTGAGAGCGGCATCAATCGGTTCTTGCTTCAGGTTGATGGAGCGGACCCTGAGTCCGGATTTGTCGGCCGTGGTGTTGAACAGGGCAATGTAGGCATCTTCCACGGAGCCTTTGCGGCCGAGCGAATAGCTCTCGAGAAAACGCCGGGCATAGGCGGCTTCATCGCGCAGTCGCGGAATCATCCGGGAAACGGTTTCCCGCTGTTCGCAGGCAATCCGCTGCTGATTGCAATATTCCCGGGTTCCGAGTGCAATCAGGGTGATCAGCAACGGCGGCAGAACCAGCCAGGCGGCCAGCAGTTTTTTTGTCCGGATGAAAGGGGTGCAGTCCATCAGTTATCCTTATCGGTTGCTTCGTACTGCGTAATAAATACCGGTATTCCGCCCAGAGTTTCCCGGCGGCTGCGCACGGGCTTCAGTTCCTGGAAATGCTTTGCCAGAAGCGGGTCTTCCTGCCATTTTTCGACAAAGACCTGCGAGGGGGATCCAGTCCGGGCCACGGATTCCGGAACCGCGAGGTCGAACGAAAGCAGCATCGGGCTTTTGTCCGATTTCTGAGTGAAAGCGAGCTTGTAAAGCATATCCTGTTCGGGCTGGTTGGCCAGCAGGACGAGGGCTGGCAGAACGGAATGTACGGCGCCCGGAAGCGCGTCGCTGATGGAGGCAATGCGCGCGGCATCCTTGTCGAGCTGTTCTTTCAGCTGGCGGGCGTGGTTAAGCAGGTCAGGATTTTCCGGGCTCTGTGCGGCAAAGGTCTGCTGTAATGCGCGGCTTTCGAAGTAAAACCTTGTACCGGCCTCCACCTTTCTGGCAGCCCGCTCCATAACTGCTACCAGCAGCACCGACATGACCAGCAGATAGGTCAGCAGTGCGCGATAGACCCGCAGCCGGATCTGGCGGGGCCAGATGATGCCGTTGGCTAAGTTGATGTCGCAAAGGGGCATAACTAAATTTCTGATTTATGAATGATGATTGGTGATTTCAATTTTCAACACTTTATTACTCCCATACTTCTCAATGTCCTCTTTTTGGGTAGCGGAGGCCAAGGCCGAGGCCGGTGATCAGGTTAAACGCATCTATCTCTTCTGGAAAATCTACTGATTTCGAATGAAGCAGGCGGGACATATTTTTTTCAGAGGTTAGATTCCATCTTTCTGCCGGAACGGTCATGGCTTCAGCAATTCGCTCCATTGCTTTGTTTTGCAGCGCGTTGCCGGTCAACAGCAGTTTGCTGACGGGATCGCCGGTGGTTTTCAACTGATAATGGAGCAGGGCACCGTCTATATTTTCGATCAGGTAGTCCAGATTATCCTGCCAGCCGGTTTCACTGCCCGAATAAACGATGCGGGGCCAGACTGATCCGTCGGAGAGAATCACAACACTCGCCATGTGCGAGGTCAGATTAACCAGACAGACCGGGGCGGGTTCCGTATTCTTATTCAGAAAGTCGTAGAGGTTGATGGCGGCGGAGCTGTCGATTTCAACGTTGACGGGGTAGAGTCCGGCCGCCTGCATGAGCTTGATGTGCTGGAGTACCGTTTTGCGCGGTGCGGCGATCAGTACGCCGGAGATTTCCTTTTTGTTTTCCGAGCTTGATGGGTTGAGGTGCCATGAGAGGGCGATTCGTTCGAGAGGAAGCTGAAGAGCTTCTTCAGCCTCAAGTGTGAGCACGCGGTGAAGCTCGTCCGGTAGAACGTTGGTATACGAAAAAGAACGGGAAATCAGTGACGGCGTGTGCAGGCTTGTGCAGACGGTGCGGGTTGGCAGTTTGTTTTTCTTCCAGAATTCGCGAATACAGTGCGCCAGTTCTTTTTCGGAAAGGGCGGGGTTGTAGGTCTCTACCGCCAGCGCATTGAGCAGCAACCCGCTGTTGTGCTTCGTGAAGTGGGCGGCCACGATGTGCCCGTCGTGCACATCCAGTCCAACGGCGTGCTCATCCTTCACCCAGCGGTGCAGGCGGCCCGAGAGACCCCTGTTTCGCAATTTTTCTTTTTTGGCTGAAGCGTTCATTTTCTATCTGGATTGCAGGGTGCGCTCTACGAACGCATTCACAGAGCCGACTCTACACCTATATGGGTTCGTTACAACACAGGCTCTCCGCCGAAGCGGAGACGCCTGTCCTGCAGTGATATGTGGTGATGAACTCATTTTTTCAACCCTCGGCAGAGAGGCAACCTCTCGTCTTTAACGGTCGGCCGGAGCAGTCTGCCGGGCTGTGGTCAATCCTCCGATAATTAGAAGGTTTTATGGCGAGATCAATTTTTCATCGACCATGTCTCCGCTGAAGGTTCCACCGGACACAAGCCTGAGCGACAGGTCATCTCCTCCGCTGAAATCAGCCCCGCCACCAACAATCTCTACCCACCAGGTGTTGAGTTCGTTGCCGGAGGTGGCGCCCAAAGTAATTGTGGCGTCGCTGAAGTATTTTGCATTGTTGATTTCATCTTCGGTGATACTTGACAGGTCATCTGGATAAGTAGATGGCCAGTCGCTACCCGAAGCAAAAATCACTTTGCACTCCGTTGCTATCATTCCGAGGATATTGGAGGCTTCCGCCGCAATAGCCCTGTCCTTGTTGGACGTTAGCATCGGAACGATGATGGCGGCCAGAATCGCGATGATAGCGGCGACGACCATCAGTTCGACCAGAGTGAACCCTGATTTTCTGTTTGTCTTCTTCATGTCTTCCTCCCTTTCCGGTTTTGAGCAGTTTCCACTCTGCTCCTTCTGTTTACCACAACGGCGTGGCCTGCCTTGCTGTCCGGAATTGTACTCCTGTGTACAGCTCCGACTGCGCTAAAGTCTGCGCCCTACGGGCGCAAAGAATTCGTAGATTTGGATATTGGGAAATTTGTACAAGACGGCATAGGCTCCTGTGCTCGGTTTCACGTTCCAAATCTTCCAATTTCCGAATCATCCAATTCTCCAATCCTAAACATGCGATGCAACGGTCATGATCGGCAGGTAAATGCTGATGACCAGCAGCAGAACCAGCGCACCGAAAATCACAATGACAATCGGCTCAAGCAGGGACATGCCTGTCGTGATGGTGTTTTCCACGCGATCCTCATAGGCTCCCGCAACATTGTCGAGCACCTCGGGAAGCCGCCCCGCGCTTTCGCCCACCCGCACCATTCGAATCAAGAGCGAGGGAAAGATTTCCGTTCCGGCCAGACTGTCGGCGATGTTGGAGCCGCCGACCGTCTGGCTGCGCGCCTCGATCAGCGAGTTTTCAATGGCCACATTCTTGCCGACTTTGGAAACAATTTGCAGGCCGGTGGCGATTGGCACGCCGCTCTTGAGCATGATGGCGAGGCAACGGCAGACGCGGGCAATGACATACTGTTTAATGCATTCGCCGACCCATGGCAGTTTAAGCTGGGTCTTGGCCAGTTTAAGTTTCCCGCCCGGGCTCCGCCGGTAGAGGTAGAAGAGCCCTCCGATCAGAACGATCACTACGGCGATCAGCGGGGCCTGATGCACCAGGGTGCTGTTCACCGCGAACACGGTTCGGGTCAGAGCCGGCAGTTCAGAGTGCAGGTCGCTGAAGATATCCTGAAACTGCGGCACGATAAAAAAGACCATGACCATACAGATCAGGATGAAGAACCCGGCCACAAAGGCGGGATAGGCCATCATGCTGGCGATTTTCCGGCGCAGGCGGTCGCTGCTTTCGAGGTAGTCGGCGAGGCGGCTCATCGTTTCACCCATGGATCCGGATTCCTCGGCCGCGCGCACGAGGCCGATAAAGACCGAAGAAAACGCTTTTGGGTGATCGGCAACCGCTTTGGAGAAGGGGATGCCGTTATGCAGGCGGACCAGAATCTGATCCAGTATATTTTTAAAGACGGGCACGTCCATATCCTCGTGGATTCCGGCCAGCGCATCGCGCAAGGGCAGACCCGAGTTGACGGAGATGGCCAGCTGACGGCAGAAGATCGCCATGTCTTTGAGCTTTACCTTTTCGGAGCGTTTAAACAGGTCTTTTTTCCAGAACGGCGTTTTCGCGGGCTTTAAGGCGTCCGAGCTGAGACCCTCTGTTTCCCCGAGTCTCTTCGTCACCCCGGTCGTGGTGCTCGCGTCCATCTCCGTAAGGCTGACAACCGTCAGGTCCATCTTGCGCAGTTGGGACAGCGCCTGCTGGCGGGAGTCGGCTTCGATGACGTCGCGGACGACCTCGGCCTGCTTGTTTTTTGCTGTATAGTTAAACCGCATCATGTCGCACCTCCAGTGGAGTGGTGTGGCGTAAGGGATTCTGGGAGTGCGCTACACAGGCAACACACTTCGCTATTCTGTTTCTTTCAGGCTCCATTACTCCATTACTCCCTTATTTCCTATCCCAACTGCGCCACCCTCAAGACCTCTTCGATGGTGGTGACGCCTTTTTTCACTTTCATAAACCCGTTATGGGCCAGGGGTTCCATGCCGCATTTAATCGCGGCGGCACGCAGATCCATGTTGCTCTGCCGCGTGCTGACTTTTTCTCGTAACTCATCAGTGACTTCAAGAAACTCAAAAATGCCGGTTCGCCCGAGATAGCCGGTGTGGTTGCATTCGTTGCAACCCGCCCCGTGCCAGTAGGTCCAGTGCCCGGCATCGGGGCAGTGGAGTTTAACGAGATCAATCTGGCTTCTGAGGGGCCGCACCTCTTCCTTGCATTTCGGGCAGATGATCCGAACGAGACGTTGGGCGATGAGCAGTTTAATGGTGGCGGCCATCAGGTAGGGCTCCACGCCGATATCAATCAGCTGGCTGAAGGAGGAGGGTGCATCGTTGGTGTGCAGGGTGCTGAGCACCAGATGGCCGGTCAGCGAGGAGCGGATCGCGATCTGCGCGGTTTCGAGGTCGCGGATTTCGCCGATCATGATGATGTCGGGATCCTGCCGGAGGATGGAGCGCAGGCAGTCGGCAAAGTCCAGGCCGATGTTCGGGCGGATCTGGGTCTGATTGATACCGTCGACCAGATATTCAATCGGGTCTTCAACCGTCTGGAGGTTGAGTTCCGGGTTTTTGAGAAAGCTGAGCGCGCTGTAGAGCGTGGTGGTTTTTCCGCTTCCGGTCGGGCCGGTGAGCAGAATGATGCCGTTGGGCATTTGAAGGATGCGCTGGAAGTTGGCAAGCATGTCGGGCTCAAAGCCGACATCGGCCATATCGACCAGCAGGGCGTCGCGGTCGAGAATGCGGAGCACAATTTTTTCGCCGTGAGCCACCGGCAGCACGGAAACGCGCACGTCGATGATGCGGTGGTGGACTTTAAATTTAAAGCGCCCGTCCTGCGGCAGGCGGTGTTCAGCAATATCGAGTTCGGAGAGGATTTTGATGCGGGTGGAAATGGCGGGGTAGAGCGAGCGGGGCGGCGGGGTGACTTCCCTCAGAATGCCGTCCACGCGGAAGCGGACGGCGACATATTTTTCGGCGGGCTCAAAGTGGATATCGCTGGCACGATCCTCAATTGATTTCATCAGCAGCAGGTTGACGAACCGGATGACCGGCGCGTCGTTGGCCAGGTGCTTGAGCTGATCGATCTCGATTCGGTCGCTGGCGTGATCTTCTTCCAGATTGAAGCCTTCCTCGAGCGAGACGATGTCCTGCAGGCTTTCATCAATAAACGCCTCTGCGCGGTAGGACTGATCAATCATCCGCAGGATGTCTTCCTCGACGCCGACTGTTTTATGAATTTCAAGGCCGGTGAGCGCGCGGACGGTGTCCACAGCGTCGAGATCGAGCGGGTTGGCCGTGACGACGGTCAGGGAGTGATGGTTGTCTTTTCGGAAAGGAATCAGGGTGTAGCGGCGGGCGATCTGCTCGGGAACGAGCGCAATCAGCTCGCGGGAAACATGGTGTTCTTCCGGGATTTCGGTCAACGGCAGTTTAAGCAGGTCGGAAAAGGCTTCGGCCAGCTCGCGGGAAGAGCTCAGCCCGCAGTCCTGAGCAATATGCTGTAACGATACTTCTTCGTCCCGATGGTCGAGGAAGACCTTTTGCAGCTGCTTAATGCTCAGTTTTGCTGTCGTTTCCATCCTTTTCCAACCCTCTGAACCGTTCATGGTGAATTTTACCATGAACGGTCACGATCCTTATTGGAGTTCAGACATAATGTCCTCAACACTTTCGGCCGGTTCATCCGTCGGAATTTCATCCGTCGGCATGTCTTCCATGACCTCGTCAGCCGGAACGTCGATCATCACAACCTCTTCGACTTCGGGCTGTTCTTTGATGAGGTCATAGTTTTCCTCATCAATGATGGTTGCCTTGAGGAAGATCAGCAGGTCGACGGTCGCGTTATCCGTGGTGTCGCGCCGGAAGAGGCGGCCCAGAATCGGGATGTCGCCGAGGAACGGAACCTTAAACACGCCGTCAGTTTCCCGTTCTTCGAGCAGTCCGCCGATCACAATGGTTTCGCCGTTGGCCACCATAATCTGGGTTTCCGCATCCCGTACTTTGATGATGGGATATTCAGCCAGCGGCACATTGTTGGTGTTGCCGACTGAGCCGACCCCGGCTTTTACGAAGCTCGCAATGGAGCTGACGGACGGATGAACAATCATGTTGATGTAGCCGTCGGCGCAGATTTGGGGCACCACGTTAAGCTGAATCCCGATGTTCTCATAGTAATCGAGCGAAACGGTTACCGAATCGGTATTCCCGCCGCCGCTAACATCTGACTCAATGATCGGATATTTTTGTCCGACAATAATTGTGGCTTCCTGATTATTCAGCGTGAGAATTCTTGGCGCGGAGAGCGTCTTCGTATTTTCATTCTCCTGCAACAGGCTAATCAGAAGGTTCCAGTTGTTGCCATCTGCGGTGAGCTGTCCGAATGTGGTCATATCCATTGTTCCGTTGACCTCTTCGCTTAACGGTGTGAAGGCATTCGGGGTGGCGCTGAAGAATTGTTCTGCTATCCCAATGGGATTCCCGTCGATATCGAACGAGCCGCCCATCTCAACGCCAATATCGCGCAGGAAATCTTCATTGACCTCCATGAAGCGGGCCTCCACCAGAATCTGTTGCGGCATCTGGTCGATTTCAGCCAGAGTTTCTCCTATGCGATCCAGTACATTGGGCACATCGCTGATCACAATGGTTTTGCTCTTGGCCTGTTCCTCTTCCACCCGCTCCCGTTTTTCCAGGGTCGAACCGCTACGGCTCATGGCGCGCCGCTGGGCGGAGCCGAAGTCCCATCCTTTCTGGCCGCGGGCGGTGATGATGCTCATGGTTCCGCGCGAAGAGAGCTGTCCTTCAATGATGCTTTTGACATCGCTGGCATCGAGATAGCGCATCTGATAGACGCGGCTCTGGAGCGGTTCCACCGCTTCGAGAGATTTAAGTTTATTCAGTTCGCCGATCACGATGGCGTTGCCGACTTCGCGGTAGCCGTAGCCGTAGGGCTTCAGGATCACGTCGAGGGCGTTGTCCCACTGTACGTTGTTGAGGTGAATTGTCACCATGTCGTTGGTGACTTCCGGGCTCAATACAATATTGCGGTTGGCCTGCATCGCAAACGAATTGAGCACCTGCCGCATCGCGCCGCCATCCACATGGATGGAAACATATTCAGCAGGGATATTTTCGCCGGTTAGTTCCTCGACCTGGCCGGGAAGGGTCAGGGCGGCTGGGTCTTCCGCCGAGGCGGAGAGAACAAAGGTCGCCGTCATCGCTGTGGCGATGAACGCGATCAGCAGCCACGAAAGCTGCGCGTTGGACTGAATGAACTTTCTCATTTTCCTTCTCCTTTTCTTTTTCCCCCGTGCAAGTCCATCAGCTGGACAAGCTCCTTGGGCCGGGTCGTCTTCGCGAGTGCTGTGTCGGGATCAATCAGATCCAGCGAGACGAGTTCACGGAGCGACTCATTCATCGTCACCATGCCTTCCCCCCGTCCCGCCTGTATCATGCTGTAGATTTGCTCTACCTTCTTCTCGCGAATCAGATTCTGGATGCCGGAGTTGACCCGCATAATTTCGCAGGCCAGAACCAGTTTGGACTCATCTTGTGAAAGGATCAGCTGCTGGGCAGCCACCCCGATTAGTACCTGAGAAAGCTGTACATAAATCTGCTCCTGCTGTCCGGACGGGAACACATCGACAATGCGGCTGATGGCGTGAACGGCGTCGCGCGTGTGCAGGGTGGCGAGTACGAGGTGGCCGGTTTCTGCAATTGTCAGAGCCAGTGCAATGGATTCGAGGTCGCGCAACTCGCCGACCATAATCACATCGGGCGACTGGCGCGTGACGGCTTTGAGCGCCTCGGAGAAGGAGTCGACATCGGTTCCGATTTCACGCTGATCCACCAGCCCTTTGATATGGTGGTGTTCGTATTCAATCGGATCCTCAAGGGTGATCAGATGGAGCCTCTTGCAGCTGTTGATGTAGTGCATCATCACGGCCAGTGTGGTGGACTTTCCGCTGCCTGCCGGGCCGGTCACCAGAAACAGCCCCGAGGGTCGATCCGCGAACTCCTTTAGAATGCCCGGTAGACCCAGTTCGGTGAAGGTGGGGATTTCGTCGGGGATAATACGTCCCGCGACCGCCAGAGAGCCGCGCTGGTAGTAGACATTGAAACGGAATTTCGCGCTGCCTTCGAATTCGCGGGAAAAGTCTACCGATTTATAGGTTTAGAGCAGGATCTGTTGCCGCTCGCTCAGCAACTCGTCGACAAATCCTTTGATATCGTCCTGAGTCAGTTCCGGGTGGGGGAGCGGCTGGAGAAATCCATTGACGCGCAGTTGCGGAGGAGCCCCCCGTGTTAGCAACAGGTCGGAGGCATTGAGCTTTTTAACCTCCCGAAGAAACAATGTGACGGACGTATTTTGCAATTTCGACTCCATCTTTGTGGTGTATGCCCACTTCGTTGTATGCAGTTTAGTGAAAAATCAGAGTCTGTAAAGAGCAACTATCAAAACTTTGTCTAAATTGGCGCGGGTCTTTTTGCGGGGGAAAACAGTTCCTGTACGGATTATAAGGATTTAAGAGCAATCTGATTCGCGCGGGGGGGGGCTTGGTGATAAGGCACATATTGATTGCCGATGCCAATTCGCCCATTCAGCATCTTTTCGATGAGTTTTTTAAGGGCGAAGGGGTCGGTGCGGCACGTGCCGCAGACGGGCTGGAGGCGCTTCTTCAAATAAAAGAGAAGGGGCTCGATCTTCTCCTCGCGGACATTATATGGACGGTATGGACGGGCTGGCTCTGATTTGTGAAGTTCGGGGCGCATGCCCTCAAATCCCCTTGGTTGCCATTTCCTGAGGCCGGAAAGTTCTGTCCGTCAACTTCGAGCCGCAGGTGAAAAAATGGTGGCGACAAATTTTTGGAAAAGTCCATTGAGCCGGCCGAGTTACTTCGCTCTGTACAGAAGCTCCTCGACGAAACCCGCACAGCAAACTGATTTTCCAATCATTGGAACGGACGGCGTCGTAAACGTCCAATGGTTGGAAAACTTCGCATGTGTTTTTCCAATGTTTGGAAAAACGGCCCGTCGAACCGTAGCTTCGGCGAAGGGTGGAGCGGGAGACCGGACTCGAACCGGCGACGTCGACCTTGGGAAGGTCGCATTCTACCACTGAATTACTCCCGCGTAAGACAAGAGCGGGTTTCTACTTTTAAACGCTCCGCCTTTCAAGTTTCAAATGCTTGTTTTCCACCGATGCGCCCGCTAAATTGCTTCGTCAATTTTTTTGAGGGAAAAATAAAATGTTTAAACCGGTTTCAAGCAAAGTGGATTTCGCGAAAATGGAGGAGGGCGTACTCGCTTTCTGGGCGGAGAACGACACCTTTAAGAGATCCATCTCCAGACGTGCGGTGAGCACGGAGTATGTTTTCTACGATGGCCCGCCGTTTGCCACCGGCCTTCCGCACTATGGTCATCTGCTCGCGGGCACCATCAAAGATATTGTCCCGCGCTACCAGACGATGCGCGGCCACCGCGTTGAACGCCGCTTCGGCTGGGACTGCCACGGTCTGCCGATTGAAGCGCTCGCGCAGGAGGCGCTCGGCCTCGCCGGCGCGCCCGCCATTGTCGAGGCCGGCGTCGATGTGTTCAACGAGCAGTGCCGCTCCATGGTGACCACCTACGTCGAAGAGTGGGAAAAAACCGTCACCCGCATGGGCCGCTGGGTTGATTTTCAGAACGACTACAAAACCATGGACAAAGATTTCATGGAGACCATCTGGTGGGTTTTTTCCGAACTTTGGAAGCAGGGACGCATCTACCGTGCGCACCGCATCATGCCGTACAGCTGGAAACTCAACACGCCGCTCTCCAACTTCGAGGCGGGCCGCAACTATCAAGACGTGCAGGATCCCTCCATCACCGTGCGCGTAAAACTTCACGGCTTCGAAATCGAAAACGCCTGCGCGCTGGTCTGGACGACGACCCCGTGGACGCTGCCGTCCAACCTCGCCATCTGCGCCGGTCCCGATATCGACTACGTCGCCGTCCGCGACACCGAAAACGGCGGCGATGTTTTCGTTTTGGCGGAAGCCCGTCTGAGCGCCTACTATAAGAAGGAGGAGCAGTACGAAGTCCTCAAGAGGATGAAGGGCTCCGATCTGGCGGGTCTGACTTACGAGCCGCTGTTTGACTATTTCAAAGACAACGAAAATTCCTTCCGTATTTTGACCGACGGGTTTGTTTCCACCGAAGACGGCTCGGGGATCGTGCACATGGCCCCGGCTTACGGGGAGGACGACTACCGCATCTGTACCGCGGCGGGGATTCCGCTTGTCGAGCCGCTCGATGTGGACTGCAAGTTTACTGCGCAGGTTCCCGACTATCAGGGGCAGTTCTGCAAGGACGCCGACAAGGCGATCATCAAACGCCTCAAGGACGAAGGAAAACTGATCCACCAGTCCACCCTTCAGCACAGCTATCCCTTCTGCGAGCGCACCGACACTCCGCTGATCTATCGCGCCATCGACGCGTGGTATGTCCGCGTTGAGGATCTGCGCGAAGAGATGCTCGCCAACAACGCGCAGGTGCATTGGATGCCCCAGCATGTGGGCGAAAAACGCTTCGCCAACTGGCTGGCCGACGCCAAAGACTGGAACATCAGCCGCAACCGCTTCTGGGGATCGTGCATTCCTCTCTGGATCAATGTGGACGATCCTGACGATATCCTTTGCATGGATTCCGCCGCCGAGCTCGAAAAACTGTCCGGGCAGAAGGTCAACGATCTGCACAAACACATTCTCGACGACATTCTCATCGAGAAAGACGGCAAAACCTACAAGCGCACGCCTGAAGTGCTCGACTGCTGGTTCGAGTCCGGTGCCATGCCGTACGCGCAGCAGCACTATCCGTTTGAGAACAAGGATAAATTTGAGGGGAATTTCCCGGCGCAGTTCATCGCCGAAGGGCTCGACCAGACCCGCGGCTGGTTCTACACCCTGATGGTTCTTTCCACCGCGCTGTTTAAAAAACCCGCCTTCCAGAATGTCGTTGTTAACGGGCTCGTACTGGCCGAAGACGGACTCAAAATGAGCAAGCGGCTCAAGAACTATCCCGACCCGTTGCATGTGGTGCACGAGTACGGTGCCGATGCGCTCCGGCTTTATCTGATCAACTCCCCCGTGGTCAAAGGCGAGAGTCTGCGTTTTTCGGAAGAGGGGGTGAAGCATGCGCTTCGTCATCTGCTGATCCCTCTGTGGAATTCCTATAGCTTCTTCGTCACCTACGCCAACATCGACGACTGGCGGCCAGGCGACTCCAGGCCGGGGCAGAGCAGCAACCTTCTCGACCGGTGGATCGAAAGCTCGCTGGCCAATCTCTGCCAGGAAGTCACCGCCGCGATGGACAACTACGACCTCCAGCGCGCGGTCCGCCCGTTTGTCGCCTTCATTGAAGATCTGACCAACTGGTACATCCGCCGCTCGCGCCGCCGCTTCTGGAAATCGGACGACGATGCCGACAAGCAGCAGGCCTATGTCACCCTCTATCACGTGCTGATTGAGCTGTGCAAAATCGCCGCGCCGTTCACACCCTTCATTGCGGAGGAGATCTATCAAAATCTGCGCACCGACGACATGCCCGACTCGGTTCACCTGTGCGACTTCCCGACCGCTG
>JAEIOF010000043.1 GCA_016342445.1 Verrucomicrobiota bacterium | reverse complement strand
AAAAAAAAAAAAGGAAAAAAGATGAAACAAAAAAAACAGGGATTCACACTCGTTGAAATCATGATCGTTGTTGCGATCATCGGTCTGTTGGCCGCTATCGGTATTCCGTCCATCCTGAATGCCTACACCAAGTCCCAGGAAAAAGCCAAACAGCGCAACATCGCTGACGTTGAAAAAGCCAAAGGCATGCTGCAGCTCCCGAGCACAGTCTATTCCTTGGGCGTCAGCGCAACCAATGGTCAAGTTGTATCTGCAGCCGACATCATCGCTTGCATGAACGGCGTGGATGACATCACTGACCTTACCGTTGGCGGCGACGCTATCACGGTTGGTGCCATCGGCACTGTTGCATCCTACTAATTCTTATTAGGATGTCGAAAAGCCGCCCCTCTGGGGCGGCTTTTTTATGCCCACACCTCTTTCGGAACACTTGATGCTTTATCATTGTCCTGTATCATGTCCCACAAATGGAGAATTGATCATGAAAAACAAACGTGCATTTACTTTGGTTGAAATCATGATGGTCGTTGCGATCATCGCCCTGTTGGCGGCCGTCGGCATCCCCTCTTTTCTCAACTCACGGCAGGGCGCCGAGACCAGCATGAAGGAAGTTAATATTTCCACGGTCAACGCTGCGAAAGATCAATGGGCCATCCTCAACAACAAAACACCAGGAACCGCCGTGACATGGAGTGATATTGAAGATTATGTCGGCGGTGCCAACTTGCTCTCCGATCTGGATGTCGGTGGCGACTCACTTACCATCAATGCCGTCGGAACAGATGCATCCTACTAAGAACAGATCCACGGATACCCGGGTCGTTATACCCCGATCACCCCCGGGCTTCCATCACCGCGCGAACCGCACCAGCGAGTTCTGAGCTCTGGAAGGGCTTGTTAACAAACCCGGTGTGCGACTGTTGACCGAACCGCGACATCACCTGTTCGCGCGGATAACCACTCATGAAAAGAAGAGGTACTTTGGGGTTGATGTGCCGTATTCGCAAAGCGGCCTCCAGGCCGTTTAGCCGCGGCATATTTAAATCCATCAAAAGAATAGAGATTTTCTCCGCATTCTCCGTATAAACATCAACAGTTTCAAAACCATCCGCCGCTGTAATCACCCGAAAGCCAAGCCGCTCCATCAGAGCGGTTGTAACATCGCGAATGGCCTCTTCATCATCCGCGATCAGCACCGTTCCGTAGCCGCGCCACTCGTCATCTATTTTCAACTCTTCGCGCGCGACCTCATCATCGGCGGAAACCTCTACCGGAAAATAAATGCGAAAAACCGTTCCCTGCCGCAATTCACTTTTTACCTCGACCGCCCCGTTATGCCGTTGAACAGCATTCAACAACGAAGCCAGCCCGAGACCGCGCCCGGTGATTTTGGTGGTAAAGAGCGGGTTGAAAATTTTCCGCAACGTCTCTTCACTCATCCCGCCTCCGGTATCGGAAACCTCCAGCTGAACATAGCGTCCCTCCAGAACCTGTCCGGGCGGAAATATATTTTTCACCTCACCCGGCTTCAGGCTCACCTCGTGAATGCTGATAGCAATCACCCCGGGCCGATCCCCGATGGCCTCGGAGGCATTCGTGATTAGGTTCATTGCCACCTGCCGGATCTGCGAGATATCGCCGCGGATCGCGGGCAGATTGTCGGCCAGGCAGTATTGGATGCTCACTTTCTTTGAAATGGAAACATCGAGTAACGAGCCCATTTCCTTCACTACGGAACTGAGGTTGATGTTGTTGATCACCACGGTTGTCTTCCCCGTGTAAACGAGCATCTGATTGGCCAACTCTGCGGCGCGCAGTGTAGTTCGCTTAATCTCGTCGAGCATCCCGTCATCGGATCCGCCGCACTCCAACAGCGCTAACTCCGCATTGCCAAGCACCACGGTCATTAAATTATTGAAGTCATGCGCGATTCCGCTGGCCAACAAACCCAACCCCGCCATTTTCTGGCTGTCCTGGAACTTCCGCTCCAGAATGCGCATACTTTCCTCCAGACGTGCAATCTGGGTGACATCCCGAACCGATCCGCTCAGAACAACCGCCTCGCCCGACGATCCGTAGCTGACATGCAGATGATCGCTCAACGAGCGGTACTGTCCGTCCCGATGCAAAAATCGATACTCCACCACGCCCAGCCACTCGTGCTCTTTCGTTTGAGCCCCCAACGTTTCGATCAAACGGAGAACCTCCTCCTTATCCTCTGGATGCACATGCTGCAACAGCCCGGCCAGCCCCGTTCTCCCAAGTTCCGCGGCCGTATAGCCGGTTAAACTGAAACAGGCGGGGCTCAGATACCCAAACCGCTGAGTTTTCAGATCGATACTGTAAAGAGCCTCGCGGGAATGCTGTAAAATATTTTTCAACTGCATATTAAGCATTTTGCAGTCACGCACATTTCTACGCATGCGCTCATTGCGACGCAAATGCATAACCACCCAGACCAGCGTCGCGCCAAACACGAAGGTCCAAAGCGCCATGTAATGGAGCGTCACGTCGTTGTACATGACCGGCAAAGCGGCCAGAACCGTTTCACTATTCGGAAGAAGACTCAGAAGACCCTCCGTTTTTCCGATCATCCAACATCGGTTGAACGTGTTGCTCGTAGCACGATGGACATATCGAGTGACTGAACTCTACATTGGCATGCCGCACAATGTAACTTTCCACCTTTTCCCAGTAATCCTCGTCGTTCCGGATTTTATTACAATAAGAGCAAATCGGAAGAAGCCCCTGCAGGCTCTTAACATCCTCAAGGGCCGCCTCGAGCTGCTTCACCTTTTTATTCAGCAGTTGCTCCAACCCCAGCACGCGCACTCCCACGTCGATCCGCATACGCAACTCACGGTCGGAAAACGGTTTGGTGACATAATCATCAGCCCCCGCGCTCAGGCCTTCAATAATGTTATCGATTCCCTGACGGGCCGTTAGAATGATCAAATAAAAACTCTCTTCAGGAAACTTCTCACGGATCCAGCGGCAGAGTTCCGTTCCCTCAATGCCGGGCATCACCCAGTCCAGAATGCACAATCTCGGCGGATCGGGCTCCGAAAGCCGGCTCAGCGCGTTATTGCCATCCGTAAAAGATTCAACCTCGAAGCCCCACTTACTGAGGGTCTTCTCCAGCCGCAACCGGGCCACTTTTCCATCTTCTGCAACCAATATACGCATAAGCTCTCCGCAATGGTCTTAAAGTGTAAATCAAAGCCAGCGCCTCAACAAGCCGCATTTCTGCCTTGAAACGACTAAACCACCATGAAATCAACCGCATGCTCCCACCCCTTTTTCAGGCACTGAAGCTGTGCGGTAATCGCCCCGGACTCCTCGACCCGCCCGGCCGCGCTCAGCCCCTTCCGATTCGCGGTCAGCGCCTGCCGCCAAAGGCCCATCACAATATCCTGCGCCGCCCTAACCGGCGGAACATCCGTCCCGCGAAGCTTAGTATCCGCCATCTGGATGCGCACTGCCAGCCGTTGAACCTCCGGACGATCCTCCGGCAGGTTATTCATCATCTCCGCTGGATCATCGAGAAGCAGCTCCATCAGCACCCGGCAATCCGGATCGCTAAGATGGCCCATTGGCAGATGGTCCGCCACCACGGGGAAAACCTCTTCGGGATGGAAAAAAATCATCTGCAACAAAGCCACCTCGTCGTCGGGATGCTTCACCGGAGCGACGGGCGCCTCCTCCGGGGTCTGCGCCGGAGCGGGGCGCGCACTCTTGCGCGCCATATCCCGCCGCAACGCAGCCTCTGAAAGGCCGAGGCGACTGGCTGCGTGCTGCACCAGCCGATCGCGCTGCACAGCGCCCGGCGCCTGAGCAATCAGCCCCTGCACCGAGCGCGCCGTACGCATCAGGCCGGCCTCCGTCTCCAGATTTTCCGTATGCGCCGAACAGTCGATCAGAAAATCGAGTGCCGAAACGGCCGACTTCACGCACGCGAGCAAAGCCTCCGGCCCCTGTTTCAAAATCAGCGAATCAGGATCCTCCCCGGCCGGGAGCGAGGCAACCCGCACGCTGAGCTCCTCGGCAATAAACGCCTCCGACGAACGGAGCGCCGCCTTCTGCCCGGCGGCATCGGCATCGAGCACCAGAATCACCTCGTCGGCATAACGACGAACCATCCGCGCGTGATCCGGCGTCAGCGCCGTGCCCTGCGAAGCCACCACATTCGTGATTCCCGCCTCATGGCACCGAATGGCATCAAGCTGACCCTCCACCACAATCGCGGTGCGCTTGTCCGCCATCGCGCGGCGGGCCTTATCGATTCCGAACAAAACCCGGCTCTTGCGAAACAGCGGCGTCTCGGGACTGTTGACATATTTTCCGCCGTGATCCGCCGGATCAATCAGCCGACCGCTGAACCCGATCGTGCGGCCCGCCTCATCAAGAATCGGGAACATCAATCGCTTACGGAACCGATCGTAATACCCCTTGCCCTTATCGGACTTGATCATCAACCCCGCCTGCTCCATCAGCTCAAATGAAAACTTTTTCTGCTGCGCCCATTTTTCAAGCGCATCGAACCGATCCGGCGCGAATCCGATCCGGAACGCCTCTACTGTTTCCGGCCTGAGGCCGCGCGACGCCAGATAGGCGCGGCCCGCCTCTCCCTCCGCATGCTCGAGCAAAATGCGGTGATACAGCAGCGAAACCCCCGCGTGAATTTGAAACAGCTCCCGTTTGTTAGACCGCTGCCCGTCGCCATCCTCAAAATTTAATTCCATGCCCGCGCGGTCGGCCAGCATCTGCAACGCGACCATAAAATCGACCTTTTCATACTCCTGCACGAACCGGATCACATCGCCGCCCGCATCGCATCCGAAGCAGTGATAGATCTGGCGGTCGGGGCTGATCGTGAATGACGGAGTTTTCTCCTTATGGAACGGGCAAAGGGCCTTGAAGCGTCCGCCGGCGTTTTTCAGGGGAAGATAGGATCCAATCACATCGGCAATATCATTACGGGAGCGAATTTCATCTATGGTTTCTCTGGGAATCTGCTTCATGGAAATTAGTTTTCTTTCTGGTCGAACACGGGAAGCTCCATCAGGCGAGGATAAAGCCATGGCGTAAAGCGGTTGCACACCCATCCGCCGATCACCGATTTTTCTGATAGCGTGGTGTAGAGTTTTTCATTTGGCAGCAGACTCAGCGCCGCCATCAGGCTCAGCCCGATCAACACGCCGCGCAGCAGTCCCACCAGACTGCCCGCAACCCGATCCGAAATCACGCCCATCCGGCTTTTAAAAATCTGCCTGAACAGTCTGCTCAGTAAAAACGAAAGGAGGATGGAAACCAGCAAAAGAACCACCAACACCACTAGCTGGGTCGCCGTTGGCGGCAGCGCACTCCAGTTCCGGGCGGCAAATTGCGTAAGCGACGGATAAAAAAAACAGACCCCGCACAACAGAGCGAGCAACGTCAACAAGCTGGCCAGCTCACCGGAGAGCCCGCGCAGCAGTCCGCTCACCACAAAAAACAGCACGAACGCCGCAAACAGGATATCGACCGTATAGAAAACTTCCGGAATATTCATTTCAAAACACCTTGCGGGAATTTATAGCACAACGTTTTTCCAACGGCTCCCCTTTTTTCCCCGAAAGCGACACGCAGTGCGGCTGGAGCTCACGGCAGCAATGAAGCGACGCGGAATGACACCCGACAGATGATTTTTCTGAAAGAAAAATAGCGCCCGGCGGAAAGTGGTTCACCCTTGGAAAAATAGTATGCCGGGGGTTCAGGCAGCGGAAACGCCGGATGATTTTTTCCAATCCCCTGAAAAACCAAGAGCAATTTTTCCGAGGATTGGAAAAAATTCGGACACAATCGACTTACAAAAGCTCACTCTGCTCCAAACCACTAAATGTCATGCATTTACGCAAAAAGCACAATATGTTGTGGTTTCATTTGACAGGTGTACACAATTTAACTAATTTTCTACCCGTGCTCAACGAGCAGCGAAGCCAATTTTTAGTTATCAACAGGGTTATCAACAAGGGGGACACATTATGGCAGAATTAATTGCAACAAAAGACGAGCTTTTCGACGGGTTCAGAAAACGCTCGGGACTGGTTGTTCCATTCAGCCGTAAAAAAATCGAACTGGCTATCCACCACTCGGTAGAAGAAGTCTCCCGCAAACAGGGAACTCCCCGCAATGAAGGGCTCGCCTCCAAAATCACCGCCCAAGTCGTCGAACAACTCGATAACCCCCTATCCGAGTTCTATGTTCATCCCGATGCCGACGCCAAACGAACCCCCCTGATTGAAGACGTACAGGACCTGGTTGAGATTCTCCTCGCTGAAAACGGCGAAACCCTCGTCGTCGCCGCCTACAAACGCTACCGCAAGAACCGCGAAATCGCCCGCCGCAGCATCCGCGTGCGCGGCGATTCAAAAGACAGCGTCGACGTCACCGACGCCAGCCTGCTCTTAGTTGAATCCAACTCCTCCGAAGTCACCCTGCCCTGGGATCGCAAGCGCATCGTAAAACAGATTCTCGACAAAACCGACCTCGCGGTCGCCACCGCCATCAGCGTGGCCAAGTCGGTCGAAAACCGCATCATCGGCGGCAAAATCAACACCATCAACACGACGCTCATCCGCGAGATGGTTAACAACGAGCTCTCCGAGCGCGGTTTCTCCGCTCAGTTGCGCGACCTCTCCCTCTATGGTGTTCCGCGCGACTACGTCGACAACCTGATGTTCTCCAAGTCGAACGAAAACAGCAACATCGTCAACAACAACCCCGAAGCGGTCAACCTTGGCATTGCCGAGCTCGTTCTCAAGCAGTGGGCGCTCGACACCATCTTTGACGCCGACATCAAACGCGCCCACAACACCGGTGCCGTGCATCTGCACGACCTCGGCTACCCCCACCGTGTCTACTGCTCCAGCCACTCCATTGAATACGTCAAAAAATACGGATTGAAAGGCCTGGTCAACCTCAATACCGAGTCGAGCCCGGCGCGCTCCGCATCCGTACTGACCGGTCACCTCAACACCTTCCTCGCCTCCATGCAGGCCAACTATGCCGGCGCGCTCGGCATCGCCTACATCAACATCCTCTACGCCCCGCTGCTCGAAGGCATGAGCGCCAAAGAGCTCAAACAGATCGCGCAGGAGCTGATCTTCAACGGCTCGCAGAACGCCTTCAGCCGCGGCGGACAGACCCTCTTCCTCGACTTCAACATCCACAGCGGCGTCCCCGGATACCTCAAAGTCGTTCCGGCCATCGGCCCGGGCGGTCAGTACATGCTCCGCCTCAAATCCGGCGAAAAAGTCGGCCTCAAAGAAGTCCTGCGCGACGAATTCGACACCAGCGGATACCGCCTGATGGATCTATTCCTCGAAGACGAAAACGGCAACGACCGCCTCGTCCTGCGAGAAATCCTCGGCAAAGAAGGCATCGTCTACGACGAATCCGTCGCCGCCGAACTCGAAAAAGCTGGCGAAAAAATCGTCACCTACGGCGACTACACCAAAGAAAGCCAGGAATTCTGCCGCGCGCTCCTCGAAGTCTGGGGCGACGGCGACAGCAACGGCCGCATCTTCGAATTCCCGAAATGCGACTTTCACATCTGCGACGAAACCTTCAGCGATCCCGAGCAGTACGACATCTATCAGGCCGCCTGCAAGCTCGCCGAACGCAACGGCTCAACCTACTTCATCTTCGACCGCGATGAAGTCACGCTTTCGGCCTGTTGCCGTCTGCGCACCACCATCAGCGACAACCGCATGCTCGTCCATCCTGAAAACATGCGCTTCTGCGGCTTCCAGAACGTCACCATCAACATCCCGCAGGCCGCCTACCGCGGCGCCCGAAAAGGCGGCGACATCCTGCAGAACTTCTACGAAGAAATCGACGCCACCATGGAGCTCGCCATTCAGGCCCATCTGCAGAAAAAAGACAAAACGGCTGAAATGCTCACCGGCCCGGGTCACCCCCTCTGGCAGATCGGTAAAATCTCCAACGACGGCAAACCCTACGTCAACCTCGACACCTGCACCTACATCCTCGGCCTCATCGGCGTCAACGACGCCGTCAAATTCCTGATCGGCCAGGAACTGCACGACAGCGACGAAGCCCAGCAGCTCGGCCTGCGGATCGTGGCGCACATGTACGCCAAGACCAAAAAGATGAGCAAAAAGTACAACCTCAAATTCACCCTCGAAGAATCGCCAGCCGAAAGCGCCGCACGCCGCATGGCCAAAACCGACCTCGTCTACTTCCATGAAGAGGCCAAACACATCGTCAAGGGTGCATCCGACGATGTCTGCTACTACACCAACTCCATCCATCTCACCGCGGATGCCCCGGTGGGTCTGGTTCAACGCATTGTGGAGCAGTCCAAATATCACAGCCTCATTGAATCCGGCGCCATCACCCACGCCTTCGTCGGCGAGGAAAAGCCCTCCGCCGCCTCCATCGAAAAGCTGATGACCGAAACCTTCTTCCGCACCCAGTCGGCCCAGGTCTGCATCTCGCCGGAATTCACCTTCTGCAACGAGTGTCACCACCAGGCCCGCGGGCTGCTCGAAAAATGCCCGGCATGCAACTCCGAAGACGTAATTGGAGAAACCCGCGTGGTCGGCTACTTCAGCAAAGTGCAGAACTGGAACAAATCAAAACGCTATGGTGAGCTCGTCGCCCGCCAGGCCGGACGCTACTGCGTTGAAACCGCCGATAAAGGTTCCAAAGCCAGCCTCGTCACCGCCAAGGAAGCAGAATAAGGAACTCAATCATGAAAAAATTATTTAAAATAGTAGTGTTCGGAAAACCCGGCTGCGACAAATGCAAAACGCTCAACCAGCGGCTCGATAAAATCCTCGTCGAAAAAGAGTGGGCCGACTTCGAAAAAGAATATTGCGATGTCGAAACCGTCGACGGCCTCGTCGCCTTCGCCTCCGCCGAATGCATCAACCCCCAGCGCATCCCCGCCCTACTCGTCACCAAACGGCAGGAAGAAACCAAGCGCTATGTGCCGGTTTCCGTGCGCAACCTCCAGCAGACGCCAGATGCGGTTTGCGGAAAATCAAAGCTCTACCAATACGTCGGCCTGCAAACAGACTACACGCCGGCGGGTAAAGGAATCATCTCCCCCAAGATGATCACCGCAGTCCTCCAAGAGGCCTGCGCGTGACCCCCCTGGAGCGAAAGCTCCGCGCGAACGGGCGGCTCAGCCGCTAAAGCCGGCCGCCCGTTCATGCATTTTCTCTGCGGAATACCCGGTTTGATTTGAGGAGTTCAGATGGTCGCTGATCAAAAGTCCGCAGGCACTGCGTCGCCCGTTTACGCACTTCTGGAAAAACCCTCCATGATCGACTTCCCCGGAAGTCTCTGCGGGGTCTTTTTTCTGTCCGGGTGCAACTTCACCTGCGGCTTTTGCCACAACGCCACCCTCATGGGATCCAAACAGGCCGGGATCACCTGGGATCGCCTCGACGAAATCTGCCGGCAGTTCAAAAACGACTGGGTCGATGCCGTCTGCATCACCGGCGGCGAACCCACCCTCTCCCCCGACCTCGTCGAATTGATCAACTTCTTCCGCGAGCGCGGCTTCAAAATCAAACTCGACTCCAACGGCGCGCGACCCGACGTCCTCAAAAAATGCCTGCCGCTCATCGACTACATCGCCATGGACATCAAGGCCGGGCTCTCCGGCTACGCCGAAATCGCCGGATTTACCGACACGGGGAAAATTGAAGAATCGGTCAAGCTCATCATGAGTAGCGGCGTCGACCACGAATTCCGCACCACCGTCATCGATCCCTTCCACACCGACGAACAGATGCTCGAGGCCGGCGAGCTCATTCGCGGCGCGCGGCGCTACGTCCTGCAGGCCTTCGTCCCGCAAGACACCCTGCCCGGAAAAGAATTTCGCACCCTCCGGCGCACCACTCCCGCCCGCCTGCGCCACCTCGAAAAACTCATGGCTCCCTACGCCCAGGAGATCATCGTCCGCGGGGCCTAAGCAACGTTCTGAAGTGCGGCGGGAAATGAAATACCACGCCGCTCTTTGCAGATGAGAGCGGTGTCGCCCGGTGGTTGCCACCGCACTCCCAAGCGTTTAGAGAAAATCGGGCGGGCGGTTTTCGCAGAAGGCGATGAGGCCGGGAAGAGATTCGGCGGACATAGCGCGCCAAAAGACCATCCAGTCGCCAACGGTGTAATGGCCGTCAGAGTGACGGTCATACCACTGATTGACTGAATTTCCCTTCCGCGACCGCCAGAAGAAAGCGGGGTGGTTTTTGCAAACTTCGTCCCACAGTTCCTGCGCGAGCCCTTCGCCGCGCGCCTCGGGGCCGACGGCGAATTTAGAAAGATAAAGTCCGGCGGCCTGTTCTTCGAGCAGCACCGCGCCCCGGTAGTTTTCCTCGACATAGGTTTGAGTCACGCCGGCGAGAACGCCCTCTTTCGGTTTTTTGCCGAAGCTCTCTTCAAGCAGTGCCATTAACTTTGCCGGATCCGCTTCGCCCGAAAGAATGGTGGAACCCCGCCGAAAGACGGTTCCCGCCCCTTTCACCGTAAAGATTTCCTGAAGCAGGTTGATCGGCGAGGTGACGGAAATATGGGTTCCGGGCCGCGCGGCCAGCAGCGCGGCGGCGGTCTCCACCAGAAGCCGGTTCTCAGGCTTTAAATCGCCCGGAAGCTTCTGAACATAAACATATTCGCTGCTGAGTCCGCCCGCAGCGCGGATGAAATGGACCCGTTTTCCAATGCTTGGAACTTTTTGCTCCAAACTTTCCAATGTTTTGAAATTTTCCTCAACGAAGACCGGCACGCACCCGCCAGTTTTTCCAATGTTTGGAAAAATGACCTTTTCGAACAGCGGATTGTCTTTGAGCAAATCCCATTTGGCTTCGGCATCGGGGCCGCACAAAACAACGGCGGGTTTCAATCCGAGCTTCAGCAGGAAGTGCAGATCAAACGCAAAAGCCTCTGCGCCTTGGTCGAGACTTTCGAAGTCGGGCACGAGCAACGCGAAGCAGGCGGTGTCGGCGGACTGGAATTTGTTGAGATAAAACTCATATTCCTCCCGCCGGCCAATGCTGTCGAGAAACAGCCGTATGGTCTGATTTAAAAGCATGGGAGCAAAAAACCACGATTGAACCAAAATGTAAACTTCCGAATGCCGCAGCCGCTTTGAGGCTTGGCGGTGCGGGGGCATTGCCGCTAGGATGCCCCGCAACTGCTCGATCAGGAGGCCTCATGGACAACGACATTAACCGCATACAGGAACAGATTCAGTTCTGCATTCGCGGTGAGTTGTGGGAAAACCTCCAACCCCTGCTCGACCAGATCCATCCCGCCGACATCGCCGATATCATCGAAGATGCGCCGGATGATGTCCAAAATCATATCTTTGATCTGCTCGACGATGAGACCAAGGGCGATGTCATCGCCGAACTCGACGACGCAACCGAGGCGGATATTCTTGAAGAGCTCACCGCTGAACAGATCTCCGATATCGCCGAAGAGATGGCCCCCGACGATGCGGCCGACATGCTCGCCGAACTCGATGACAAGCGGAGCCAAGAAGTTCTTGAACTGATGGAGGACGAGGACTCCGAAGAGGTTCGCGAACTGCTCCAGTACGACGAAGACAGTGCCGGCGGAATCATGACCACCGACTTCGTCGCCCTGCACAGCACCCGGACGGCGCAAGATGCGCTCGACTACATCGGCACGCTCGACCTCGACGAACCGATTTACTCCGCCTACATCATCGACACCGCCGACAAACTGATCGGACACGTCCAGCTCTGGCAATTAATCAAAGCGGACAACCGGCACAAAACCCTCGGCCAACTGGCGGAAACCGACCTCTTCAGCGCGCGTCCCGAAACAGACCAGGAAGAAGTCGCCCAGATCATGTCCAAATACGACCTCTCCTCCCTGCCGGTCATCGACGCCGACGGCACGCTGGTCGGGCGAATCACCATCGACGATATGGTCGACGTCATCGAAGAAGAGGCCTCCGAAGACATTTTCAAACTCGCCGGTTCGGACGATGCCGAACTCGAAGACCCCTCGCCGTTGGCCTCCTGCAAAGTGCGCCTGCCGTGGCTGCTGATCACGCTCGGAACCGGATTCATCACCAGCATGATCCTGAAAGCCTTTATCCACCACATCACCGCCATGGAAGTCCTCGCGCTGAGTTTCTTCGTCCCGATCGTCATGGGGATGGGCGGCAACACCGGCATTCAGTCCTCCACGCTCATCATTCGCGGACTGGCACTCGGCTCCTTCAACGAGAAAAAACTCTACCGGTTGCTGTTCCGCGAAATGGCCATCGGCATGCTGATGGGCGTCATCTGCGGCTCCGTGATTGGTGCTTGGGCGCGGTTTGTCATTGGTGGAACCACCACCATCAACCCGGCCTTCCTCGCCTTCTCTGTCGGACTGGCGCTCTTCAGCGCCATGACGTTCGCCGCCATCTTCGGCGCATTTGTGCCGCTGCTGCTCAACCGCTTCAAAATCGACCCGGCGGTCGCCTCCGGCCCCTTCGTCAGCGCCTCCAACGACATCATGGCCCTGCTCATCTACTACGGCGTCACCTTCCTGCTGATCGGTCTGCAGACCGCATAAAAGTCGACAGTCATACAACCCAAGTCGAAGGTCACAACAACCCTGAACTGAGAACTCTAAACTCAAGCCCAGAGCCTAAAGCCCAATGCCTATTCAAAAGACCAGCGCCATTCCTCTGTATTTCACCAACGTCTCGAACACCTCGCGGGTCGTCACCTGGATGACCGCCCGCTACGGAAAACTCTCCACCATCATCAAAGGCGAGCAGCGCAAAAACAGCCTCTTCCGCGGACAGTACGACCTGTTCTCCACCAGCGAACTGCTCTTCTACGACCGCACCGAAAAAGGAATGCACATCGCCAAAGAGTGCTCCATGCTCACCCGCCGCGCCGCCTTCCGCACCGACTGGCGCGCCTGCGCCAGCGCCGGCTACATCTCCGCGCTGCTGGCCAAAACCACCCTGCGCCACGGCCACGAACCCGAGCGCTTCGAGTTCTTCGAAGAGATGCTCACCCTCGCCGAAACCTACGGACGCCACCCCGCCTTCCTCGTCTGGTTCGATCTCCAGTTCGCCGACTTTCAAGGCCAGGCAATTCAACTGGAAGACCGGGGGCAGAAGACGGAAGACAGAGGACAGAGGACGGAAGACGGAAGTCAGAGATCAGAGACCAGAGATCAGAGGTCAGAAGCTCTCACATCCCACATCCCACCTTCCACCTCCCACACTCCCGCCGCCCGCTTCTCCGCCGAACACGGCGGCGTCATCGACCCCGGCTACGCGCGCCAGCACCGCATCCCGGCCTCGCCGATCGCGCCGGAAGCCGTCGCCCTGCTCAGAGCTTGGCAACAGGCCGACTCGCCGAAAGAGGTCGTCGCCGCGCCATGCAACCCGGCTTACCTCGCGCAGATCGAACGGGTTTTAGAAAAATTCGTCAGCTGGCAGTTCGACCTGCCGCCGCACGTCCGCAAAAAAGCACTCGAAACCCTGCGCGCGGCGTAGGGGGAAGGCCTTCGGCTTTAGGCTCTGGACTTTAGATTTCCAAGGGTTGGAACTATTTCTTCCAAGGGTTGGAAGCCGTCCCAAAAGGTAGGGCAAACTCTCCGAGTGAGCCGCCGCGCATGATCAGCGGCTCCGCCGGAGGCGTCGCCCTACCTAACAGATATTTTCCGACCATTGGATAAACATCTCCCATCCCCCCTGAAACAGGCAGAGACACTTGCCATGACTTTTTATTCTCTTCCGTTTTAACGGGCACTTTTGTACTCTGCCTATCACATAAAATGAGCCGTAAAAAAATCGAGTTAGGCAGAGTCCGTCTCTGCCTAATAAACTGTTCGCTGAAGGAAAACATGACAACTACTGGAACTTGTCAGCTTTGTGGTAAAGATGCCGTTTTAGAAGAAAGCCATATAGTGCCTAAATTTGTAATCAGGCATCAGAAAAAAACATCTGCCACAGGTTATATGCGCTCTAATAAAGCTGTTAATTTACGAGCGCAAGATGGCCATAAGGAACACATGCTTTGCGGGGCTTGCGAGGACCTGTTTAATGAATGGGAAACTCCATTTTCAAATCACATTTATTATCCATGGGCAAGCGACCAAAAACACCAGAGTTTGTGTGAGTTATCTTATGGAGCATGGATGTTGAAGTTTGCGGTGTCAGTTTCGTGGCGTGCTTTAACCTGGTACATGAAAAAGGCTAGCGATGAGCAGGTTTCTTTCTCAAAGGAAATGGTAGCGGAGATAGATAAAGCTCTGAGTACTTGGAAACGGTTTCTGCTGGGAGAGTTGCCACATCCTGACAAATACCAACAGCACATGATACTCCTTGATGCCATTGAGAGGACCACTTATGACAGCGATGTTTTACCTTCTAATCTCAACCGTTTCCTAACCCGAGGCATATATATCAATCTTGCACATAGCGACGGAAAGCCGCAGTTTATATACACTAAAATGGGAAAAGTATCCTTGCTTGGATTTATTGGCATCAAATATCCACGGCAATGGGTAGGAACTAAATTACATGTTAAAGAAGGCGTGGTGGGTGGAGATATTTCTCTTCCATCTCAATTTATGGATTATTTAATTGAGCTAGCGAAAACCGTTCCCGAACTGCAAAAAAAACTATCTGAAAGGCAAATCGATGTTATTAAGAGAACCATTGATGGAAATCAAGACCGGGCTTCCACATCCGAAACATATAGAATGATGGCGGCAGATATAGACATGTTTGGTGAATCGCGAGTATTTTCAAAATAAAGCGAACAAGCGAAGTCAGCTTATTGGTCGCTCCGCTCCCAAACGCTGCTTCGAGACGTTGGCAGAGGATAAAAAATGAAACGAATATTCCACATAACCACAGTTCTCGTGACCTCATTGTTAATGACCGTAACCGGATGTAGTAAACAACCTAAATTTACCACAGGAGACTACGTCATGCCTGTTGATAAAAGTGCTCCCCAAGATGTGATCAAAGTAGTGGGTTCTGATGACGAACATTATACAATTTTCAAGCACTATCTTGTTGAGGGCAAACTCACCCAAATTGAGGAGTATAAAACCTGTGATAGAAAACAATTTGAAAATAACCACATCAAAGTAGAGCGCCCTCAGGTGAACGGTTCATTTTCACCGGACAAATTCTTAAGTGAGTAAAATTTTGCCAAATCGGGTAAAGGGGAGTGTTTAGCTCCCCCCTCCCCACACCACCGGACATGCGGGTCCGCATCCGGCGGTTCGAAAAGCATCATCCAATTAAGCCGGATAATGTATTCTGCTCCATTGTTCCTTGAGGCTGATCAGCCCTTGCTCTTCAAGCCACGCGTTGCCCATGCCCATGTTGGTTGCCAGTGTGCGCGATAGTTTCCAGTAGCCTTTGCGGCTGCTGACCACCATTTTGACTTGATTGAGGGGAGCCCCCATGACCTGCCCCCATGGACTGGACAGGTTCTAATGAGAGTCCAGCACGGTTAGTTTTTCTTTCATTGGATGCTTTGCA
>JAEIOF010000042.1 GCA_016342445.1 Verrucomicrobiota bacterium | reverse complement strand
ACCTTAAGGCGTTGAATGAGGTGGTTGGTGAGTTCCAGGGAGGGGAAAGTTATTACTCCTTCATTGTGGATACAGAACGCAGCCTCATTATGCATCCGTTCTGGGCGGGGCGAAGTACGACCAGTCTGAGCAATCCGAGTGTGGATGCTGCTTTTGACAAAATTATTGCTGCGGTCAGAAGCGGCGAGGACCGCGGGGCCATCCGTTATCCGCTCATCTATGACGATGGAAAAAAACAGGTTCGACAGAACTATTTCCAGTATATCCCGGAAATGGAGTGGATTGTTATTTCCGGAATGGACGTTGCGGAAATCCATTCGACCGTTGTTAAGGATGTCCGGCTGAATTTCCTGATCGGGATTCTTATGCTGTTGGTCGTGATGGGGTTGATTTCTTATGTGAGCGGAGCGGTGTCGCGGCCGTTGTGTCAATTGAGCGAGATGGTTTCCCGTGTGGCCCGCCGGGATTTCGATGTCGTCGACGCCCCGGTTAACGAAACCTCAGCGGAAATCAGTATGCTAACCCGAAATGTGAAGACCATGGCTCATGATTTAAAAGATGTGTACGGCGAGCTGGAAGCCAAGGTGGTCAAGCGGACGGCGGAACTGGAAAAACAGAAAGAGCGGGCGGAAAAGGCCACGCTGGCCAAGGGTGCATTCCTCGCCTCGATGAGCCATGAAATCCGCACGCCGATGAACGCGGTCATCGGTATGACCAGCCTGCTGATGTCAACCAAGCTGGGTTCCGAACAGAGAAGCTTTGTGGACACGATTCGCATCAGCGGCGATGCGCTGCTGAGCATCATTAACGACATTTTGGATTATTCGAAAATAGAATCCGGGCATCTGGAGCTGGAACAGGCGGTTTTTGACCTGGGAGCCTGTGTCGAAGGGGCGATCGATTTGGTTGCGCAGGCCGCACACCGGCAGGGGCTGGAGCTGGCCTATCGAATTGGCAACGGGGTTCCGTCCCACTTGATCGGCGATGATTCCCGCTTGCGGCAAATTCTGCTGAACCTGTTGAGCAATGCCATTAAGTTCACGCAGGAGGGCGAGGTGATCATCGAGATCGGGCGGGTTGAAACCAGCGATCCGGATCTTTGCGAGCTGATCTGTTCCGTTCGGGACACTGGAATAGGGATTACGTCGGAACAGTGCGAACGTATTTTCAAGCCGTTTATTCAGGCCGATATGTCCACCACCCGCAAATACGGCGGAACGGGATTGGGGTTGGTCATCAGCCGGCGTCTTGCCGAAGCGATGGGCGGACGAATGTGGTGCGAAAGCAAGTGGGAGGAAGGCTCCGTATTCAAATTCACGGTCAAAATGAAACCCGCCGAAGCCCCGCTCAAAAAATATCACCGCAAACGGGCCGCAGACATTGAAGGGTGCAAAATTCTGGTCGTGGACGATAACGCCACCAATCGTGATATTCTGCGCACACACTTGGGGTTGTGGGATGCCATCGTCACGCTCGCGGAAAGCGGCCCGAAGGCATTAAAAATTCTGGAAGAAAATCCGGACTTTGATCTCATATTGATCGACTACAACATGCCGGAAATGGCGGGCGATGATCTGGCGGAACAGATCACCCAAATGGAAGCCACCCAAAACATCCCGCTGATCCTTATGAGTTCATCGCTCGACACCAAGCGGCACGAACTGTTCAAGATCGTAATGCATAAACCGCTCAAAACCGGCCTGCTTTACGAAGCCCTTCTTTCCGCACTCGGAACCGCCGATTCCGAAGAGCCGGAGTTTTTAGAGACGAAGCCGATCTTTGACGAAGCGCTGGCCGAAAAATTCCCTCTGCGGATGCTTCTGGCCGAAGACAATGCGGTAAACCAGAGGGTTGCGCAGAAAATACTCGCCATGCTCGGCTATCAGGTGGACATCGTGAACAACGGGCAGGAAGTTCTGAATGTGCTCCAGCAGCAGCAGTATGATCTCATTTTCATGGACATGCAGATGCCGGAAATGAACGGCTTTGAAGCCGCAGAAGTTATCCGCAACGGGGTGACGGAATACAAAGACATCTACATCATCGCCCTGACCGCCGGGGTTCTCCGTGAAGAGCGCGAGCATGTATTTCAATCCGGAATGAACGCGTTTCTGCCCAAACCGATTCGTGTTAACGAACTGGTCGCGGCAATAGAAAAAGCCTACACCTGCATCACCTGACCCTTTTTTTCCGAACATCGGAAAAGAATACGCGGTCTGCCCTCGGCAGATCCGCCGCCGGCGGGAAGTCCGGCATTGTTCGTTCCGCTCGACCAACGGGAGAGAGAGGCCGCACGAATGTGCAGCCGAGCCGCCGGGACGGGCAAACATTGGAAAAAAGGTTTCCGGCACTCGGCGGTTCGTGCTTAAATTCGACCTCAATTTCAAAAAGAAGGGATGTTTTTCATGAATAAAATTACACGGGCGCTGCTGAGCGTCTCAGACAAGGCCGGAGTTGTTGAATTTGCCAAAGCGCTGACGGAGCGCGGCGTCGAGTTGCTTTCGACCGGCGGAACCGCCAAGGCCCTGCGCGACGCGGGCATTGCCGTTAAAGATGTCTCCGAGTTCACCGGCTTCCCCGAAATGCTCGATGGCCGTGTGAAAACCCTCACCCCGCAGGTACACGCCGGGCTGCTCCACTTGCGTGATAACGATGAGCACATGAGCACGATGAAAGAGCACGGTCTGGAGCCGATCGACCTCGTCTGCGTGAACCTCTATCCCTTTGAAGCCACCATTGCCAACCCGGACGTCACGCTGACCGAAGCCATTGAGCAAATCGATATCGGCGGCCCGACCATGATCCGCTCCGCGGCCAAAAACATGAAGTTTGTCACCGTCGTCACCGACCCGGCCGACTACAGCCGTGTGCTCGAAAGCATGGATGCCAACGGCGGCAACACCACCGAAGAGCTTCGTTTTGCTCTCGGCCAGAAGGTGTTCGCGCGCGTTGCGGAATACAATGCGACGATCGCGGGCTACCTCGCCGACAAAGTGGCGGGCGATGCGCCCAAGCCGTTCGTCAAAGCCGCCTCCAACGGCGTCGAGTTGCGCTATGGCGAAAACTCGCACCAGAAGGCGTGGCTCTATACCGACGCAACCGCGACCGAAGCCTGCATCGCGCAGACCGACGTGCTGCACGGCAAAGAGATGAGCTATAACAACTATGTGGACGGCGAAGGCGCGCTTGAAGCGGTTAAAGATTTGTCCGGCAAGCCCGGCGTCGCGGTCATCAAGCACACCAACCCGTGCGGCTACGCCACCGGCGAAACGCTCGCCGAAGCATTCGAAGCCGCCTGGTCCGGCGACCCCGTCTCCGCGTTTGGTTCCGTGATCGCCGTCACTGAAACGGTCGATCTGGCAACTGCCGAACTGTTGAAAGGCCGCTTCATCGAAGCGCTGATCGCGCCGGACTTCGACGCCGACGCGCTCGAGTTCCTCAAATCGAAGAGCAAAAACATCCGTCTGCTCAAACTGAAAGCGCCGATGGCCAAAGCCGCGCCGCGTAAAATGATTAAAGACATCAACGGCGGTATCCTTGTGCAGGATGTCGATACCGACGCCATCGCGGAGTGGCAGAATGTCACCCAGACCGCATTCGATGAAACCAAGCGGGCGCTGGCTGAGTTCGGTATCGCCGCCGCCAAACACACCAAGTCCAACGCGATTATGGTGGTGCAGGAATATGCGGCCGGACAGTTCCGCGTGCTCGGCATGGGTGCCGGACAGCCCAATCGCGTCGATTCCCTGCGCAAGCTGGCTGTGCCGAAAGCGATTGAAAACCTCAAGTTGCAGAACCCGGAAATCACCGACGCAGAAATCGCCAAAACCATCGGCGAGTGCGTCTTTGTTTCCGAAGCCTTCTTCCCGTTCGCCGACAGCATCGACGAAGCGCATGCGGTCGGCGCGCGCTTCATTGTTCAGCCCGGCGGTTCCATTCGCGACGACGAGGTGATTGAGGCCTGCAACAACCATGGCATTGCCATGGCGTTCACGGGAATGAGACACTTCAAGCACTAAGCCGCAACGATGAAACCAAAAGCCAACCACGATCAACGGCCCGCTGTTGTAGTGGTCGGTCTTGATTGTATTACCGGGTTGCAAACCGCGCGTGTGTTTGCCCGGCGCGGCGTTCAGGTGGTGGGGGTCGCGAGCGACCCCAAACATTTCTGCTGCCGCACACGGGCCTGCTCTCGGGTAATCTCCGCCGACATCAACGGGCCGGAGCTGATTGAGCGCTTGATGGAAACCGGCCCGTCGTTTGCGCGAAAGCCCGTGCTGGTTCCTTGCACGGATAATAGCGTGTTGCAGATCAGTAAAGATCGGGGGGCACTGAGCGCGTTTTATCGCATGGCGCTACCCGTCGCCGGCACGATTGAACGCCTGATCGACAAAGTTCAGTTTTCGCATTTCGCCGAAGAGAATGGATTGCCGACTCCCCGCTCCGCCACGCTGACCAGTCTGGAAGAGGCTGGGCAGGCGGCGACGCAGATAAACTTCCCGGCGGTTCTCAAGCCGGATCTTAAGACGGTGCGTTGGGTTCACCAAACAAAAGAAAAAGCGGTGGTTGTGAATTCGGCGGAAGAGCTGATCCGGGCGGTGAAGCAGTGCCTGTGCTGGTGCGATGCACTGCTCCTGCAGGAGTGGATCCCCGGGCCGATAGAAAATCATTACACCTGCGATGCCTATTTTGATGCTCAGTCGCAACCGCTGGTTACCTATACGTCTCAAAAACTGAGGCAGTGGCCTCCGATGACCGGCGTCGGGTCGATCAGTGCCGATTGCGACAATCCCGCAGTTCGTCAGCAGGCGATCCGTCTGTTTCAGGCGGCGGGATATCACGGACTCGCGTACGTTGAAATGAAACGTCACGAGCTGACCGGCGAGTATTTAATTGTGGAACCGAACGTCGGGCGCCCGACCGGGCGCTCGGCCTGCGCCGAGGCGACGGGTGTGGAGATGCTCTACACGATGTATTGTGATCTCGCCGGGCTGCCGCTACCCGCCGCGCGTCAGCAAAAATTTACAGGAAAGACGTGGATCTATTGGAAGCGCGACTTGCACGCGGCATGGTGGGGGATGCGCGCCGGCGATTTGACATTTTCCGGCTGGGTGCGATCGATCAGGGGCTGTAAAACGTGCGCCGTATTTTGCTGGCGCGACCCTGTTCCGTTTTTCGCTGACTGGTTGCGGATTGGCAAACAGATTAAAACCGCCGCCGGGAAACGCGGTGCCATGAGTGGAAGTTGATTTGTAACCGCTTAATTTAACAGGAGAGAACAATGGATCGGACATGGATGAAGCTACAGAACGGAAGTGATGTGCGCGGCGTGGCGCTTGAGGGTGTGGAGGGCGAGGCGGTCAACCTGACGCCGGAAATCATCCGCCCGATCGGCTTTGCCTTTGCACAGTGGCTCTCCGAGAAAAAAGGCATTCCGGTCTCACAGCTGAAAGTGGCCGTCGGCCACGATTCACGACTCTCGTCCAACATGGTGAAAACCGCGGTTTTCCAAGGGTTGGAAAAAGCGGGTTGCGCAGAACTCGCCGATAGCGGCCTCTCCTCGACCCCGGCCATGTTCATGGCGACGGTTTTTGAAAACCACGCCTGTGACGGCTCCATTATGCTCACCGCCAGCCACCTGCCGTTCAACCGTAACGGGCTGAAATTTTTCACCCGCGACGGCGGACTTGAAAAAGCCGACATTACGCAGATCTTGACCGTTGCTACTGCAACGGGAGTTTTTGAAGCGGCAATGCCGCCCAAGGTTCGGAAAATCAATCTGATGGATGACTACGCCGCATCGCTGGTCGCCACTATCCGCACGGGCGCGGGGCAGGGCGATACGCCCTTGGTCGGACTGAAGATTGTTGTTGATGCCGGTAACGGCGCGGGCGGCTATTTTGTCGATAAGGTGCTCGCTCCGCTCGGCGCGGATACCACCGGCAGCCAGTTTCTCGATCCGGACGGAAGCTTCCCGAATCATATTCCGAATCCGGAAGATCCGGATGCGATGGATGCCATCATCGCCGCTGTGAAAAACAATAATGCCGACCTCGGAATCATTTTCGACACGGATGTGGATCGCGCGGGCGCGGTCGACAAAAACGGTGCGCCGATCAATCGCAACCGCTTCATCGCGCTGATGGCCTCTATCGTTCTCGAAGAGCATCCCGGCACGGTGATCGTGACCGACTCGGTGACTTCGACCGGCCTGAAATTCTGGATTGAAGAAAAGCTCGGCGGCGTTCACTGCCGCTTCAAGCGCGGCTACAAGAACGTGATCAACGAATCGATCCGTTTGAACGGCGAAGGCAAAGAATCGTGGCTGGCGATGGAGACCTCCGGCCATGGGGCGCTGAAGGAAAACTATTTTCTCGACGATGGCGCCTACCAGATCGCCAAAATCCTGATTAAGGCCGCTCAGCTGCACGCCGCCGGAAAAGGCGGCGTAGACGGGCTGGTTTCCGGTCTGCCCGAGCCGGCCGCGGCGAAGGAGTACCGCGCAAAAATCAAAGCGGAAAATTTCGGTGTCTACGGCGATGATCTGCTGAAAAGGTTTGAGCAGTTTGTGGCGGACGAGCCGGGATGGGCGGCCACGCTGAATAATTTTGAAGGCGTTCACGTCACCGTTGATGCCGAACATGGTAATGGCTGGGCGCTCTTGCGCAAGTCGCTTCATGATCCGGTTCTGCCGCTCAACATCGAGAGCGAAGAAGCCGGCGGCGTTGCGAAAATCGCCGCCCGTATGCAGGCCTTCCTTTTGCAGTTCGATCAGCTCGACCTGCCGAAGATGTAGAAAGGGAACCCCTTATGAGTCGAACGGTTTTAGTGACGGGCGCGACGCGCGGGATCGGCCGCGAATTGGTGAAACAGCTTTGCGCGCAGGGCTTCACCGTTTTTGCCACCGGTCGCGACCGGCATCTGCTCGATGAGCTGAAAAAAGAGACAGGCTGTCTTGGCGAACTATTCAATCTGGCAGAGCCGGATGCGCCGGTGGCGCTCTATGCGGCGGCCTCCGCGGTGCTCGGCGGCGTGGATATTCTCATTAATAACGCCGGTGCCAATCTGGGCAAAGAGCCGGTGATTGATGTCCCGGCCGAACGGCTCGATGCCTCGTATGCGATCAATTTCCGCGCGCCGTTTCTGCTCTGCCGCGAAGCGCTCAGGGAAATGGGCGCGCGCAAAAGCGGACACATTTTGAATGTAGTCAGCACCATCGCCCGAACCAGCGCGCCGAATTATTCGACCTACTGCTCGCTGAAATACGCGCTGCACGGATTTACACAATGCCTGATTAAAGAGGCACAACAGGTGAATGTGAAGGTGACCGGTGTTTATCCCGGCGGCACCGACACCGATTTCCGCCCGGAAGACCGGCCGGATTATTTAAAACCGGAATCTACAGCGCGGATGATCGTCCATTGCATTACCGCTCCAGAGGATGTGGTGGTGCATGAGCTGGTGTGCCGCCCGATGGTTGAAACCAACTTTTAATTTATGAGCGAAAAATTCAGATGGGGTGTAATTGGTTGCGGGCAGATTGCTCCGAAGTTTTTCCAAGCATTGGAAAATACGGGGGAAGGGGGCGTCGTTGCGGCGGCATCCAAATCGATGCACCGCGCAAAACGGCTCCAGAAAAAGGTCGGCATAGAGCATGTCTATGGCTCGTATGAGGAGATGCTCGAGCGCGAAAAGCTCGATGCGGTCTATATTGCCACCTCCCATAATTTTCACTACGAGAACGCCAAACTTTGCCTGAACTACGGACTACCGGTGCTGATTGAGAAAGCCTTTACCCGGAATCAAAAAGAGGCGGAAGAGGTGGTGGATCTGGCCGGTCAGAAAAACCTGTTTTGTATGGAGGCCATGTGGACTCGCTTCAACCCGGCGACCGTGAAAATTCGCGAGCTGATTGCCGAAGGCGCAATCGGCGAGGTAAAGCATCTGAAAGCCGACTTCTGCGTGAAAATGCAGCCATCGATAAAAACGATGCCGTGGAACCGGATGTACAGTCCGCGTCTGGCGGGCGGGGCCCTGCTCGATCTGGGTGTTTATTCGATCGCTTATGCCCAGATGGTTTTCGGGCAGCGTCCCGTTCGAGTGAGCAGTTCGACGCAGATGGCGTGGACCGGCGTGGATAAAACCTCCGAATACCACTTTGAATATCCCGGCGGACGGCGCGCAGATCTGAGCTCCTCTTTTGTGGAGGAACGCCCGCGCGTGGCGGTGATCACCGGAACAAGAGGGATCATTCGGGTGCCCCATTTCCCCGGGGCGGATCAGCTGACCATCACTCGCCCCGGCCGTGCGCCCGAAACGATCGAATGTGAACCCAACGGCTTCGAGCATGAAATTCGCGAGGTGCATCGGTGCCTGCGCGAGGGGCGGATCGAAAGCCCGATCATGCCGCTGAATGAAACAGTAGAAATCATGCGCACGATGGATGCGCTCCGTGCGCAGTGGGGCATGAAATACCCGGGGGAGTAGGGGAAAGGCCTTAGGCTTTAGGCCTTAGGCTTTCGGAAGAGCTTCCCGGCATTGTGTAGAACCGCTGAGTCGGGTAGGCCAGCTGGATGTCCGGATGCTTCGCGAACTCGTTCAGCACGTCTTCCCAGATCGCGGAGGATGTCCCGCGCCGGCGGCGCGGTTCGCAGAGATAGCGCATCGTCAGCATCACGCCGCTGGCTTTCACATCCGTCCAGACGATCGGGGTGAGGTGATTGAAGTGGATCAGGTATTTATTGGCCGCCCGGCGAACCTGTTGCGCCGCATATTCGCTTTTGATCGCGGAATGCCTGGTGGCGATCTGGTTGAGAATCTCTTTGGCCGTCTGCCAGTTGCTTTCAAACGTGATCAAGACCGGGATTTCGTTCCAGATAAAGTTAAAGCCCTGCGTGTAGTTGGCAATGGCATAGATAAACGACCAGCCGTTGGGGATATGAATGATCCGCCCGGTGCTCTGATCGGAATCGACCCAGTTCCCGATTTCAACCAGTGAGAAGGCGAAGGGGCGCTGGTCGATCACATCCCCTTTGGTATTGTTGATTTCAATCCGGTCGCCGACGGCGAAGGGCTTGCGGATGGAGATAAACAGCCAGCCGGCCAGATTGGTGATCGGGTCTTTCAGGGCAATCGCCAAACCGGCGGAGAGAATTCCAATATAGGCCGCCAGACCGCCGCCCAGCCAGATGCGCCAGATGCTCAATGTGAGAATCAGTCCGACTGCATACCCGGCGGTTTTGTTGGCAATATACCGCCGCTCGACACTTTTGACCCGCCAGCTGATAATTCGCCGGATGACGAACAAAATCAGAAAAAGAACGACCCCGGCCAGTAGCGTTTTGAACAGCTTGCCCTGTGCGGACTCGCTCAGCCCGGTATATTTCGTGACCCACTCGATGATGCTGCTGACTTGAAAGTTCATGGTCGGAGCATAACGTTACCGCCTGCGCTTGTAAACAGAGCCGTTTCCAAACATTGGAAGTCGGCAGCGCTGACGGGCATATTATTTTCCAAGGGTTGGAAAAGCGGTGCTGGCTCAGCCTGCTACAACCCGGCGAACGGATTGGCGCTGAACCCGCGCGGCGGCTGGGGCCGGTTGCGGTTTTGCGGCGGACGCGCGCGGTTGTCGCGTTGCGGAGCTCCGCCGGTGCGGGCCGGAGCGGCGGCCCCGCCGTCTTTGCGGGCGGTTAGAGAGATCCGCTTGCGCTCCAGATCGACTTCCAGCACGCGCACCGCAATGCGGTCGCCCGCCTGAACCGCTTCGGAGGGGTCTTTGATGAAGCGGTCGCACAGCTGGGAGATGTGAACCAGCCCGTCCTGATGCACGCCGATGTCTACGAACGCGCCGAAGGCCGTCACATTGGTGACGATCCCTTTGAGCTCCATTCCTTCCTTCAGATCGTTCATCGTCATCACGTCGTCGCGGAAGCCGACCTCTTCGAACTGTTCGCGCGGGTCGCGGCCCGGCTTCTTCAGTTCGTCGATAATATCCTTCAGCGTCAGCTCCCCGATTTCTTCGCCTTTGTATTTTTCGATTTTAACTCGGCTGACAAGTTCAATGTGCCCGACCAGTTTTTCGAGCGGCTCGCCGAGGTCGGCGGCGATCTGTTCGACCAGTTTGTAGCGCTCGGGATGAACCGCCGAGGCGTCGAGCGGGTTGGTTCCGCCGTGAATCCGCAGGAAGCCCGCTGCCTGTTCGAATGCGCGCGGCCCAAGGCTTGGAACTTTTAGCAGTTCCTGCCGGTTTTTGAAGGCCCCGTGCTCGTTGCGGTGCTCGACAATCTTTTTAGCGAGGCTTTCGCCGATCCCGGCGACGCGCGAGAGCAGGGGCGCACTGGCGGTGTTGAGTTCCACCCCCACGTGATTCACGCAGCTGACCACCACTTCATCGAGTTTGTTCTTCAGCAGCTCCTGATAGACATCGTGCTGATACTGTCCGACGCCGATCGATTTCGGATCGGTTTTCACCAGCTCGGCCAGCGGATCCTGCAAGCGGCGGGCAATTGAGATGGCGCCGCGGATGGTCAGGTCGAGGTCGGGAAATTCTTCGCGGGCAATGGCCGACGCGCTATAAACCGAGGCGCCCGCCTCGCTGACCGAAACCACGCTGACGTCGGTTTTTTTCATCAGGCTGAGAACTTTTTTGGTAAAGGCCTCCGTTTCGCGTCCGGCGGTTCCGTTGCCGACCGCAATGGCCTGCGGCTTGAATTTGTCGATAAAGTTGGCGAGGTCTATGCCTGCCTTCTGGGTTTGCGCGGTGCTTTGGCCGGGATAGATGGTGATCGTATCGAGATATTTACCCGTGGCATCAATGGCGACGCATTTGCAGCCGGTACGCAAGCCGGGGTCGATGCCGATTACGTTTTTTTCGCCATAGGGGGCGGCCAGCAAAAGACTGCGCAGGTTTTTGGCGAACACCTCGACGGCGGCGCGGTCGGCCTTCATTTTCATCTCAACGGAGACATCGATTTCAACACTCAGCGTCAGCATCCGTTTAAAGGCATCCTGAATGGCCAGCTCCAGCTCCTTCGCAAACGGCGAGGCGGGGTTGAGTCCGCACAGCTCTTTCATGCGTTCGAGCTGGGCGTCGGTGTCGATGATCAGCTTGCGGCGCAGCTCGCCTTCGGTTTCGCCGCGGCGGATCGCCAGGTAGCGGTGCGACGGGATCTCCGCAATGGCCTGGCTGAAATCAAAGTAGTCTTTGTATTTGGAGGTTTCGGGGTTGGCATCGGCCTTGACCGGCTCGGAGGCGATCATGCCGGTTTTGAAATAGCTTTCGCGAATCAGGGCGCGGACTTCGGCTTTTTCGGAGACCTGCTCGGCGACGATATCGCGCGCGCCGGCCAGCGCATCTTCCGCCGAGGCCACTTCCTTTTCCGCATTGATGAATTTTTCCGCCTCGGTCGCGGGGTCGCTTTCCAATGATTGGAAAACAATAAGCTCGGCGAGCGGTTCGAGCCCCTTTTCTTTAGCGATCGTTGCGCGGGTGCGGCGCTTCGGCTTGTAGGGGAGGTAAAGGTCTTCGAGTTCGGTCTTGGAGGTTGTGGTTGCGATTTTCAGCAGCAGGTCGTCGGTCAGCTTGCCCTGTTCATCGATCGATTTCAGGATGGTCTGGCGGCGTGATTCGAGGGTGTTGTAGTAGGTCAGCTTTTCCTGAATGTTCAGAATCTGGACTTCATCGAGATTTCCGTGCGCCTCCTTGCGGTAGCGGGCGATGAACGGCACCGTGCCGCCTTCGGCGAACAGCCGGGCGACGGCTTCAACCTGACGCGGGCCAATCTGGAGATCTTTCGAAACGAACGGGACGGGGTCAAACAGGGGGGCTTCGGACATAGTTCTGTGTTTCCTCGGTTACAGTTACAAAAATAGTCGCTCATGCTCCGTAAAACCGCCCCGTCCGTCAAGTCGGCACGCCGACGGGCCTTTAGTTTTCCACCCGAGCAACGCGAGAGAGGCCGCGCGGGAGTGCGGCAAGGAACGAAGTGACTGGCAACCATTGGAAGTCGGCAGCACCGACAGGCCTGTTATTTCCAATGTTTGGAAAAAACAGCAGGCCGAAACGCAGTTTCTTCCAAACATTGGAAAAATCGGGTTTGGCATCATTCACCATTCGTGTAGATTCTGGGTTTCTTCGAACAAACAAGGGAAACTCCTCATGCTTTATAGAATCGAAATCGGGTTGAAACAGGGCGTTCCGGACGCGCGCGGGCGCGGCGTACTCCATCAGGCGCAGGGCGCGCTCGGGCTGACCCTCGCCGCCTGCCAGACGCGCGATGTTTATAAAGTGGTCGCCGACATCGACGCCGCGACCGCCGCCGAAGTGCAGACCGCCTTTGCCGACCCCGTGGTCGCCGAGTCCGCGATGAACCGTCTCCCCGCTCCCCAATCGTTCGACTGGATGCTCGAAATCGGCTTCAAGCCGGGCGTTACCGATAATGTCGGACGCACCGCCCGCGGCGCGCTCCGCGATATCGTCGGGCGCGAACTCAAATGGGAAGAACAGGTGTACACCAGTCTCCAGTATTTTCTCTCCGGCAACCTCTCTCGCGAAGATGTCGAACATCTCGGCAAAGACCTGCTCGCCAATACGCTGATTCAAACCATTCAGGTGTTTTCGAAAGAGGAGTGGTTGACCGCTCAGCCCGATATGACCGCCCCGATCTTCGACGATCATTCCGAAATCAAGGTCAACACCATCGAGCTGCCCGACGACGATGCGGCGCTGATGAAAATTTCCTCCGACGGCATCCTGTCGCTTTCCCTCGAAGAGATGCGCACCATCCGCGCCCACTACCTGCGCGACGATGTCAAAGCGCACCGCGCTGAGCTCGGGTTGCCCGAGTGGCCGACCGATGTGGAGCTGGAGTGCATTGCCCAGACCTGGTCGGAGCACTGCTCCCACAAGGTGTTTGCCGGCACGATCAACTATACGGATGAAGAGACCGGCGAAAGCGAAACCATCCACTCGCTCTACAAGACCTATGTCAAAGCCTCCACCAAGAAGGTGGCGGAATCCATCGACTGGCTTGTATCGGTTTTCACCGATAATGCGGGCGTTGTGAAATTCAACGAAGACCTGCATCTGGTGTACAAAGTCGAAACCCACAATTCACCTTCCGCGCTCGACCCGTTCGGCGGATCGATGACCGGCATTGTCGGTGTCAACCGCGACCCGCTCGGCACCGGCATGGGCGCGGAGTTGGTTTCCAATGTCTGGGGCTACTGCCTCGGCTCGCCGTTCTACGACAAAGCGATTCCGGAAGGCCTGATGCATCCGCGCCGCATCCGCGACGGTGTTCACGCAGGCGTTATTGCTGGCGGCAACGAATCCGGCATTCCCTACAGCCGCGGCTTCGAATGTTTTGACGAGCGCTACCTCGGCAAGCCGCTCGTTTACTGCGGCACCATGGGTACGCTTCCGGTAACCGTGACCGGCGGTCCTTCCGAGCGCAAAGAGATTGAAGTGGGCGACTGGACCGTTATGTGCGGCGGACGCATCGGTAAGGACGGCATCCACGGCGCGACGTTCTCGTCCGAAGAGCTCCGCACCGAATCGCCGGCGCAGGCTGTGCAGATCGGCGACCCGCTCACCCAGCGCAAGCTCTACGAATTTATCCTCGAAGCGCGCGACCTCGGCCTCTACCGCTGCATCACCGACAACGGCGCGGGCGGCATCTCCTGCTCGTTCGGCGAAATGGGCAAATACTCCGGCGGTTGCGAATGCGATCTCGCCGGTGCGCCGCTCAAATACGAAGGCCTTCAGCCGTGGGAAGTGTTGGTTTCCGAAGCGCAGGAGCGCATGACCCTTGCCGTGCAGCCCGAATGCCGCGAAGCGTTCGAAACGCTCGCCAAACGTCGCGATGTCGAAGTTGCCTTTATGGGCAACTATAACGACTCCGGCTACTTCACCGTCAAACAGGACGGCAAAGTGATCGCCAGCCTCGACATGGATTTCCTTTACGAAACCGGTTGCCCGACCCTCGTCATGCCCGGCGTTTGGAAGAAGCCGAATATTCCGGCTCCGGTTGTTGAAAAGCAGACGGACTATTCCGACATGCTCGAAAAGCTGATGGGCGACCTCAACATCTGCTCGCGCGAATACAAGAGCCGTATGTATGACGGCGAGGTCAAAGGCCTCTCCGTCGTCAAGCCGTTCGTCGGCGTGAACGCGGATGTGCCGTCCGACGCCACCGTGATGCGCGTCGAGTACAACAAAGACCGCGGCGCGGTTCTTGCCGAGGGCATCAACCCGTGGTACTCCGACATCGACACCTACGATATGACCGCCTCCGTCATCGACGAAGCGGTTCGTCGCGTCATCGCCGTCGGGGGATCGCTCGATCGCATCGCGATTCTCGACAACTTCTGCTGGCCCGATCCGGTGGAGTCCGACAAGACTCCGGACGGTGCCTATAAAATGGCGCAGCTGGTGCGCTCCAACAAAGCACTCTACGACTACACCACGCTCTACAAGACGCCCGCCGTTTCCGGTAAAGATTCCTGTAAGAACGACTCGACGCGCGGCGGTAAGAAAATCTCCATTCCGCCGACCCTGCTGATCTCCTCCATCGGTCAGATCGACGACGTCAAAAAAGCGGTCACCATGACGCTCAAGGACGCGGGCGATGTGATCTACGTGATCGGTGAAACCAAAGACGAACTCGGCGCCTCGGCCTACTACCGCAAACTGGCGGAGGAGCAGGGCACACCGATGAACTACGGCGGAACCGTTCCGGCGGTCGATGGCGAAACCGCGCTCAAGATTTATGCCGCGATGAATCAAGCGACCGACGCCGAACTGCTCAAATCCGCCACCACGCCGTCTAAGGGCGGACTGGCCGTTTCGCTCGCGCTGGCCGCCATCGGCGGACAGCTCGGCGCAGATGTCGATCTCTCCGGCGTTTCGGAAGATGCCGCAACGGCGCTCTTCTCGGAGTCCAACAGCCGCTTCATCGTCACGGTGTCTCCTGAAAAAGCTGCGGAACTCGAAAGGCTCTTCGCCGGACTTCCAATCACGAAAATCGGGGCAGTGACTGCCAGCACAGAATTAAAAATTAACGATGTGGTGAATCTGGACATCGACGCGCTCGTCAAACCGTTCAAGGAAACCCTCTACGGGGTCTAATGAAGCTCCTCATTCAGCACAACGACGATTGGCTGTCCTTTGAGGAGCCGGTCGAGGTGCTGACGGCCCGCACGCCGGACGAAGTTTTCCAATGTTTGGAAAAAATTGAATCCAGCGGGTTGTGGGCCGCCGGGTTTGTCTCCTATGAAGCCGCCGGTGCGTTTGACGATGCACTCAAAACGCACGCGCCGGGCGGTCTGCCTCTTCTGCAATTCGGACTTTTCCGAACATTGGAAAAGGTGGCGCCGCCTCGCCGCAGCCCTTGCGACTATCAGCTTGGCGAATGGACGCCGTCCGTGACGCGGAGCGAATACATTGAGGCGATTGCTTCCATCAAAGAGCACATCGCGGCCGGCGATACCTATCAGGTGAATTATACGTTCCGGCTGAACGCGGACTTCGCGGGCGATCCGTTTGCCTTCTTTTGCGATCTGGCTGCCGCGCAGCAGGGCGAGTTTGGCGCATTCATCGAAACGGATGATT
>JAEIOF010000041.1 GCA_016342445.1 Verrucomicrobiota bacterium | reverse complement strand
TCAAAGACATGGTGATCGTCAACGGCATGAATGTCTACCCGCGCGCGATCGAAGAGGTTCTCTACAAACACGAAGCCGTGCGCGAGGCGGCGGTGATCGGCCAGCCGAACAAACTGCACGGCGAAGTGGCAATCGCCTACATCGCGCTGAAAGAAAATTTCCAATGTTTGGAAAAAGAGATCCGCCGCTTCTGCATGCTGCACCTCGGGCGTCACGAAATCCCGAAGAAGGTGATTTTCCTGAAGGAGCTGCCGAAAAACGCGGCGGGCAAAGTTTTGAAACGCGAGCTGCGCAAAGCCGGTGAAGTGGAACGGGGAATTGTTTCTGATGAAAATTAATGAAAACACCGCGATTCAAAACTTGATGGATCTGCTGGCGGCGAAAGGGCCGAGCGGCGGCGAAGGGCCTGTCGCAGAGGTGGTAAAAGAAAAGCTGCTGTCGGCAGGGTGCGATCCGAAATGGATCCGCGAAAACGTCGGTAAAAAGAAACTCCCGAAAGAGTTCACCCTCGGGAACCTGATTGTGAAAATTCCCGGCACGATCAAAGCACCGCGCATCATGTTCTCCGCCCATTTGGACACCGTGCCGATCTGTCAGGGCGCGGTGCCGATTCGGAAAGGAAATCTCATTGCCCCGAAAGGAAAAACCGGGCTCGGCGGCGACAACCGCGCCTCTGTGGCGGCGGTGGTGACGATGGCGCAAACGATCCTGAAAAACGATCTGCCCCGCCCGCCGATCACCCTGCTTTTCACCGTCGGCGAAGAAAACGGGCTTCACGGGGCGAAGGCGTTCGAGCCGTCCGAAGGCGGCAATCCGGCGATGTGCTTTAACCTCGACGGAAGCGGCGAGCGCGGAGGGGTGATCGGCGCGCTCGGCGCCATCCGCTGGGTCGCCAAAATCCACGGCAAAAGCACCCATGCGGCGGTCAGCCCCGAGGGCGGTGTCTCCGCCGTGATCATCGCGGCGAACGCCATCGCCGACGCCAAAGCCAAGGGGTACTTCGGGCGGATCGACAAGGGCGCGATCAAAGGAACCGCCAATGTCGGATCGATCCGCGGCGGCGAAGCAGACAATCAGGTGATGGATTCTCTGACGGTGACCGGCGAGTGCCGCAGCCACAACCCCGCTTCGCTTCAGAAAATTTCCAATGCTTGGAAAACCGCATTCGAGAAAGCGGCGCGCGGGGTGAAAAATAATGCGGGTGAATGCGGGTCGGTTGAATTCATCACCGACAGCGATTACCGGAGCTTTAAACTCAAAGCCTCCGAGCCGGTGGTAAAATGCTTTTTAAAGGCCGCGCCGCGGGCCGGACGCAAGGCGTACACACAGGTGATCAACGCGGGGCTCGATGCGAATATTCTGAACGAAAAAGGGATTCCTACCATTACCTTCGACGCGGGCAATCACCATGCGCACGATCTGAATGAGTACGTCGATATTCCGCGCTATCTCGAAGCCTGTGAACTGGCAACGGTTTTAGCCACGGAGGTCTGAAATGAAAAAACTGATTCTACTGATCCCCCTGCTCGCGCTGAGTGCGCAAGCCAATGACTTTGCGTCCAAGCTCTACGATCAGTTGAAATCAACAGAGGGAAACCTGTTTTTCTCCCCGGCAAGTATTGAGGCGGCACTGTCCATGACGCAGGAAGGCGCGCGCGGCAACACACTCGAACAGTTTTTCCAAACATTGGAAGTCGGCAGCGCCGACAGGCCTACATGTTTCCAAGGGTTGGAATTTGAAAATGCCAATGCGATCTGGATCGACCGGACGTTTCCAACCCTTGGAACATTTGAGACGGCGGTTACGGAAAAATACGGCGCGGAGATCCGCGCAGCGGATTTTTCTACTCAGCCGGAGATTGAACGGGTGGCAATCAATCAGTGGGTGGGGAAAAAGACCCGCGACAAAATTCAAAATCTGCTTCCGGACGGCTCGGTGACGACAATGACGCGCCTGTTGCTGGTCAATGCGATCTATTTTAAGGGCGACTGGCTGCATGCATTTGATCCGGATCAGACCTCTCTCACTCCTTTCCAAACCTTGGAAAACGGTGAGGTCGAGGCTCCTATGATGTGCCTGAAAGAAACGCGTTTTAACTACGGCGAGAATGATTGTTTCCAAACCTTGGAACTTCCGTACAAAGGCGAGGAGGTTTCGATGCTGATTCTACTCCCGCGCGAGCCAGACGGCATAGCCCATGTTGAAGAGTGCTTTTCCGCGGGCAAGCTGAATGCCTGTACGGCGGAAATGCGCAAGCTGGAGGTGAATGTGTTTCTGCCGCGCTTCAAGGTGAAATCTTCCCTTAACTCCATGAAGCGCACTCTGGCCGCGCTGGGGCTGACGGACGCCTTCGATGCGCAGCGAGCCGATTTTTCGGGCATCAGTACGGAGCCTCTGTTTATTGATGATGTCGTACATAAGGCGTTCGTGGAGGTGAATGAGGAAGGGACCGAGGCGGCAGCCGCGACCGGAATTATTATGCGCACCACGTCCATCGGCCCGCCGCCGAAAATCTTCCGCGCCGATCATCCGTTTATTTTCCTGATCCGCGAAAATGAATCCGGGAAAATCCTTTTTATGGGACGGATGTGCGATCCATCCAAATAGGAACTTGTTTTTGAGAGCACGATCCCTATTATCTGGCGCTCGTATTCCGGAGGGGTGGCAGAGTGGCTGAATGCACCGGTCTTGAAAACCGGAGAGCCGCAAGGTTCCGGGGGTTCGAATCCCTCCCCCTCCGCCAATTGATTTCCGGTTGCCGACTGGAAGATATTCCGCACGACACATAAACCTAGAGGGATGAGAACCCTCAGGGTTCGAGCCGAGCCCAACGGGCGAGACGGGCTCCGCGAAGCGGGGCAACGAAACGAAGTGAAGTGGCAATCCCTCCCCCTCCGCCACTACCCGCAATACTTCCGAAGAACAGCAATCAGCTTATCGCGGTGAACCGGCTTGGCGAGGTAGTCATTCATTCCAGACGCCAAACACTCCTCGCGATCTTCCTTAAGCGCGTGAGCCGTCATGGCGACAATCGGAATGTCGCGAATAGCCCCGACCATTTGACGAATGGATCGCGTGGCCTCAAACCCGTCCATGATTGGCATCTGGCAATCCATGAAGATTAGGTTGAATTTTCGCTCGGAAATCTGCTTGAGAGCTTGTGCGCCGTTGGGAGCCACCCAAACACGGCACCCAAGCTTTTTCAGCATGGCCGTGGCCACTTTCTGGTTCACCAGATTGTCTTCCACCAGAAGAATGTCAGCGTTGATTTGCGGAAGAAGTTCCGGTGTGCTGGCCGCTTCCGCCATCTCCGAAGCGTCCCCGCCGGTATCAAGATCCGACAGTCTGAGATTAAAGTCGAAACTGGTTCCGTTGCCCTCCTCGCTGGTCACAGAGATGTGCCCTCCCATCAGCTCGACCAGCTGACGGGTGATCGCCAGACCCAGACCCGTTCCGCCATACTTGCGTTTCGAGGAGCTGTCGCCCTGCGTGAATTTTTCAAAGACCCGTTCCTGCAGTTCCGGAGTCATGCCGATTCCTGTATCTTTCACGTCAACGAGAAGATTCCATCCATCGTCGACCTTATCGGCCATCATGCGGATCTGGATGTGTCCGTCCTGTGTGAACTTGAGTGCATTTCCAACCAGATTAATGAGGATCTGGCGGATACGCCCGGCATCGCCCATCATTTTTTCCGGCACATTGGGATGAATGGCGACGGAGAGATCCACCCCTTTCTTTGCGGCCCGGTCGATGAAAAGCTGAATGATTTTCTCAACCATTTCGCGCGGACTAAAGGGCTCCGGAGTCAGGCGCACCTCACCGGCTTCAATGCGCGAGATGTCGAGCAGCTCATCAATGATCCCGAGTAATTCCTGGGTGGACTCCATGATCGTCTGCAAATGATCCCGCTGTTCTTCATCCAACTTGGTTTCAAGCAGCAATCCGGTCATTCCCATCACGCCGTTCATCGGGGTGCGGATCTCATGACTCATGTTCGCCAGAAATTCGCTTTTTGCGCGATTGGCCTTCTCCGCATACTCCTTGGCTTTCACCAGTTCCTCGCTGGCGCGCTTGAGCTCGGAAAGGTTGATATCGATCACATACACTTCCCATCCACCCTGCCGGTTCCGCGTCGCGAGACGGCTGGAATACACCGAGACCTCCCGTCCGTCGGCATCATGTTTGATCATCTCGCCGGAAGGAATTTCTTCCCCGTCCAGCACCCACGCCTCAAAAGCGGCGACCCGCTCATCACGCTGATCCGCCAGATACACCAGATCTTCGATTTTTTTGCCTAGTGCCTCTTGTTTCGAGTAGCCGTAGAGTTTTTCGCTGGCCCGGTTCCAGAAAATCGCCGTGCGTTCAGCGTTGTAGCCCTGCACCGCGATGTGCGGAAGCTCTTCGAACAGGAAGTGGAGACGCCGCTCGCTCTCCTGCAAGGCCTCATGAGTGCGGCGGCTCTCGGTGACATCCTGCCCCACGCTCTGAATCTCAACGATTCCTCCGTTTTCATCGAACACGGCGATGTTCTCCCATCGCACCCATGCCGACTGGGTTCGGGCCCGCATCCGGTGTTCCGCTGTTACAACCCGTTCGTGACGGCCGGTTAACGCCTCCAGTGTTTTTCCCTGCGTATCGACATCGTCATAATAAATGTAGGCATCCAAATACTCCCCGATCAGCTCGCCGCGATTGCGGCCGACAAAGCGGCAGAACGCCTCGTTGACAAAAGTGAGTTTTCCATCGAGATCCACCCGGACAATCAGATTGCTCTGCGTTTCGATTAACCCGCGATAGCGCCGCTCGCTCTCTTTAAGTGCCTGCTCCGCCATCTTGCGCTCCGTCATATCGCGCATAAGAAGCAGCACCGCCATTCTACCCTCGTAACGGAGCAGTGTGCCGATCACTTCGACCGGAACATCCTCACCGGTTCCTGAATGAGCTGTTCCCTCATAGCGATGAAGCGCTCCGGTAAACCATTTCGAAAACTCATTTTTGACCTCTTCGCGATGCGCTTCCGGAACCAGATCCAGAACGTTGCACCCGACCAGTTCGCTGTGGGTCATTCCGTGAAAAGCACAGGCCTTCGGGTTCGCATCCAACACCACCCCGTTTTCGTCTTCAATAAAAATGGCATCCGGCGAATTCTGGAAAATCGTCCGCAATCGCTCCTCGCTGTTTCGCAACTGGCTCGTTTTTTTCTGAACGGTGCGGGCCAGATGCACATCCCACAGCCAGAAAAAGAGCACCGCAACCAGAAGGATTCCGACGCCGATCACAACGTACTGGATATACCGCACGACCTGAAACCCGAGCGTCGTGTATTTAAGCCCCAGCCAGGCATCCTCAACCCGCTCAATGACACCGTCGGCACGAGCCTGAGCCACCCCTTTGCTCAAAATGGAAAGTAGCGTCCGGTTGGTTGAGGCAACCGCCATGCAGCACTGCCCGACATAAAGAGGTCTTCCCGTTTTTTTGACCTGCCCGGCCCAACCGTTCTCATAAAGATAATGATAAACGACCTGCTCATCACCGATCAGGGCATCCGCCCGTCCCAGCGCAACCGCTTCCACGGCCTGCTTAAAACTGGGGGTTGGCAACACCTGGCAGTCGATTCCCTGCTGGAGGATGAATTCCTCCACATAATCCTTCTCCGGCACAGCGATAAGCTTTCCGGACAGATCCCGGACCGTCTTGATATCCGTGCTGGCCTCCGGAACAAAAATAGAAGCGGGGACTTGAAAAACCACGGGGGTGAATCCGAACTCCTTCGCCCGCTCCTTACTGTAAAAGAAACAGGCGACCACATCATACTTCCCGCTCAACACGTCCGCACGGGCCTCCTTGAGCGTCATATGGAAAAACTCGGCCTTAAATCCGCTTTTTGCAGCCATCCACATTCCGAGGTCTACGGCCATTCCCCGCAAGTTGCCGTTTTCTTCGAGAAACTCAAAGGGCGGGTAATTCTCCGTGTTGGCAAACCGCACCTTTCCGCCGTGATCATCCAGCCAAGCCTGCTCATCCGTTGTCAAATTCACGGCATGCGAAGCGGTTGCGGTGAGGAACACCGCAACCACACAGTTGAGAAGAAAACGACGCATTTGCATGGGGATGCATTATAGGGAAACGCCCTCCACCGTCGAGAGCGAAGAGCCACTTTCAAAAGAATGGAAGAATGGAAGCCCGTTTTTCCAAGCTCTGGAAAAACAGGAAAATCACTTGCCTGCCATGGTGCGTGTGCGTATAACCACTCCCTTAATGGTTTACGCGAGTGCGTATCCGAAGCGAGTGTTCTTCCGGTTTTACCCCCGGAAAACCAAAGCGGATTGTTCAAAAAGAACTAGAGAAAGGGGTAATGCCATGTCCGATAAGACATTGACGATCGAGAACCTGTTAGACGCCGGCCTTCATTTTGGTCACCAGACCAAGCGCTGGAATCCGAAAATGAAGCCGTACATCCACGGGGCCAAAGGTGGAATCCACATCATCGACCTCCAGAAAACCCTCGTGCATCTGAAGATTGCACAGGAATTCCTTACCGACACCATCATGAACGGACGCAAGGTTCTGTTTGTCGGAACCAAAAAACAGGCCCGCGCCATCATTCAGGAAGCCGCTGAAAAATCCGGCCAGCCCTACGTGATCCACCGCTGGCTCGGCGGAATGCTCACCAACAACCAGACCGTTCGTTTGAGCGTTAAGCGCATGGAAGAACTTCAGGCCTTCTTTAATAACGAAGAGGAAATGAAAGCCTATTCCAAAAAAGAACAATCCATGCTCCGCCGCGAACTCGTGAAATTCGAACGCAACCTGACCGGGATTAAAGATATGACCAGCCTCCCCGGCGCCATGCTGGTGGTCGATATCAACCGCGAAAAACTCGCAATCGCTGAAGCCCAGCGTCTCGGCATTCCCGTTGTGGCGCTGGTCGACACCAACACCAACCCCGAATTGGTCGAATATCCGATCCCGGGGAATGACGATTCGATCCGCTCCCTCACGCTGATCGCCGACGCTCTCGGCGGCACCATCGCCGAAGCGTACGACACCTACGCCAAAGCCAAAGCGGCTGAAGACAAACGCCGTAAAGAAAAAGCGGCTGAGGAAAAAGCGATCGCCGACAAGGCCTCCGCTGAACGCAGAGCGAAAGAAGACGAAGAGAAGAAGAAACGCGCCAAAGTCCTCGAAAAAATGAAGGCTGAAAAAGCCAAACTCGACAAAGAGAAAAAGAAGGAAGCGGACAAAGTGGCTTTCAAAGCCAAAGAGGATGCTGACGCCGCCCAAGCCGCGAAGGATGCCGAAGCGGCAGCCGTCGCCGCCGAAGAACCCGCCGCTCCCGTAGCGGAAGAAGTCGTTGTGGCTGAAGAAGCGCCGGTTGTCGAAGCTGAAAAAGTCGCAGCTCCCGTAGTGGAAGAAGCTGTTGTGGCTGAAGAAGCTGCTCCGGTTGTCGAAGCTGAAGAACCCGCCGCCGAAGAGAAAAAAGAAGACTAATTTTAGACGTAAGGATTTGAACAATGAATATTACTGCAAGTCAGGTAAAAGAACTGCGCGACGCAACAAACGTCAGCATGATGGACTGCAAACGCGCCCTTCAGGAAGCGGAAGGCGACATGGGAAAAGCGGTGAAGCTTCTTCGTGAACGCGGCATGGCCGTCGCAGCGAAAAAAGCCGACCGCGTTGCCAAAAACGGAAAAATCTCCGCCAAAGTTTCCGCCGATGGAAAAACCGGCGTGATGATTGAAGTCAACTGCGAGACCGACTTCGTGACCCGCAACGAAATCTTCCAGGCCTTTGTCGCGGAACTCACCAACAAAGCAATGGACGTCGAAAATCCGGCGGAAGCGTTCAAAACGGAAATCACTGCGAAAATCGCGGAGATCGGCGAAAACATCATTCTTCGTAAAAGCGAAAAATTCGTCGCCGAAAACGGTGCGATTGCCAGCTACATCCACATGGGCGGCACCGTCGGCGTATTGGTTGAATTCGGCACCGAAAAAGCCGAAACCGCCACCGCAGAAGGCTTCAAGGAACTCGGACTGGACATCTGCCTGCACATTGCGGCGGCTAACCCGGCATCACTCGACCGCAGCGGCATTGCCGCCGAGCTGGTCGATGCCGAAAAAGCGCTTTTCGCCAAACAGGTGGAAGGGAAACCGGAAAACATTGTCGAGGGCATCCTGAAGGGCAAACTCAACAAGTTCTACTCACAGATCTGCCTGCTCGAGCAGGGATTTGTCAAAGAAGACAAAGTGAGCATCACCCAGCTGCTCGAAGCCAAAGGTAAAGAGCTCGGTGACACCCTCACCATCAAGCGCTACACCCGCTGGCAGCTCGGCGACGCATAGTTTTCCAAACATTGGAAAATTCCGAAAGCCGCCCCGCAACGGGCGGCTTTTTTATTTCTGGCAGTGGGCGCAGAACACCGTCGTGCGCTGAGTCACCTTTGTTTGACTCAACGGATTTCCGCAGACCACGCACGGCTGACCGGCGCGGCCATAGACCTTCACCCGTTCGCCATGTCCGCCGGAGTTTCCGTTGAGATCGGTGTAGTTACCCTGCCCGTCGCCGAGCGAGGTGCCACCGTTACGAACCCCGGCCTGAATCACCTGCGTCACCGCATGGTAAAGCGCAAGCTTCTCGTCTTCGGAGAGCGTCCCTGCCCGCCGCTCCGGATGAAGCCGCGCCTCAAACAGCGCTTCATCCGCGTAGATGTTCCCCACACCGGCAATAAAAGACTGATCCAGCAGCAATGCTTTCAGTCCCCGGTTCGTTTTTTCCAAGGTCTGGAAAAACTGCCGGGGACCGATCTCCATCGCATCGGGTCCCAACCCGTTTGGAAATGCGCCGAGCCTCATGCGGCCGAATTTACGAGGATCGCGGAAATGCAGATTGAGCCCCCCGCTCAACTGTAGAATCGCCCGGTCGTGCGGGCCTTTTTTCAAAGTCCCTTGCGACAGATAAAACCCGCCGGTCATCCGCAAATGCACCAACAGATTATTTTCGCCGTCCAATTCAAAAATCAGCCACTTGCCGTGGCGGGAGAGCCGCTCGATGGTGCAACCCGCCACCTGTTTGCGAAATACGGCGGGCGAAAGCGGATCGACGGTGCGCGGCCACTCGACGTGAACGGTTTCAATGACCCGTCCGTTAACGCCGGCCTCGCGAAGCTGTCGGCGAATGGTTTCAACCTCAGGAAGCTCCGGCATGTCAAATCCACGGATTGACGACTTGAACCTTCGGAAACAGCGCTTTCACAGCCGCCTGATCTTCCTTCAGGAAAAGCAGTTTCAGGTTCGGACCGGCGTCCATGGTGAAATAGAGCTCAATCCCCGCCTCGCGTGCGGCCCACACCTTCTGCATCAGCGCGATCGACTGCGGCTTCCAATAGCAGAGCGGCGGCCACGCCGCCAGCATGGTGGAGTGCATGGCGAGCGCATTGTTTTCAGCGGTTTTTCCAAGCATTGGAAAATCCTCCGCGGCAATAGCGGTGCGCAGCTCATCGAAGTCGCACTCCGCCTGCTTCGGCCACGACTCATAAAGCTCGGAGGTCTCGGAGGTCCGGTTCATTCCCTCGGTCGACCCAGTTTTTTTCCGAGCCTTGGAAACTTCGAGGATCCCAATGCGCAGGCTCGGCCATTCGCGATTAAGAGCTTCGGCATAGCTGTCCATTCCGTCAGCGCGCTGCCCCGCGTGCCAGACGGCGAAGCCTTCGTAGAGCGAACGCGACGCGCTACCGCTACCGATTCGCGCCAGCATGGAAAGTTCGCGCGGATTAAAGCCCCAGCCAAGCAGCTGATCGAGTGCTTTAACGAGCGCGGCAAAGCCGGAGGCCGACGAGGCCAGCCCGGCGGCGGTCGGGATGTTGTTTTTGGTCCGCACCTCGAAGAACTGCCCCTCGTTGCGGAACAGATCGAGATAGGCCGACAGTCGCGCGGCGAAGGCTTTCGGCGCGGGTTTGCCGTTCAGGAAAATTTTATCGGCGGTTTTGGAAAACTTGATGACCGTTTTCGTGCCGAGCTTTCCGAGCGAAATGGAGAGGCTCGAGTTGACGGGCAGGTTGAGCTCTGCGTCGCGTTTGCCCCAGTATTTGCAAAGCGCGATGTTGGCCGGGGCAAACGCCTCGCCGCGTGTACCGGGCTTTCCGCTGGCCCGTTTGAGAAGAACGTTAACTAATTCTTGGCGTGTCATGCCGTGAAGATACCTTAGAATGCACCGGAAATGACAACGAAAAAAGAACGGGCTGAAATCATTGGAAAGCGGCTGGATGAGCTGTATCCGACTGTAGACGTCCCGCTGGAACACAAAGACGCCTACACCCTGCTGATTGCCGTTCTGCTGTCCGCGCAATGCACCGACAAACGGGTGAATGCGGTTACCCCCGCTCTGTTCGCCGCCGCCGACACGCCCGCGAAAATGGTCAGGCTCGGGCAGGAGAAAATCCGTAAGCTGATTGAAACCTGCGGGCTGGCAAACAACAAATCGAAAGCCATTTTTGAGCTGTCAAAAATGCTGATCGCCGAGCACGGAGGCAACGTGCCTAAAAGTTTCCAGGGGTTGGAAAAGCTACCGGGCGTCGGACATAAAACGGCATCGGTGATTATGGCGCAGGCCTTCGGCGCGCCGGCCTTTCCGGTCGATACGCACATCCACCGCCTCGCGCAGCGCTGGAAACTGACGAGCGGCAAAAATGTTGTGCAGACCGAAACCGATCTGAAAAAACTCTTCCCGCCCGGGCGGTGGAACAAGCTGCACATTCAGCTGATCCTTTACGGACGCGAATACTGCTCCGCCCGCGGATGCGATGGAACCAAATGCCCCCTCTGCCGCGAGCTGTTTTCCGACCGCAAAACGCCGGTCAAAACGAAAAAATAATTGAGAAGGTGAACCGCCAACAAACTCGACTAATTTTCCAAACATTGGAAGAAATCTTTCCAAGCATTGGAAAAGCCATTAAAAGGGTCTTTATGTTTTACACCCTAGCCTTCGACAAATGAGGTACCCATGAGCGAAGAAAGACCCAAATGCGAAATCTTGGACTACTCCGTCAAAGCCGACGACTACAAATGTTTTCGCGGTGAGCCAACTGGCTTTGAACAGTTCAAACAGATCAACCTCATCATCGGCAAAAACAACACGGGTAAATCCGCGCTTTTAGACTTGGTGGAATATGCGACTCCAGCCTCGGGGTCATACGAATCCCCAGCGAGAACCATTAACAATGTGCATCCTATTGGAGACACACAAATTACCGTCACAGAACCATTCAACATCAATAAATTCGCTAACGCCTACTCTGCACCAGGAAACAAAAGAAATGACCTATTCGAGCCTGATGACTGCGCTCTTTTAACAGACATCATTCCATCCACACCATTTACCTGGTCGAGAAAAAAAACTAAGCGACACGAAAATCTGCAATGTAGCCTGTTCACAAAAGAGATTCTCAAGGAGGTCTACACGAGCACTCCTTTTAACGAACACTCCACCGTTTTTAGACAAACAATCAACAAGATGTGTACTCTGCCCTTCCTGGACTTTGAGCTATTCCGCCTTATTGCCGATCGTGACCTTCAACCTGAAGAAAAAGTTTCAGAAAATTCCAGTGGAACAAGAGTAGCTGACTTTCCCTTGATTGAAAGTAACGGCAACGGAGTCTCCCTTCTGTATGAGCTGTTCAAAAACCAAGACCCATATGTCCATCAAGATAAACTGAGCATCATTAAAGATGCCTTACAGTCCATATACGGTGACGACGGAAAATTCTCTTCCATTACCGCCATGCGCTACACCGAAGATAACTGGAAAGGACAACACCCGCGATGGGGAGTCGCAATACAGGAGCCCAACAAGGCTAAGTATGTCACAACAGAAGATTCCGGCAGTGGCCTCAAAACGATTCTCCTGACATTGGCGTTTCTTCACCTTCTCCCAAGCGTAAAGAAGACAGATCTGATCAAATGTATTTTTTGTTTTGAGGAACTGGAAAACAACCTGCACCCATCGGTTCAAAGACGACTATTTAAATATCTGCTGGATTTTACACGCGATAATGGTTGCATGCTGTTTTTAACAACACACTCTAACGTGGCGATCGACATTTTTTCCAAGTGCTCCGATGAGGAAGCCCAAATCTTACACGTCACCCATGACGGCACACGAGCATCGGTCAAAACCATTGAACCACAAAAGCTCGGCCACGTGCTGGACGATCTGGGCTATCAGGCCAGTGATATCCTGCAAAGTAATTATCTAATTTGGGTGGAAGGCCCATCCGACCGAATTTACATTAAGCACACTCTGCAAAAAACCCACTACCTTGAAGAAGACGTGCACTACTCGATTATGTTTTATGGCGGTCGCCTCTTGAGCCATCTGGATTTCGACGGCGCACCGCAATGGGACGAAGCGGCTGTGACGGAATTTATCAACCTAGCAAAAATAAACCGCAACTCAGCCGTCGTGCTCGACAGCGATAGATCCAATAAAACCACTAAGCTCAATGCCACCAAACAGCGAATCATCGACGCATTCACCAACGGTGAAAATGATAAATGCTTCGCATGGGTCACCAAGGGACGAGAAATTGAGAACTATATCGCCGAAGATGCATTCAAAGCGGCAGTCGACATCGTCCATAAAGATACAGACTGGAATCTCATCAGATTCGGGCAATACGCCCAACACACCGTGCGCAAGGAAACCGATGGTAAAAAATCAACTATCGACAAAGTGAAGGTCGCCCGCGAGCTCTGCAAATCAGATGACGTTACCTTTGAACTGGACTGGGACAAGCAGATCAAAACGCTAGCCGATAAAATCCGCGCCGCCAACGGCATACCAACGAAATAAAGTTTCCAACCATTGGAAATTCGCGTTCATTCGTGTGCATTCGCGGTTAAAACTTTTCCAAACATTGGAAAATTTAGAGGCGTTTTTTTCCAAGCATTGGAACTTTTGGCCTCAATTCTTCCAATGCTTGGAATGATTTGTTCCGAGGTTTGGAAAATCTACTTCTCGATTAGTCGCTGAAAGGCTTCGCGCAGGGCTGGAACGGTGAAGGCTTCGGTTTCGATCTCGGTATAGCGGCGCGCAATCTGACTCGGGTGATGGGCATCAGAAAACCGGACGACGGGCCAGCGGCGCGCGATTTCCGGATCGACCTCTCCCACCGCACCCACGGCGTCGTACGGGAGATCGGGCAAAAACCCGAGATGGGATATGGCTCCGCACATGGGGCGGTCGATATGCGCCGGAATACAGAGTGCGCCGGCCTCCAGAGCCATGGGGACGAGGTCGAAAAAGGAGAGGTCCGTTCCGTTGATGAGCAGTTTTTCAGCGAACCCGACAACCTCTTCATCCGCGGTGACAATGGGCTGCTCCCCGAACCGCGCCGGATCATTCATGAGGTTCGGCAAATGGCTGTAAACGATACGCCCGAAGGTGAGAGCGCTGTCCAGATCGTCAAACAGGCACAGAACATGGACTTCCTCGGCGGTGGAGACTTCCAGTCCGTAGAGGCAGTTCATTCCGGCTTCCGCACAAGCATCGTGAAAGGCGGGTAGATTTTCAACGCAGCTGTGGTCGGTGAGTGCGATGCAGTCGAGCCCGGCGGCTTTGGCGCACGCGACGAGGGTTCGCGGCGACATCTCGAGCGAAGCACACGGCGAGAGGCAGGAGTGGATGTGAAAATCGATCCGGGCTTTCATGCAGCCTACTCGCCGAGGGCTTTAGCGAATGCACAGGTCGTGTTGAACTGATTGCCGGTCGAGACAAAGACCGAGATGTTTTCTTTGGCGGCGGCTTCGAGCACGTCGGGCGAGACGACCCGTCCGTGGCAGAAAATAACGGCAGAAGCCCCCATGAGTGCGGCCACGGCAATGGTGTTTTTATGCGCCTGAATGGTGATGAGCGCGTCGCCCTCTTTCAGGTTCGCCATCACATCGCTGAGCAGGTCAGAGGTATATCCGCCGGAAATCTCCGGCTCGGACGGTCGGATGCATTCAAGGCCGGGGAATTTCAGTTCACTTGCTTTCATCGGATAACTCCTCACTTGTGTTCAGGTTAACAATCGATTTGATCATGGTGCCCATGTCGACGCCGGATTGGATGGCAAATTCATCGGACAGGCGCTTGGTGTTGGGAAGCCCCATGCCGGCCCCGAAGCCCTGAGATCGTATCCAGTCGTTTGCGGTGGAATAGCCTTCTGTCATGGCCTGTTCAACATCGGGAATTCCGGGGCCGAAGTCGTTGGCCGTGATACGCACGCAGTCGCGGTCGATATATAACGTCAGAGTGCCGCCGTGGGAGTGGGCAATGATGTTGATTTCCAGCTCATAGCAGGCCACCGCCGCCCGGCGAATGGTTTTCGGGGCCACCCCGCGCACACGCAGTTGCTCGCGAAGTTCGGCCGAGGCCTTGCCCCCCGACTCGAAATCGTAACGGGCCAGCCGGTAGGTGCGGTAGAAAATGCAACTGTCTGACGAGGCTGGCGGCGTCACACGCCCTCCCTCGGTTTCCATCGTTGCCAACTGGCGGGAAAGTTCCTGGATCAATGCCACGTTGATATTGCGAAGGGTGACCATGCCGACCAGCTCGTTCTTGCGGTTGACCACAGGGAACCGGCGATAGGGGAACTTACTGAAGGCCGACATGGCGAAGGAGAGCGGTTGTTCCTCGCTCAGCGTGCGTACGCCGGTCGTCATGTGATCTGCAACGGCGTCCGCCATCCAGTCCTGCTCAAAAGCACTCATGATGTCGTGCACGCTGACCATTCCGACCACATGGTTGCTGTCCACCACCGGGATGCCGCTGATGGCATTGTTTTTCATGATTGTTTGCACATCGCGCATCGTACAGGTTCGGGTGACGGCAAAAACGTGGCGGGTCATCACATCACGAATTTTAAGGTTGCCGGCCAGCTCCTGAATCCGCAGCGAAATGTCCTCTTCGGGTTGCTGTACGGGACTCATGCCATCTCCATCAGCGGCCCGAGACGAACACAGGCGTTAAATTTAGATAAGGGGGCACTAAACAGGGGCAACCCCTGCTTTGTCGCAGCCTTGGTAAGTGCAGCCGGGATATGCCTGCGATTGACCAACACGACAGCCACGGCGCCGATGACATCGGCGGTACGAAGCACCTGATCGGAAAGCAGGGAGGTGAGCAACAAGGTCTCCTCACCGTCGCTGACCAGAATATCGCTAATGAGATCCGAAGCAAAAACGCCCCTCACCTCACGATCCTCCCATCCGGGCGGCCCGTTCAGGATGGTTGCAGATAATACATCAATCAGTGGTTTCAGTTTGTTCATTGGGTATTCCCGTTGTTTCAGTCGAATTTTCAGCGACATGAATCTGGTAAAAAATGTTTTCAATTTCCTGTTCCACGTTGATGTTCTGAATAATGAAATCCTCAGAACTTCGAAGTGAAATGGGCGCAAAATTTATAACCCCTTTTATGCAGGTTTTTTTGAGCGAATCAATAATGGATTGCGCCGAAGGTTCAGGAACGGTGAGCGCTGCGACCTGAATATTGTTTTCAGAAACAAAATCTTTCATTTTGCTGATATGCAGAATCGGAATGGGTGCCGTCTCGTCGAGAACGGCCGGGTCGCTGTCAAAGCCGGCCGCCACTCGGATTCCAACCCTTGGGA
>JAEIOF010000040.1 GCA_016342445.1 Verrucomicrobiota bacterium | reverse complement strand
GCTTCGAACAAATTCATGATAGGTTGGAATCACCTCATCCGGCACATACCGGAGGCGGCGAACCATTCGCGCCAGATGATGACGCAACGGAAACACATCATACGGATCCAGCTTCCTGCAACCCTCCAGAACCAACATGGTCCGGATACATTTTTCACAGCAACAACAATTTAAATGATCCCCTCTGTTTTTCCAGCAAACCCGCAGATGTTGTTGAACCAGCGGCTCATCCGCAATCGCCCGGAGCTTGTCACTCCGGAAAACCCGGTCTCCCAGATGTAAAATTTCAAGTCGTTCACTGGACCAAAGCGGATCGGCCTCCCAGTGTGAACCCCAGGGACGGCTAATCATACGGGAATAAGACGAGGAAATCACCACCCGACCTGTTTCCGGCAAGCAATACGCAATCGAAGCCAGCGCACCGCCATGCGCCCGGCCCCAGCCGACCTTCTGAATCAACGGATGTTGGCGAAGATTGGTTCTCAGCATCAGCAGACGTTTGCCGGCGGATGCGGCAACCGTCTCAAGATGTGCACGGACTTCCGCGAAGCGCTGTTCACCGTCCAGAGGCACATCGAACCCGTGAACATAAACCAAATCATCCACGGGATGTTCACCCCGCAGCAGTGAATAAAAGGAATCTACACCACCGGAAAAAAACAGGGCGGTGCGTCCGCCCGCCAAAAGAGACTCCGGAGCATCGCCGGCCTCAATCCCGACCACGGGATATCCCCACCACGAATGGAACAGCTCCATCAGCTTCCGAATATTATTTTTCCAAACCTTGGAAAGATCCCCGTCGACACAAAGCCCCGCACCCGCCGCCATGGCCGGAACCAGAAAGGCACTGGCGAAGATCTCCGGCGAAGCCAGCAACTCCGTGCTGTCCGACTCATACCAGACTTTTTCTCCACCCACATCCGCGCTGACCCGACAAATCCCGTTCTGAACGGTTCGCTTAAGGTTTATAATCCGAAGAATCGGCGGGCTCATGAACCAACCCCCATCCACTTCACATTCGGAAAACGATCCTTCATGGAGAAATTGTAGACCGCCTCGCACTTGTAGTAGCTGTTTGGATAAAATTCGACCGCTTTACCCAAAAGCGCCCCGGCAATGGCCAAGTGGAGCCGATTGGTCCGAACCTCTTCGTAGTGATTCATAAACCGGAAAACCATTTGCGTCGCGCACAACGCCTGCTTCGGCGTTTGAGTTCCACACTTAAATAATTTGGACAAATCCGCATTGCCACTCGGACGACCAACATCCGTCCGTTCCTTATCCGTCCGAAAACAGTTCAGCACGCAGCTCTTTCCATATGCCCGACAAAGAGCCTCTCTCAACAACAGCGCATCGCGCCGGACAACCCGTTTCAGGGGGATCCTCCAATAAGGCAATCGGTAGTCCGGAAACAAAAGATCCGTCACATTCAACCCCAGCGCCAGATCATCAGCCAAAAACACATTCGCATGGGGCGCGCAGTTTGCGACATATTCAAAAGAGACCTCTTCGCGAGTAAAAATATCCACATTGGGCCCCAGTGCCGCCAGCAGATCCGCATGCCCGGAGATCGTGTGCGGCAAAATCACCAGCCTCTTTACCGACTGATGATACCGCTCAACAAATTGCCGCGCCGCAACGTACTCGGGAACCAAACTGCCGCCGCCTCCGTAAATCAAAATTTTTCCAGCCGGATCAAAACGAGCTTCGTCATACAGCTCAAAATGAATTCCCAGACGCTCAAACAGTTGAAAGGTCGCATGAGCGATCAGCGAATCCCCGGCATTCCCGGCGTTAGGGCAATAGACCAGTTCCCCCTGTCCGGCCAGCGCCTTCAGATAGGTCTTCATATCGATCTTCACCGGGCGGCCCGCTTCATAAAGGGGTTGGTTTGCATCTCATAGCCGATCGTCGTCGACTCGCCATGCCCGGGAACAATCCGGGTTTCAGGCGGAAGCCCGGCCAGCTTTTTGAGCGACCGCATCAAGTCCTTTTCATCGCCGACAAACGGATTGACCCGCCCGCGCGAACCCTTAAACAGCGTGTCGCCCGTGAAACAGATCTTCTCTTCCTCGAACCAGTAGCAAACCCCTCCGGGGGTGTGGCCCGGCGTTTCCAAACATTGGAAACTCAAGTCGGAAATTTTCAAAACCGTGGAACCGACGGCCTCGGGGCTGGCTTTTTGTTTAGGCTCCGCGGAGTTTTTCGCGGCAACATTTCCAAGGTCTGGAAACTCGGGATGAACAAATTCAGCGGCCGGCCTGCGCGGCGCGGGATAACGGGGAAGGATCCGGTTTTGGCGGCGAAAGGCGCGTGGATAGTCGCGGGCATGGATGTACACCGGAGCCGGGCGGATCGCGTGGAGCTCCGCCAAGACGTTGATGTGGTCGGTGTGGCTGTGGGTGAGAAGATAGGCCGCCACGTTGAGATCGTTCTCGTCCAGACAGGCTGTAATCAACGGCGCATCAAAGCCGGGATCGATCACCAGAGCCTCTTTATTTTCACCCCAAACAACCGCGCAATTAACCTGAAGCGGCCCCACCGGTATGAGTTTGATTTGCATAAACAGGAGAATAGGCAAGGCCGGTGAAACGGGAAAGAAGGAATGGCGGAAATGTCGTGCCAAGCAACTTCGTATTGCCTTATTATCCGGCCCATTACAGAAGGACAAAACAAGGGATGGATTTCTTAAAATGAAAAAGTCAGCGCTGAACCGGATGGTTGATATCCACTTTGAGATTCCGACGGACTGGAAAAATGGGGTTCCTTTTGATCAGAATCCATACCCATCGGTTCTCGTTGATATTACCTCCCGTTGCAATATGCGTTGCAAATTCTGCTATTACCCGGAACAGGATCAGGCGGACATATCGCTGGAGCGCTTCCGCCACCTGTGTGGCGCGTTGCCTTTTCCGGTTCTCATGAAGCTGGCCGGCGGCGAACCAACCCTCCATCCGCAACTCCCCGAAATCATTCAAATTGCCGTTGAACACAAACACCGTATTTACGTCTGCTCGAACGGTATGAAATACCGTGATCCGGATTTTATGGAGTCGCTGCAACCGCTTAAAAAACTTCCGGCGGGTTTTGGACTCGGCCTTTCCATGGATGGCGGAACCGAAAATGCCAAAGCGTATGAGCTCATTACGGGCAGAGATTGTTTAAACGACAAGCTGGAAGCCTTTCAGGCGCTCGCTCAAAACAGCCATTCTAAAGTTTCTCTAACCGCGATTATCGTTCGCGGCCTCAATGAGGATGTCATCCCTCAACTCGTTGATCTTGCAAAAAACAACCCCGACACCGTTGGATACCTCCATTTCCGAAACGCAGGAAAGGTCGGCGCGTTTGTCGACACAGAGCCCTACTCCCTCGAAGAAATCAAAGCGCTCACGCAACCGTATTTTTCAGAAGAGGAATTTGCGCAGGCCTGTTTGGGAGAGGTCCACTGCCCTCCCGGAAACGGACGAACCTGTTGCTATCGCTTTCGCCCGAATCGCCGGTTACAAATTTCGCTGATTGAATTTGTTTCAGATCGCGCCGCAAACTGCCCTAAACGAGGACGGGTTGTTCTGGGCGAAGATCGCATTTTCCCGCTGTTTCACAGCATTCGCAACGAGATTTAATGCTACACGACCCCCGGTCTTCCGCAGGCGAATTTCGTTACTGGGGTTCCTCAGGATAGCGTCGGCCAATCACCGCGTCGTGCAGATATTCGAAAGAAGAAACCAGAATCAGAAAATAGCCCATCAGCTCGACGCCCTCTTCGACAATGGTTTTAACAACCCGATAATAATTGCCCTCTATTAACTCCTTCCAGAACGATCCGTAGCCGAACAGGCGTGAGAAAACCACCAGCACCAGCAGTCCACTCAACAGAATCCCAAAGCTCGGCTGGCTCACAAAACTCATCAGGGAAGCACCGGCCGCTTTCAGGTTGCTCCGGGCATAGACCGCAAACAGGACGAGGGTTAACGCGACCATCATCTTCCAGGCGTGACGGCAAACCAGCACATCTAAAAAATAATCCGACTCGCGGATCACTGCGCAAAAAAGAAAGGTCGCCAGTACAATAGCGCAAGGAGCTCTATTCTGATCCACCCGCCCCGCAAAAAGAAAAGCAAGTGTAGCCGCCAGAGCAAACACGGTCTCCAGGACTTCGACGGGGCCGATTTCATCATAAAAGGACGGGCCATATTTGACCGCGCCCCACAGCATGCCGTACGCAATTGCCCCCAGTAAAATCGCATACAGGGAAACCCGCACAGCCAGACCGGCCAAAACCCGGCCCGTCAATCGATTGAATCGCTCTTCCAACATTGGCGGTCATTTCAGTTTTAAGACCGGTATTTTACAAGACAAATATGAACTAACGGAGACCGGCCAGCAGATTCCTGACCGCCATGAACACCTCGTCCGCGCCGATCAGCGCGAGGGCGCGGGCCGCGGCGTCGGAATCGCGCGGGGCATTCCGCCCCTGCGGCTCCCTCTTCTGAAACACAATGTGTTTACCCAGCGGGCCTGTCTTTTTGGGATCCGTCAGGCCGTAAAGCCCGACCACCGGCGTGCCGAGTGCGCTGGCCAAATGCGTCCCGCCGCTCTCGTTGCCCACCACGCAATGACTCGCCTTCAGCAACGCCGCCCATTCGGCAAGCGTGGTCTCTCCGGCCAGATTAATAATCCCCGGCTCGGTGGCGGCAATCTCTGCGCAGACCGCGGCATCCTCTGGCCCGCCGCCCAGCAGAACCACCGCGTTGAGCGCGGAGCAAAGGTTGCGCGCCAACAGCAGAAAATGGGTTGCCGGCCAGCGCCTGGACGGATCGTGCGGTGCGCCCGGCAAAATCGTAATCACCGGCCGGGCGCCCATCGGGCATTCGGTGTCCGCTTCCAATGCCTGGAACAAAACCGATCTGTTTTTTCCGAGGTTTGGAAAATGGACCAGTTTTCTTTCCAATGTTTGGAAGCTTTCGGGTGGCACGCGGAGTTCCGGAGCGGGCGGATCGCCCTGCACGCCGAGAATACTCATCGCCTCGAACTGCTGATGCCCGCTCCCGAGATGAACCACCTCCGTCAGCAGCAGCAGCCGCCAATGACCGCGAGCACCGATGCGCCGCGGAATGCCCGCCACAAACGGAATCCATGCGGAACGAAACGAGTTGGACAGAATGTAGACGCGGTCGTAATGCGTTTGTTTCAATTTTCCAATGTTTGGAAACTTTTCTTCCAAGGTTTGGAAACCATCGATCGACGGACACATGTTCCAGAACGCTTCGAGCTTCGGTCCGGCCGTCATCGTGATCTCGACGGCCGGATGCTCCTGCCGCAGAAGCTGCAACGCGGGCAGGCTCAAAACCGAATCGCCGACCCGATCGGGCCCGATAATCAAAAACCGCTCTGGCATTTCCATTTTAACCACTAATCTCCACTCATCGGCACGAATCTAAAGAATCATCCGTTTCCATTCGAGTTCTTTGGAGTTTCCGAAGTTTATTAAATAGCCGACGCGCGTTCCGGTTCCACGCAAGTAGTTGAGAAGCTGGGCTTCATGATCTGGACAAAGGTTTTTTACAGCCTTCAACTCAACAACGATACCGTCAAAAACAAACAGGTCGGGGCGATATTTTCTCTTCAAGGGCCGTTTCTTATAACAAACTGTCAACTCCTCCTGTGAAACAAATGGGATGTTTCTCTCGGCCAATTCCAGTTCCAGACATTCCTGATATATTTCCTCTAAAAACCCGGCGCCCATTTCGTTGTAAACATCAAAGGACGCCGCCATCAGATCGTATCCTTCCTGCTTCAACATACTTGCCCCGTCGTTAGTGTTCAGTTAGTGAAGATTAGTGGTTCACCTCTACTTGAAGCAAATCCGGTCGATCCAGTCGTTGAACGCGTCGGCGCCAGTGAGCATTTCGATTTCCACACGCAGGAAGAGCACCGGCAGGTCGCAACGGTCGATCCGCGGGAAGCGAACGGCGTCTTTTTCGGTGGTGATGATCATTTCCGCGCCCGCCTCAACGGCATGGTTGATCGTTTCGATGATCTCCTGCTGGGTGTAGCGATGATGGTCGGCGTATTGCGCGCTGTGAACCAGCTCAGCACCCAGGCCGCGCAGACCGTTTTCGAACCCTTCCGGCACCGCGATTCCGGATACGGCGGAAACCTTTCTGCCCTTCAAAAAACGCAGGTCCACCCGCTCACGGGTATAGAGGTTTTCCAGATATTTCGTACTGTGGCGGCACTCGGAAATCTCGGCATGCGGATTGAGCCCGCGCAGCCTGGCCTTGAGCTCCGGCGCCCCTTCGGGCGGGCATTTGGTGATGAAGATGAAGCCTGCGCGCTTGAGGTTACGCATCGGTTCGCGAAGCAGGCCGCGCGGCAAAACCTTGCCGTAACCAAACGGGTTGGTGTAGTCGACCAGCACAATGTCCATCCGGTGCTGCAGGCCGAGATACTGGAACCCGTCGTCGAGCACCAGGGTGTCGCACCCGAGTTTGCGAATGGCGTACTTGCCGGATTTCACGCGGTCTTTGTCCACCAGCACGGCGACTTCTGGCAGATTGGACGCCAGCATGTACGGCTCATCCCCGGCCAGATCGGAGTTGAGTAGCAGGCTCTGTCCATCGGACACCACGCGCGGAAGCCGCTCCTCTTTTTTGAGGATTTTTTCCCACAGCGGCGTTTTGCGGCTCTTATACCCTCGGCTGAGGATCGCCACTTTGCGCCCCTTGCTTTCCAGCGACCGCGCAAAGGTTTCCACAATCGGGGTTTTGCCGGTTCCGCCGACCGTGACGTTGCCGACACTGATCACCTGACAGCCCAGCGTGCTCGCGCGCAGAATCCGGTGTTTAAAAAGCCACAGACGAGATTGAACCAGAACATAAAAGATCCACGACAACACGGCCAGCAGTCCGCAAATCAGCGCGGCGCGGCGGCCCTGCACTTCTCCGGAAATGATTTTTAACAGCCGCTGCTCCAGCCGTTCGTTAGATGAATTTGGCATAAAATATAGTTCCCTATTCGAGCTCCAGCACGTCGCTGATCCGCCCGCCACCCGTCAGATACAATTGAACATGTTCGTGCCCCGCCGCCGCCAGTACCGTCTCGAACATACTGCGAGCATGAGCCGGACTGTTACAATCCGCGCTCAGGTGTGCAAGAAAAAGATGGCGAAGCCCGTCGCCCGCCACCTCGGCAATCAGCTCCGCCGAAGCCCGGTTCGAAAGATGGCCCTGATTGCTCAAGATCCGCTGTTTCAGACTCCAGGGACGATCCGCTGCGTGCAAAAGCTCCTCGTCGTGGTTCGCCTCAATCACAACAATATGACAGTTGCGCAGCTTCTCTCGCAGCAGATTGGTCACAATGCCGATGTCCGTAACCACACCGACCGCGCACGCCTCGGCACGAACCACAAACCCAACCGGTTCATACGCGTCGTGTGGAACAGAAAACGGCTCCAGCGCCAGATCACCGATCGAGAAGGTCGAGCCGGTGGTGAATTGATGGCACTCCACATCGCCCCCCTGCCGGGCCGTGCGGATGCCGTCCAGCGTGCCGGCGTTGGCATAGATTTTAATCCCGTGTTTTTTCTGCAAAACCCGCAAGCCGGCAATATGATCGCCATGTTCATGCGTCACACAGATCGCATCCAGATCCTCCACCCGCTCGCCGATTTCCGCCAGACGCTCTGCCGTCTTTTTTGCCGACAGCCCCGCATCAATCAAAATGCGGGTTTCCCCGGTCGAGACAAAGGTGCAGTTTCCGGAACTGCCGCTGGCCAATACGCAAAGTTTAACGCTCATGAGTGTTCGTTTGTATGTTAGGTTCAGGGTGTGTTATGAATAAGCCATCCAGTGTCAGATAGTCACCCGAATTTGTAAATCCAAATGGCAGAACAGTCTCTAGGTATGGTTCAGCAACAGCGGATGGAGCAGTCGCTCACCCCGCAAATGCTTCAGTCGCTCAAAATTCTTCAGGTTCCGATCCTCGACCTCCAGCTGATGGTGCGCGAGGAAATGGATCAAAACCCCACCCTCGAGCGCGAAGCCTCCGACGTGGAGGAAATTACCGACTTTGAGGAGGCCGCGCGCGAGGAACTGCGCGAAGAACGGGAAATCGGCGAACTCACCGAACTCGCTGAGTGGGACGAGGATTTCCGCCGCAATCGCGAGGTTCGCTCGCAAGCCAGCGAGGAGAAGCATCAGTTCATGATGGACTCCATCTCCCGCGCCGAGTCCCTTCAGGAACATCTGATCGACCAGCTCTCCATGGCAGGGCTCGATGCCCGCGAGCGCGGCATCGCCGAGGTCCTCATCGGCTCGATTGATGACGACGGCTATCTCCAGCTCGACCTCGACGGCATCATCGGTTCCACCCCCGAATTCCCCGAAGAGCTTTTTGATCGGATCATCACCGTCATCCAGGGATTCGACCCGGTCGGGGTCTGCGCGCGCTCCCTGCAAGACTGCCTCCTGATCCAGCTGCGCCATCAGGGGCGGGGCGACTCGCTCGAAGCCGAACTGGTGCGTAACCACCTCGACAAACTGGGCAACCACCAGTACGAGCAAATTGCCGCCGCCATGCACCTGCCGCTCGAGAAAATCAACGAACTCTCCAAATCCATTGCCGATCTTGACCCGAAGCCCGGCCGCAACTTCACCGCCGAGCAAACCGAATATGTCATCCCGGAAATCGCCGTGGAGAAACGGGACGGGATCTGGACCGTCACCCAGAACAAAAGCCCCTACCCGCGCCTCTTCATCAGCACGAAATACCTTCAGCTCCTAAAAGACAAAACCACCGCCGCTGAAACGAGGAGATACATCCGCGAAAAAATCGCCAAAAGTAAATTTTTCATCCGCAGCATCGACCAGCGGCAGGACACCATCTTCCGCATCGCGACCGAAATTGTCCGGGTGCAGGAACGCTTCCTTGAACAAGGGATTTCCGGGATACAGCCGCTCACCATGAAACAGGTGGCCGATGTTCTTGAGCTTCACGAAACCACCATCAGCCGCGCCTGCAATGGCAAATACATGGCCACGCCGCGCGGCGTCTTCGAGTTCAGATATTTCTTCACCACCGGCGTGACTCAGGCCGACGGAAGCATCATCTCCAACGCCTCCATCAAAAACACGCTTGCCGGAATCGTCCGCGCCGAGAACAAGAAAAAACCACTCTCCGACCAGAAAATCGGCGAAGAACTCAGCAAACAGGGCGTCGACATCGCCCGCCGCACCGTCGCCAAATACCGTGAACAACTCAAAATCCTTCCGGCACGCCTCCGCCGCCAGACCTGATTCCCATGATCGATCCCAACCTACAACTTCACATCAGCAAAGCGGAAATCAATCAGCTTCCAATGAAGCAGTATGAAGGGCCGATTCATCTGATTCGCACACCCGACGAAGCCAACCTCGCCGCTGAGAAACTAAAGGCGGAACCCCTACTCGGCTTCGACACCGAAACCCGCCCAGCCTTCCGCGTCGGCGAAAGCTACCTCCCCTCCCTCCTGCAACTGGCATCCGAAAAAGAAGTCTTCCTTTTTCAGATCCAACAAACCGGCCTCACCGAAGGCCTGCGCGCAGTCCTCTCAAGTCCGGACATCATCAAAACAGGCGTATCCATCCGCGACGATGTAAGCGAGTTGCGGAAGATCGCCGACTTTGAACCCGCCGGGTTTCTTGAGCTGGCGACCTTTGCGAAAAAGGCGCATATCAAAAACCTGGGGTTGCGCGGGATGGCGGCCCTGCTGCTGGGTTTCCGGGTTTCCAAACGGGAGCAGGTCTCCAACTGGGCCCGTAATGATCTGACCGACTCCCAGATCACCTACGCCGCCACCGATGCCTGGCTTGGCCGGGAAATCTACCTGCACATGGAAAAGATCGGCCTGATTTCCTAAACTGCGGAAATTGTCACCTTGCTGGCGTTGAGCAGATTCCAGGAAACCGGACAGCGCGCGTCCACTGCGTGAACGAAGTCATTCTTCTCTTCCGCCGTCATATCGGCGTCGATATCCGCCAGAATCCGGAACTCCGTGAAGCCGACTGGATCCTCCGTCGGCTTGCCGAGCAGACCGTCGATATTGATGTCGCCCTCGACCGTGATTTTCATGCCGCGCAACTCAATGCGCTTCTGCATCGCCACAATCCGCCCGATGGTTCCGATACACCCGGCCAGCGAAGCCATCAGGTATTCCAGCGGCGTCGGGCCCACATCGGTTCCACCTGCATTCGCCGGCTGGTCAACCACGATCTTGTGCCCGCGGATATCGCTTTCAATTTTAAATTTCGAATCCAGTGCTGATTCAACTTTTACTGTTTTAACTGCCATGGCTTTCTCCTTAGTCCGTTGATTAAAGCAAAGATGTCGCATCCACGTCGATGGTGCACTTAACGCCTTTCGGCCATTTTTTGATGGCGGCAACCGCCCGCCGGATCGCGCGCGTCATAACCCCGGTTTTTTCCGCACGAAGCAAAATCTGATAGCGATACTCCCCGCGGGCCCGGCTGATCGGTGCAGGAACAAGAGGAGAAATCATCAATCGATCACTCGATGAATTCTGTGCCGCAACGCAGTTGCTTTCCAATGTTTGGAAAAGCTGCTCTCCGGTTTTCTCTACGGCCGCCTCGTGTTTACCTCGAAGCGTAATGCAGGTCAGATGGGCGTACGGCGGATAGTGGAGTTCTTTGCGGAAGGCCAGCTCCTGGTCGCAAAAGCCCTCAAAATCCATGCGCCGCGCCGCCTGAATCGCGGGATGATGCGGCGTATGGGTTTGCACCAGCACCTCGCCCGCCACCTCCCCGCGGCCCGCGCGGCCCGCCACCTGCGTCAGCAACTGAAACACCCGCTCGCCCGCGCGAAAGTCGGCCATGTGTAGCGCGTGGTCCGGATTCACCACCCCCACCAGCGTCACGTTCGGAAAATCGAGCCCCTTGGCGATCATCTGCGTGCCGATCAGAATATCGATTTTCCCGACCCGGAACTGCGCCAGCACATCGCGGTGGGCGTTCTTCTTGCGCATCGTATCCGAATCCATCCGGGCAATCCGCGCCTTCGGGAACAGCTTCGCCATCACCTCTTCGATTTTCTCCGTGCCCGCCCCGGAATACTTAAACTCCTTGGACGCGCACTCCGGACAGCGCGCCGGAACCGTCTTTTCCTCTCCGCAAATATGGCAGACCAGCCGCGCGCGCGCTTTGTGATAGGTCATGCTCACGCTGCAGTGCTCGCACTCACTCACATAGCCGCAGTCGGGGCAGACCAGCGACGACGAAAAGCCGCGCCGGTTCAAAAAAATCATCGTCTGCTCGGCGCGGTCGAGCCGCGAATAGATCGCCTCGATCAACTCCTTAGAAAACAGCCCGTGCTGTCCGGTGCGCTGGGCCTCAATCCGCATATCCACAATACGGATCACCGGCATCCGTCGGTGGTCCACACGCGCCGGCATATCGAGATAGCGGTATTTTCCGTTCTTCGCATTGCAGTACGACTCCAGCGCGGGCGTCGCCGAGCCGAGCACCACCGCGCAGTGTTCCATCCGCCCGCGCATCACTGCCGCATCGCGCGCGCTGTAGCGCGGCGCTTCATCCTGCTTATAGGTCGGCTCGTGCTCCTCATCCACCACGATCAATCCAAGGTTTTCCACCGGTGCGAACAACGCCGAGCGCGCGCCGATTACAATGGTTGCCTCGCCCGAGCGGATGCGGTGCCACTCGTCATATCGTTCGCCGTCCGACAGGCTGCTGTGCAAAACCGCTACCCGCTCCGGCTGATCGGCAAAGCGCGCGCGGAAACGGTCGACCGTCTGGGGCGTCAGCGCGATTTCCGGCACCAGCACAATCGCGCCCCGCCCCTGCTCCAGCGCATGAGAAATCGCCTGCAAATAGACCTCGGTCTTGCCCGAGCCGGTCACCCCGTGCAACAGAAGCACCGGCGGAGCCGGCTCGTCCATCGCCCCGATAATTTTTTCAAGCGCGTCGGCCTGCTGCGGCATCAGCGTCAGCGGCCCGGTTTTGAGAATCTCAATCCCTTCGTGCGGATCACGATAGATCGACTCGCTTGAAATCGACACCAGCCCCTTCTTCTCGAGGGTTTTGACGGTTCCGGCAGACACCTCTGCCTGAACCGTCAGCTCCGACAGGAGCATGGGGGAAGCATTTCTCAGAAGATCAACAACTGTCTGCTGTTTGGGTGTTAACGTAGACGCGACGTCCCCGTGGCGTTCATCGTAGACGCGACGCCCTCGTCGCGTTACAAACAGGTCGAACTGCTCCTCCTCCAAAAATTTCGGATTGTCTTCAATGTACTGCTGGAACTTTGACAGGCTCTCCGCATTGCGGACGATGTGATCGAATGACTCCTTCTGCCACACCGAACCCTTCTCCTTCCGCAACTCATTGATTTTGCGAGTCGATATCGACTTCCAGCCTTGGACAATAGAGGAAAGCCTGTGGCCTCCAATTGGTGTTACCAAAACATGGACGTGATTCGGCATGACCACAAAACCCTCCAGCCAGTATTGAACCCCGTTCTTTTTCTGCACGGTTTCAACAAACACGTCGCGCAATTCAGGCTGCCCCAACAGGCAGGCGCCTTCACCAGCATCCAGCCATTGTTCAAACTTCTCTGTGAAGCAGGAGCGATATTCCTGCTGCCATTCAATCAAACGCGACGAGGGCGTCGCGTCTACGTTTCTGCATCCATCTTCTTTTGTAGATGCGACGCCCTCGTCGCATTCCGCAGTTGGACGGGGATTTTCCATCAACCACGCATCGCGTTCCTGCCTCCACGTCTCCAGTTTTTCTTTGGGAAGAGAGTCCGCAAGCCGGAACGTCACAAAACAGGTGGTTCCTTCCTGCCGCCAGTGAGGAAGATCACCGCCCGAGGGATGAGAAATCGGAACGGCCATATCCAATTCATTAAAACGCGACGAGGGCGGCGCGTCTACATTCAAAGAAACCGTCAACTGCTTCTTGGCGCCGCTCGCTTTGTTACGCACCACGGCAGGCAGCACAGACCGCACACAGGTTTCAAACGGAGCGAGATAATAGGCCGACATCCAGCGCGCCAGCTCCATCACCGTTTCTGTCACCAGCGACTTTTCACCCAGCACCTTACCGATCGGCTTGAGCTCATCAAAATCGGACACATCGGTCAGACCGACCACAAATCCGGTCACCAGCCGCTTGCCGAAAGGAACCTCCACGCGCGAACCGATCTCGACGGCGGCTTGCAGCGATTCGGGAATCAGATAGTCAAACTCCCGATCCAGCGAGAGGTCGACAGCGACTTTGGCGATGCGGTTCATAGAAGGCAGAGTTTAACCACTAATTGAGGCGAATGAACACTAATTTAGAAATCCCGGATCAGTGAAGATTAGCGGTTAATCTCCAATAATCTTCACGAGAACGCGCTTGTCGCGCATGCCGTCGAATTCACCGTAGAAGATCTGCTCCCACGGGCCGAAATCGAGTTTGCCATTCGTGATGGCGCAGACCACCTCGCGGCCCATGATCTGACGTTTGAGGTGGGCATCGGCGTTATCTTCAAACCCGTTATGGGCGTACTGGCTGTGCGGGTTCTCCGGCGCCAGCTTTTCGAGCCACGTTTCAAAGTCCTGATGGAGCCCGCCCTCGTCGTCGTTGACAAACACGCTGGCGGTAATATGCATCGCATTGACGAGGCAGAGCCCCTCTTTCACGCCGCTCGCGCTCAGGCACTCATTTACATCGGGAGTGATGTTGATGAAAGAACGCCGTTTCGGAGCCTTAAACCAAAGCTCTTTGCGGTAGGACCTCACAGCTCAATCCGCTTGGCGTCTTTCCACAGTTTTTCGAGATCGTAGAGATCGCGCATCTCCACGCTAAAGACATGGACCATCACGCCGTCGTAGTCGGCGATCACCCATCCGCTGTTGCCATTGCCGGCATGACGCGACTCGCGATAGTGATTGTCTTTGCAAAGCCGCTGTATTCCGTCGCCGAGCGCATTGAGATGCGGGGCGTTGGCGCCGGTGGCGACGACGAAATAGTCGGCGATATTCGCCACATCGCGCAAGTCGAGAACAGTGATGTTTTCGGCCTTGCGGTCGTCTAAAAATTTTACGATTTGAGTCAGAAATTCGGGTAGCTGGTCCATGTTTTTTCCTTCAGGTATAAAGATTGTGCTCGGCAATATACATTTCGACCTCGGGAAGCACAAGGGTTTGAATGCTCAACCCCTCGGCAATCCGCATCCGGATCTCCGAAGCGGACACATCAACCTCATGGATCCGGATCAACCGGTCGAGCAGTCTGGTTTTCCAAACCTTGGAAAGTTGGCTTTTCTCTGCGACCCGTTCGGGATCCTCGCCGCCGCGGCCAAACGGTACCACCGTGCAGATTTCGAGCAACTCATCGATATTGCGCCACAAATGAAGCTCCACCAGCGAATCGAGCCCGATAATAAAAAACAGCTCCGCGCCGGGATGTTCCGTCTGCAGGTGCTGGATCGTGTCGAACGTATACGAAACGCCGCCGCGCGCGAGCTCCAGATCGGACACCTCGAACCGCAGATTGTTCGCCGTCGCCAGCTCCAGCATTTCGAAGCGGTGACGTCCCTCGACCAGTTTATGGGTCAGTTTATGCGGAGGAATGGCCGCCGGCACAAAAATCAGCCGATCGAGTTCCAGCTGCTCGATGGCGTCCTGCGCGATAATCAAATGGCCGATATGCACCGGATCAAACGACCCGCCGAATACCCCGATCCGCTCTGTGATTTTTCCAACCATCGGGAAAACACTAGCTGATTTTTCCAATCCTTGGAAGCCGGATGATCCGGCCTGCACTTCGTTTTCCAACCATTGGAAAAGAAAAAGGCCGCCCTTCACCGGGCGGCCCTTCGCATCAGCTGTCTGGAAGCTTACTTCGTGGCGATATGGAGCCACTCCTGAACGATCGGAGAGAATTTCACTACGACCGGGGTGAAGACGATACTCACCATCGTCATCAGTTTGATGAGGATGTTGAGCGACGGACCGGAGGTGTCTTTGCAGGGATCGCCGACAGTATCGCCGACCACGGCCGCCTTGTGAGCATCAGAGCCCTTGCCGCCATGCGCACCATTTTCGACATGTTTCTTGGCGTTGTCCCACGCCCCGCCCGCGTTGTTGAGCATGGTGGCCAGTACGAAACCGGTAGTGAGTCCGCCCGCAAGCAGACCCATCACGCCCGGCACACCGAGAACCAGACCGGTCACAACCGGAGCGATGATCGCCAACAGAGACGGAACGAGCATTTCGCGCTGGGCGCCAGCGGTGGAAATGGCGACGCAGGAGGCATAGTCCGGTTTGCCGGTGCCTTCCATGATACCGGGGATTTCGCGGAACTGACGGCGAACCTCTTCAACCATCGCACCCGCAGCGCGGCCGACGGCTTTCATGGTCATCGCGCAGAAGACAAAGGCCATCATGCCGCCGAGGAACAGGCCGCAGATGAGCAGCGGGTTCATAATGTGCAGCTCGAAGCGGTCTACGAAGTCCATGATTCCAGCGTGTTCGGCAACGTCTTTGGTGAACCCCATGAAAGAGCCGGTTTCGCCAGCAAGCTTGCCGATCCAGAGTTTGACCTCTTCGATGTAGGCGGCGAGCAGGGCCATGGCGGTGAGCGCTGCGGAGCCGATGGCGAAGCCCTTGCCGGTTGCGGCGGTGGTGTTGCCGAGCGCGTCGAGCGCGTCGGTGCGCTGGCGCACTTCCGGCGGCAGGTGGGCCATTTCGGCGTTACCGCCGGCGTTGTCGGCAATCGGGCCGTAAGCGTCGGTGGCGAGAGTGATGCCGAGGGTGGCAAGCATCCCGACAGCGGCGAAGCCGATGCCGTAGAGACCCATGGACATGTCGGAGAAGCCGCCGGCGAAGCCGAAGGCGCAGAGAATCCCGATGACAATGGTGATGACCGGGATGCCGGCGGAGTACATGCCCGTGGCCAGACCGTCGATGATGGTGGTCGCCGGGCCCATGACGGCCTGACCGGCAATGCCCTGGGTCGGTTTGAATTCAGCGGAGGTGTAGTATTCGGTGGCCTGACCGAT
>JAEIOF010000039.1 GCA_016342445.1 Verrucomicrobiota bacterium | reverse complement strand
CCTGCTCGAATCGCTCACCGACCGCACGCTGGAAATCAGCGGCGGTGCCGCCGTCAAATATTCAGGCGGCTACACCTACTACCTCAAAGAGCGCGAACAGCGCCACCATCAGCAGGCCGCCGCCCACCGCCACTACATCGAGCAAAAAGAGCATCTCGAAAGTTTCATCAACCGCTTCCGCGCCAAAGCCTCCAAAGCCTCTGTCGTGCAGAGCCGCGTTAAAATGCTCGAAAAACTTGAGGTCGTGAAGCCACCCGCCGCGGGGGCCAACCTGTCCAAGCTGCGCATCCCGCCGCCGCCGCACTGCGGCGCGCAGATTATGTCGGTGGAAGAGATGGCCTTTTCTTACGACGACCAGCGCTGGATTCTGCGCGATGTGAACCTCGAAATCGGCCACGGACAAAAAATCGCACTGGTTGGCTACAACGGCATGGGAAAAACCACGCTCCTGCGCGTATTGGCCGGTGCGCTCACCCCGCAGGAGGGTACGCTGCGGGCAGGGCATAAAGTGGTGCTCGGCTATCAGTCGCAGGACTTCGCCGAAACCATGCCCCCCGAAAAATCGATCTTGAACATTGTCCGCGACGCCAACCCCGCCGTGCCGGAACGTGATGTGCGCGGAATGCTCGGATCGTTCGGTTTCGGCGGCGATGCCGTCAACAAACGCTCCGGCGTCCTCAGCGGGGGCGAAAAAATCCGTCTCGCCTTCGCCCGCATTTTTATCAACCCGCCCAACTTCCTGTTGCTCGACGAGCCGACCACCAACCTCGATATCAACGGACGCGAAGCGCTCGAAAAAGCCATCCGCGACTACAAAGGAACCGTTTGCTTTGTCAGTCATGATGTCGCCTTCGTGCGCGGCGCGGCCGACCGCATCGTTTCGGTTGCGGATGCCGCCGTCACCAGCTATCCCGGCGGCTACGATTACTATCTGGAAAAGTCCGGTGTCAGCAGTCTGCAGGCGGAAGCGCCCAAGGCGAAGCCTTCCCCCGCAACCGTGAGCGCTGAATCTCCGGCTTCGATCGCGGCGGTTAACCCGAAAGAGGCGCGGCGGCTGCGCGCGCTCGAGCGCGAAGCGCAGCAGAACCTCAAAAAACTCGAAGCCGAAATGCACAAATTGCAGGCGGCCCAGCAGGTTCTGAATGAGCAGATGGCCTCCGGCGATCCGGATGTCGATTATGCGGAGCTCGGCATTCAGTTATCGCAGCTCACCAAAAAGCTCAGCGCAGCCGAAGCCCTTTGGCTCGAAGAGGCTGATAAGCTGGGCGTGTAGAGATAGTCTTTCACGCATTGCGAAAATGAAGTACCGTACGGGCTTCAATGAACCCAAGAGAACCCTTATGGCTGAAATCGGAAAACTAAACTGGCTGCCCATTATTCGCTCCGTCGACTTCGGTCTGATCCTTGACGGCGGCGACCTAGGCGAAATCCTTATGCCCAACCGCTATATCCCCAACGAGTGGAAGGCCGGTGAAGTGCTCGAATGCTTCCTCATGCTCGACTCCGAAGACCGCCTGACCGCCACCACCCTCAAACCGCTGGCGATGGTCGACGAATTTGCCTGCCTCAAAGTGGTCTCCGTCACCGGCATCGGTGCTTTCCTGGACTGGGGGCTGCCGAAAGACCTCTTCGTCCCGTTCCGCGAACAGAAAATGGAACTGCGCGAAGGGCAGACCGCCATCGTGCGCATTTATCTCGACGACGCCAGCGGACGCATTGCCGCCTCCACCAAACTCGACCGCTTCCTCGACCGCACCGCGCCGAACTACGAACACGGCGAAAAAGTTAATCTGCTCATCTGCGCCAAAACCGACCTCGGCTACAAAGCCATCATCAACGAGCGGCACTGGGGCGTCATCTTCCACAACGAAGTGTTCCAACCTCTGGAAAAAGGACAGCGGATCGAGGGCTACATCAAGCAGGTCCGCCCTGACGGCAAAATCGACCTCAGCCTCCAGAAAATCGACGCCAATCGATTTACCAACCTCGCCGATCAGATTCTCAACCATCTCAAAGAGCAGGGCGGCTTCATGCCCGTCACCGACAAGAGCCCGACGGAAGAGATCTACAAATTGTTTGGGGTCAGCAAAAAAGCCTATAAACGCGCGATCGGCGGCCTCTACAAAAAACGCCTCATCACCTTCGAAAACAACGGCACCAAGCTGGTTTAGGATAGAGAGTTTCAATCCCTGATTTTCGCTGATATGCACGAACGGGTGTTGGGCAGGGCGCCGCCTTCCAACTTTTGGAAGAATGATTCCACGCAAATCCGCCAAGAAGTTTCCAAGGTTTGGAAACATCCGAGTTTATTCGTGTCATCCGCGATTGAAAACTCCCTCTCCGGACTGAATATTTTCGCGGCGGGGGTTTTGCGAAATCGTGTTGGGGTTGTACTCTCTGAACTCACCCTAATTTAGAGAACGGATTTCTTTTCGGATTTCAATGAAAACGCTTTTGATCACGCCACCGCTTTTGCAACCGAATACCCCGTATGCGGCGACGCCGATTCTTACGGCATGGCTTCGCTCTCAGGGGCAGGAGGCGGTGCAGGCCGATCTTTCGCTCGAACTGCTTCTTAAACTTTTTTCCGCCGCCGGTCTCGCGCCGCTGGATTTCGACGAGGAATACCGCGCGGTGATCGACGAGGTGATGGAGTTCTTGCAGGATCGCAATCCCTCCGCCGCTAAACGGTTTGCCAAGCGCGGGGCGCTTCCGGAAGGGCCGCATGTGCTTCGTGCCTGGGCGCAGGAAAAACAGTTCGGGTGGAATTTCCGGGGACTGGATCGTCATGATCGCGCGCGTCATTTGTGCAGTCTTTTCCTCGATGATGTTGCCGAAGCCGCCGCGCGGATCGATCCGTACTTCGGCTTTTCCCGCTACGCTGAGTCTCTTGCTGCAACGCTTCCAAGGTTTGGAAAACTGCGGGAGGTTTTGGAACATTCCGCATCGCAACGCAGTTTCTTTTTCCAAACCTTGGAAAAACTGACGGATGAACAGGTTGAAAAACACGATCCGCAGCTCGTTGCGATCACGGTTCCGTTTCCCGGCTGTTTGTTCGGTGCACTGGCTATCGCCCGGCGCATTAAACAAACCTGTCCAGAAATAAAAATCGTACTCGGCGGCGGCTATGCCAACACCGAGTTGCGAGAACTGACCGATCCGGAGATTTTTGATTTTGTGGATTATATAGTACTCGATAGCGGGATGCTTCCGCTGTTGCGGATTGCCGAAGGCGCGGAGCCGTCCGGGCTCGTCCGTACCTTTGTGCGCGAAGACGGATCTGTTCGTTTTTACGACTGTGCTGAACCGCCGATTGCGCACGATACACTTCCGCCTCCGGTTTATGACGGGTTGCCGATGGGTTCGTACGTTGGGCTTTTTGAGGTGCTTAATCCGCTCACGCGGCTCTGGTCGGACGGCCGCTGGAACAAGCTGGTTCTCGCGCACGGCTGTTGCTGGAGTCGTTGTGCCTTCTGCGACACCTCCATTGACTACATCTGCCGCTACGATCCGGCCCGCCCGTCCACGGTCTGTGACTGGATGGAGGCGATCATGGAATCGACCGGGTTTAACGGGTTTCATTTTGTCGATGAAGCACTTCCGCCCGCGCTGATCGATGGTTTGTGCGATGAAATCCTGCGCCGCGGATTGCAGGTTGAATGGTGGGGCAACATCCGTTTCGAAAAACGGCTGACTCAAGAGCTGATCGGGAAAATGGCCGCCGCCGGATGCATCGCGGTCACGGGCGGCCTTGAAACCTGTTGCGACCGAACACTCGGGTTGATGAAAAAGGGGATCACTGTGGAAAGCGCGGAGCGGGTGCTGGCCGACTTCGCCGATGCGGGCATTATGACGCACGCCTACTTGATGTACGGTTTTCCGACGCAGACGCGGGAGGAGACGTTCCAATCATTGGAAACGGTGCGCCGGCTGATGGACGAGGGAGTTTTGCATTCGGCGTTCTGGCATCGCTTCGCACTGACGGCGCACAGCGAAATCGCCCGCGATCCGGAGCGGTTCGGAATTACGCTTTTAGCGGAAGAGCCGGGCGGCTTCGCCCGTAACGAAATTCCGTTCGACGGGCACTTTGAAACTGATCTTGACGCCCTCGGTGAAGCCCTTCGCGCCGCCACCTACAACTACCAGCACGGTGCCGGCTTCGAGGTTCCCGTTGAGGACTGGCTTTAATTCCCGCTGACAGGCTGTCGCTAAGTCATTTCATTTCCCAAAGCTTTGGAGAAACCCATTCACTGTGTAACGATATCGAATTTCCGAGTTGGGTGAGGTGGTCACTTCGGTATTTGGTTCAGTTTGCGGTGGGCTCTCGCCGCAGTCCTTGCTATAGAAGTCAGCTTCATTTTTCAATTTCAGCTTAAATGCAGGGTTTTTTATATGATTACAACGTCACAAATCACGATGCGCTTCGGGAAAGTCGCTTTGTTCGAAGATGTTTCTGTGAAGTTTGTTCCGGGCAATCGCTACGGGCTGATCGGAGCCAATGGCTCCGGGAAATCCACCTTCATGAAAATTCTGACCGGGCAGCTGGAACAGAGCGAAGGACACGTGACGATCGGTCACGGGTGTACTCTCGGGTATCTGCGGCAGGATCACTCGGCCTTCGATGAATATTCCATTATCGATACGGTTTACATGGGGAATCCAATGCTGTGGAAACTGCATTGTGAGCGCGAAGAGCTCTATTCGAAAGAGGATCTGACGGATGAGGAGAATGAGCGTTGCGGTCATATTGAGGATGAGTTCGGCGAGGCCGGCGGCTACACCATGGAAACCGAAGCGGCCACGCTTCTGACGGGGCTGGGTTTCACGGAGGATCTGTTTGATAAAAACATGACGGTTCTTCAAGGGGGCTTTAAGCTTCGCGTTTTGCTGGCGCAGGTTCTGTTTGGTAAGCCTGATATTCTTTTGCTCGATGAGCCGACCAATCATTTGGACATGGAGTCGATTGAGTGGCTGGTTGATCTGCTGACACGCTACGAGGGGACATTGATTACCATTTCCCACGACCGTTTCTTTCTCAATCAGGTTTGTACTCACATTGCCGATCTGGACTTCCATGAAATCCGTATGTTCTCCGGAAACTATGATGATTTCACCATTGCCAGCCTGGAAGCGCGCGAGCTGCAGGAGAAGGTGAATAAGAAGGTCGAAAAGCAGGCGGAGGACTTGAAGGCGTTTATTTCCCGATTCAGTTCCAATGCGTCGAAGGCGAAGCAGGCCACGTCGCGCAAGAAACAGCTCGATAAGCTGGAGATCAAAAAGTTTAAAGCCAGCAGCCGCGTTTCTCCGTTCATCCGTTTTAATCCCAAAAAGCGTTTGGGCAACCTCGTGATCGAGGCCGAAGAGATTTCTAAATCGTACGATGAAACGCTGTTCAGCGATTTTTCCTGCACCATTGGTCCGCAAGAGCGTGTGGCGATCATTGGCAAGAACGGCGTTGGAAAAACGACTCTGCTGAATATCCTTTGTAAGCGGCTTGAGAGTGATACTGGACAGGTTAAGTTTGGAGAAACCGTTGATATCGGCATGTTCCCGCAGGATGCATCCCATCTGCTGGATCCTGAATACACGGCGCTGGATTGGCTGACCCGCTTTGCCGATAGCGAAACTCCCGAAGTTGAGTTGCGCTCGTTCATGGGACGCATGCTGTTCCGCGGCGAGGACTGCTTTAAAAAAGTGGGCGTTCTCAGCGGGGGCGAAAAGGCCCGGCTGATTCTTTCCAAAATGACGATGGAGGGCGGCAATGTGTTGGCGCTGGACGAACCGACCAACCATCTGGATTTGGAATCCATCGAAGCGCTGAACTATTCTCTTTCGCTCTTCCCCAATACGCTGATCTTTGTTTCGCACGACCACCGTTTCATCGCGACGCTCGCCACCCGAATCTTCGAAGTCACCTCAACCGGTATCATCGACTATCGCGGCACACTGGATGAATACGAAGCGATGAAGAAGAGCCGCTAACGCGGGCAGGTGAGAGGAAGGTTCTGTTGGTCGCGGAGTGTTGGAGAGATGTCATTTCTCTAATCTGTTACTCCATGCCTCCAACCTTCCTCTCTACTTTTTCTCCGCCAACCGGATGGGTGCGCGCGGCGGTCGAGTCCTGTGCGCTTTACTCTCAATGCGGCATTCCCTGCCGACCTCTCTTCACCGATGGATTTTAAGGCGTTTTCTGTCTGACCATTCGGCGGAGCGGGGCGGAACTAACCGCTTGTACTGCTCCGGTTGTGTATTAGAATCCGATGTGGAGAGAGCGGAAAGGAGTTCGTTATGAAAAATATTCTGGTCGCGGTAGATTTTTCAAAGAATACGGATGAGGTGATGGCGCAAGCTGCCGCATTGGGCAAAGGGTTGGGTGCGAAGCTGTGGATTGTTCATGTCACGTCCACCGCGCTTCAGGCGGCCTATGAGTCCACGCAACTCTATGATTTTGCGCCTGAGTTTATCAGCGCTGCGGGGGGCGATGTCGAGCTGGCCCGGGATTTGTGCGCCGAGGAGTACAAGCGGGAGCACCAGTCGTTGTTGAATCTTTCCGGGAAAATGCGCGAGGCCGGTGTGGATGCGCAGGCGATGCTACTCAAGGGCGATGCCGCCGCTCTGATTCTCGAAAAAGCGGAGGATCTCGATATCGACATCATCGTCATGGGCTCGCACGGGCATGGGCTTTTGCGAAAGGTTCTGCTCGGCAGTGTCAGCGAAGCGGTCATTCGCAAAGCTTTTTGCAGTGTGTTGATTGTTCCGCCGCCCGCTGAATAGCTGAGGCGTACGCGCAACAGCTTGTTGTTCCCCGTTAGATTTTCCCCGCCAGCCAGATGGTGTGCCAGCGGCCGCGGTCGCCGCGCGCGCGGACGGGAACCTCCTGAACAGTAAACCCTGCCGCGCGGAGGCGTTTGGTGAACTTTTTGTCCGGCTGGGCCGACCAGACGGCCAGTACGCCGCCGGGTCGGAGCGCCGCTTTGGCCGCGTCGAGCCCTCCCATCGTGTAGAGGCGGTCATTCCCTTCGTGGGTCAGGCCTTCGGGGCCGTTGTCCACGTCGAGCAGAATAGCATCGTAGGCCGCCGCTTTCTCTTGGATCACACGGCCCACATCCCCTTGGCGAACGACGACTCGGGAATCCTCTAACGGGCGGCCCGCCAGATCCGCCAGATGCGTCCGGTTCCATTTGATGACCGCCGGCACCAGCTCGGCAACGACGACCTGGGCGGAGGCGCCCAGGTACTTAAGGGCCGCGCCCAGCGTGAAGCCCATGCCGAGTCCGCCGATGAGTACCCGGGCGTGGTGGCGCTTGGCAAGCGGCTTGCAGGTGAGTTCGGCGAGCGCGTCTTCCGATCCGTGCAGGCGGCTGTTCATCAGCTCTTCGTTTTTCACGTTGATTGTAAATTCGTGCGTGCGCTGAAGAAGTTTCATTTCGCCGCCGTCGCCCGGAACGGTCGCTTGGTCGATCACAATCCACGGATTCATAAACAGTCGCCTTTTCGCTGGTGGTTGAAGAGCGCGGTATCGTGCGGTTGCCGAGCGTAAAAAACAAGTCCGTGTTTGGTGCGGCGGCGGGTGTGATGATTTTGTTGTTAAATGGTTTTGTCACATCCTGTCTCTGGCTATCCTTTCGCTCCATGAGATTTGTCAAAAACAGTTCCTTTCGTTTGTTGCTTGTTCTGATGGTCATGACGCTGATCTTTATCGTGCGCAGCCATCAGTCTGTTTCCAATCCGTCGTGGGAGCAGCCGACGATGGGCACGCTTTGCCATATCACATTATCCGGCTCGATTCCGAAGAGTGAGCTGGCGGCGTTGCGCAAAAAAATTGACGCCGCGCTTGTCAATGTGAACCGCCGGATGTCGACCTGGCAAGCCGACACCGAGATTTCGAAGTTCAACGCGTTCCAATCATTGGAACCGTTTCCGGTTTCTCCGGAATTCGCAACGGTAGTGCGGCGCGCGCTCGAATTGTCGGCCGCAACGGACGGCGCGTTCGACCCGACCGTCAAAAAGCTGGTCGATCACTGGGGGTTCGGGCCGGAATCGGATGGAGATTCGGTCGAGGAAATTCTGAAGGCGGTCGGCTGGCGGAAGGTTTCTTTGAGGGGCGACGCGCTGCTGAAAAGTCATCCGGGCGTTCAGCTCGATCTCTCGGCAATCGCCAAGGGCTACGGCGCGGACGCCGTGGCGGATGTGATCCGCCGGCGTGGACGCATGAGTTTTATTGTGGAGATCGGCGGCGAAATTGTCGCGGACGGATGGAAACCGAACGGGCAGGCCTGGCGGGTCGGTATTGAAACTCCGGATCCGGCTCAGCCGTTCGGCGCGGATATTCTGGAATCGGTGATGCTGTCGGGCCGGGCACTGGCCACCTCCGGCGACTACCGCAATTTTCGCGTCCGCGAGGACGGCACCCGTTTCTCACACATCATTGATCCTCATACGGGGATGCCCGCCGCAACAGATGTTGCGTCGGTGAGCGTGCTGGCCGGATCCTGTATGGATGCTGACGCCATTGCTACCGCGCTGTTTGTGATGGGGTCTGAAAAAAGTTTCCAATGGTTGGAAACTCATTCCGAAATCGAGGCGTTCTTCACGCTGCACATGCCCGATCAAACGCTTTCCACTCGCGCGACCGACGGGTTTCCTCTCAATGAGCGGGAAAACTGAGTCCGCTTACAGCGAAGCAACCTGACGGGCGCGGTCGCTGTAGAAGTGGTGGCCACCGATGGTGGTGATGTAACTCATGTCGCTGACCCAGTAGGGGCGGATCGATGTGGCGTGGTAGTGGGTTGCTCCGTAGGTGTTGTCCCACAACAATCCTTGTTCCATGACTGCAATGAGCTGAAGAGCCTGTGAGTAGACATCGCCCTGATCCTGCGCGCGGTTGATCAGCGGGCCGTAGTTCGGAGCGGAGCGGTTCCAGACGCTGGACATGCAGGAAAATGCACCGTGCTTTACGGTCTGCGGCACAAGTTGGTGAAGGAATCCATCGGCGCGCGTCAGGATGACGTTGAGCACGGCCTGCATTCCTTCGGAACCGTCGCACCCGGCTTCGAGAACCATACACGACGCAACGATCTGACGATCGTATTCGCTCAAGTGTCCGGCCTGCGCCGAAAGAGCGGTTACAGTGATCGCTAATGCAAAGATCAAAAGTCTCATTTTCATGGTCTTCCTTCCTGTGTGAATCTCCCCCGAGATCTATCCATTTCTGAAGAGCGGCGGACAATACTCAGATTCCCGTGGCTGTAAAGCGGTTTTTCTTCTAAAAAAAACGGCCCTGCCGCAACGCAGTCTTAACAAGTGAAAACGGGCCGCTTTTAAAGGGAAAAGCTCTGAAAATCGATGGTGGAGCCGGGCTGCGCCGCGGAAAGCCGAGTGACGAGCAAGTGTTTAGAGCCCGATTTTCAACCCGCGAACCGGCCTATTTCGCAAGGGGCGTTTGAAGGAAGAAATTGGTCTTCAGTTCAAAAGCGATCGTGGTTTCGTCGCCATGACCGGCAATAATTTTTGTTTCTGGCGGAAGCGCGGCGAGCCTTTTGAGGGACTGCGCAAGCACACGGCCATCGCCGCCGGGCAGGTCGGTGCGCCCGCAGGAACCTTTGAAAAGTGTGTCGCCGGTGAAGCAGACGCCTGCGTCTTCAAACCAGTAACAGACTCCGCCGCGCGTGTGGCCCGGCGTTTCCAAGCATTGGAAAAACGGGGCTGAATTTTTCCAATCATTGGAACGTTCGGGGTGAATGAATTCGGCGGCGGGCTTTTCCGGGACGGGGTAGTAAGGCGGAATCTGGTTTTTTTCGCCGAAGGCCCAGTTGTAGTCTTCGGCGTGGATGACGACGGGGGCGGGGCGGACAGCGTGCAGTTCGGACAGCGCGCTGAGGTGGTCGGCGTGGCCGTGAGTGAGCAGGTAGGCGGCGACGGTGAGTTCGTTTTCGTTCAGGCAGGATTTGATGACCTCCGCTTCAAAACCGGGGTCAATGACAAAGGCCTGTTTGCTTTCACCCCAGACAATCGAGCAGTTTACGGCAAAGGGGCCAACGGGAATGATTTTGATTTCCATATTCTGGGGCTTCTTTGAAATTATATTTTCGGGGTTTTGGCGCGGCGTCCGGGGGCGGCCGCCTGTTGGGAAACAAACGGTAGATCCTGTTTGGCTTTTTCCCATGGATTAAAGGCGAGGGGGCCGAAGCCGTTGCCGAGGTCGGGGGCTTGGCGCAACCCCTGGTTGAGATAGGCTTTCGCCAGTACAATGCTTTCGAGCGGGCTGTAGCCCAGTGCGCGGGCGGTGGCGATGGCTGAGGAGAGGAAACAGCCGGTTCCGTGCGAGTTGCGGGTTTCGAGGCGCGGACTGGAGAGCCATGCGTGTTCTTTGCCGTTGCTCCAGTAGTCGCTGGACAGCTCCATGTCGTGCGATCCGTGTCCGCCTTTGATCAGAATTTCTTTGACGCCCAGAGCGCGGGCTTTTCGCGCGGCGGCCTCAATGTCGGACGGCGTGGTGATTTTCATTCCGAGCAGGTGTTCGGCCTCCGGGATGTTCGGGGTGATCAGGTCGACCGCCGGAAACAGGCGCTGGGTCAGCAACGGCCAGGCGGCCGCCTCCAGCAGAAAGGTTCCGCTCGACGAAATCAGGACAGGATCGCAGATCGTGAAGGGGACTTTCTGTGTTTTCAGAAAGGAGATGATCCGCTCAACCGTGGCCACCGTGCCGAGCATTCCGAGTTTGACGGCTTGGGGCGGCAGGTCGCTTTTCAGCGCGTCGAGTTGGGCAGAGAGCATGTCGGGCGAAACCCATTCGAGCCGGCCGGTGCCGATGGTGTTTTGCGCGGTCAGCGCGGTGACGACCGAGCAGGCGTGCGCGCCGAGCAGGTTCATGACCTTTACATCAGCTTGAACCCCGGCGCCGCCGCCGGAATCAGATCCCGCTACCGTCCAGACAATCGGCTTGGTCATGGTTGTTCCTCGGTTGGTGTGTTTCTGTTCGCTTATTCGTCTGCGCCAAGATGAATGATTAGGGGACGATTGGTGTCCGGTTGATCATTAAACTGAAAGATCATCTCACCTTCGTGGGCAAAGCCGATTTCGTGGGCGATTTTTTGCACAAAGTGTTTGTCGGTGCTGAATCGCTCCTGATTGAGCCGCAGCTCTTTGATCCGCTCTTCTTCCGCGCGGATATCCTCTTCCAAATTACGCTTGGTTTCCTGATAGCTGCGAAACTGGCCCACTTTCGGGAGAAACGCAAATCCCACACCGATCAGCGCGAGCAGAATCACGGAGAGCGCGACGTAGCGGTAAAAATTATTCAAGTGTTTTTGAGGTCTCACGGGGTCGGACTATAGATCAACACAGGTTAAAGGATGAAGAAAAAACGCCCCGGAGAAATCTCCGGAGCGTTTAGCGTTTCCAAGGATTGGAAACTTATTTGTCGCCGTAGCGGGCTTCGGACCCCAGCATCTCTTCGATGCGTAGCAACTGGTTGTATTTGCTGATGCGGTCGGAGCGGCTGAGCGATCCGGTTTTGATCTGTCCGGCGTTGGTGGCGACAGCGATGTCGGCGATGGTGTTGTCGGAGGTTTCACCCGAACGGTGAGAAACCACAGCGGTGAAGCCGGCTTTATGGGCCATTTCAATCGCGTCGAGCGTTTCGGTGAGCGTACCGATCTGGTTCACCTTGATGAGGATCGAGTTGGCGCTGCCTTCTTTGATGCCGCGTGCGAGATACTCCACGTTGGTCACAAACAGGTCGTCGCCGACCAACTGGCATTTGTCGCCGATTTTGTCGGTCAGGATTTTCCAGCCGGCCCAGTCTTCTTCGTTCATCCCGTCTTCAATGGAGTCGATCGGGTATTTGCTGATCAGCTCGGCCAGATAATCGGCCTGTTCTTCGGACGAACGCTTGGCACCGTTTTCGCCTTCGAACTTGGCGTAGTTATAAACGCCGTCTTTGAAGAACTCGGAAGCCGCGCAGTCGAGACCGATGGTCACGTCTTTACCCGGCTCGTATCCGGCGTCTTTGATGGCCTGCATGATGGAGTCGAGGGCTTCCTCGGTTCCGCCTGCGAGGTTCGGGGCGAATCCGCCTTCGTCACCGACCGCGGTCGAGAGGCCTTTAGCCTTAAGAATTGCTTTGAGCGCGTGGAACACTTCCGCGCCGCAACGCAGACCTTCTTTGAAGCTCAGGGCACCGACCGGACGAATCATGAATTCCTGGAAGGCGATCGGGGCATCGGAGTGCGAGCCGCCGTTGATGATGTTCATCATCGGAACGGGCAGGGCTTTGGCGTTGGTTCCGCCGATGTAGCGGAAGAGCGGCATGTCGAGTTCAGCGGCGGCGGCGTGAGCCACAGCCAGTGAAACGCCGAGCATGGCGTTGGCGCCGAGATTGCTTTTGGTCGGGGTGCCGTCGAGACCGATCATGAAGCGGTCGATGCCGACCTGATCGAGTGCGTCCATGCCGATGACGGCCGGGGCGATGACTTCGTTCACATTGGCAACGGCTTTGAGAACGCCTTTGCCGAGGTAGCGGGATTTGTCGCCGTCGCGCAGTTCGAGCGCTTCGTTGACGCCGGTGGAGGCTCCGGACGGAACGCCCGCGCGGCCGGCGGCGCCGGACTCGAGGACCACATCCACTTCGATGGTCGGGTTGCCGCGCGAATCGAGAATCTCGCGGCCGATTATTTCTACAATAGCTGACATAGTGTCTACTCCTTTGTTGGTTTCATAAAAATTGGATACGGGAAATATAGCGGGCGGGGCTTTGAAGCGCAAGAAGCGGCTTGTTGGGATTCAGTATAAATTTCTCAGTTTCTTAGCGAAAGGTTGATGCGCTCCCTGTTTGCTGGAACTCTATGCGGCTTTATTTGGAATCCAGCATAAAAAGGAGCTGAGAATATGGAATACACACCTGAGGTTAACGAAATGTGCGTCGTTGCTCGCGGGCCGAAAAACGGTCCGGCACCCATCCCGCAAGAGGGATTGTGGACAAAAGCAGCAGACGTCAAAGACATCAACGGGTTTACACACGGTGTGGGCTGGTGCGCACCGCAGCAGGGTGCTTGCAAACTGTCGCTTAACGTTAAAGAAGGCGTCATTGTAGAAGCCCTCATCGAAACGGTCGGCTGTACCGGCATGACCCACTCCGCCGCGATGGCCGGAGAGATCCTTACTGGCAAAACCATCCTCGAAGCGCTTAACAGCGACCTCGTTTGCGATGCCATCAATGTCGCCATGCGCGAACTCTTCCTGCAGATCGTTTACGGTCGTTCGCAGTCCGCGTTCTCCGAAGGCGGCTTGCCGATCGGCGCCGGTCTCGAAGACCTTGGTAAAGGCCTGCGTTCCGTCACCGGAACCATTTATGGCACTTCCGCAAAAGGCGTTCGTTACCTCGAAGTGGCTGAAGGCTACGTCACCAAGCTCGGCCTCGACGCCGATGGCGAAGTGATCGGTTACGCATTCTGCCACCTCGGTAAAATGATGGAGTTCATCGCCAAAGGCGATAGCGCCAACGACGCCCTCGTAAAAGCATCCGGCACCTACGGCCGTTTTGCTGAAGCCGTTACACAGATTGACCCGCGTCATAAGTAAGGAGAAAAATCATGGCACTATTTGAAGGATATGAAAGACGGATTGGTCAGATCACTCCTGTACTCAAACAGTACGGCATTGAATCGATCGAAGCTTGCGCCGACATCTGCAAAGAAAAAGGCGTCGATGTATACGCAATCGTAAAAGAAATTCAGCCGCTGGCGTTTGAAAACGCAATGTGGGCTTACACCGTTGGCGCCGCCATCGCGATCAAGAAGGGACAGACCGTCGCTTCCGACGTGGCTGAAACCCTCGGCGAAGGCATTCAGGCATTCTGTATTCCCGGATCCGTTGCGGACGACCGCAAGGTTGGTATCGGACACGGAAACCTGGCGGCGATGCTTCTGAAAGAAGAAACCAAATGCTTCGCACTGCTCGCAGGTCACGAATCATTTGCGGCCGCTGAAGGCGCGCTCGGCATCTGCCGCTACGCCAACAAAGCGCGCACCGAGCCGCTGCGCGTCATCCTCAACGGTTTGGGTAAAGACGCTGCGCAGATTATCAGTCGCATCAACGGGTTCACTCACGTTGAAACGGAGTTCAACTACGCAACCAGCGAACTCGTCATCACCAAAGAGAAATCCTACTCCGAAGGCGAACGCGCGGAAGTGCGCTGCTACGGTGCCGACGATGTGCGTGAAGGCGTTGCCATCATGCATAAAGAGGGCGTCGATGTTTCCATCACTGGAAACTCCACCAACCCGACCCGCTTCCAGCACCCCGTTGCCGGAACCTACAAGAAAGAATGCATGCAGCAAGGCAAGCCCTACTTCTCCGTCGCTTCCGGCGGTGGAACCGGCCGTACCCTGCATCCCGACAACATGGCCGCCGGCCCTGCCTCCTACGGCATGACCGACACCATGGGCCGCATGCATTCCGACGCCCAGTTCGCAGGATCATCCTCCGTACCGGCTCACGTCGAAATGATGGGTCTGATCGGTATGGGCAACAACCCCATGGTTGGCGCCTCGGTCGCGGTGGCTGTTGCCATCTCGCAAGCCATGTAAAGCAATTCAATTGCTTTCTTGGAAAACCGCTCTCCGCTTCGGCAGGGGGCGGTTTTTTTGGGTCTGGAGATTTTCGTCGCGCCGCGAAACCTCAAAACGTAGCTGTAGGGTCTTTTCCCGTCTCCAATGCTTGGAAGATTTTTCACCAAGGAATAAATCCGCCGTCGCTGAAGGCTATGGAGATTGGAAAAGCTCAACGCGTGGCTTGAAATATTTGTCTGATATGCTCGACCCTCATTATCTGTGTTCATCTGTGGATAATACTTTCCTCACCCGCACCTGCGGTGGTTTTGATCCGAGTGGTCCGCGGTGTGGAATTTTCTCTGTGTCTCCGTGACCTCTGTGGTTAAAGCCTGTACGTTCCCCTCTTTATGAAAACAACGATTTACCTAATTCGACACGGACAGACGGAGTGGAACGTGGCGCGGCGGATGCAGGGGCGGCTCGATTCGCCGTTGACCGCGCTCGGCATTGACGCCGCCCGGCAACTGTCTTCGGAGATCCCGGAGGTGGGTTCGATCTATTCATCGCCCAGCGGGCGGACGTTGCAGACGGCGAATATTCTGTTCAGGGGTCAGAACGTTATTTGCGATGACCGGTTGCGCGAGATTGATCTCGGCGACTGGGAGGGGCGGTTGCAGGCCGATCTGGATGTTGAAGATCCGGAGCAGCATACTCGTTTCTGGAACGCACCGCATTTGTATCAAAAAGAGGGCGCGGAAACGTTTGCTCAGGTTGCAGAACGAGCGACGGAGTTTTTTAGGGAGATTGCCGAACGCCATCCAGGAAAGGTTATTGCTGTGGTTTCGCACACTACCGTCATCCGTTCGATTCTTTTCTCGATTGAGCCGCGCGAACTTTCGGAGTTCTGGAATCCCCCCGCGATTTATCCCGCGAGCCTCAGTGAAATCGAAATCTTTGACGGCTCTGCCCGTATAGTTCGCTTCGGTTGCACCGCTCATCATGAGCATGATCACTCCGGCGCCTATTGAGTTTATTCGCAACCGGACTCTGCTATAGTTTCCGCCATGCAGTGGTCGGAGAATATTCGAAAAAAGCTCAGGGAGCTTCCCGATGCGCCGGGCGTCTATTTGATGCGCGGGCGCGAGGGGGCAATCATTTATGTCGGCAAGGCTGCGTCGCTCCGCAAGCGGGTGCAGAGCTATTTCCGCGAAAGCACCTATCATAAGGCCGAGCCGAAGTTGCGCGGGCTCATCGGCTCAATCACCGATTTCGAGGTGCGGGTGCTCAAGAGCGAGGCGGAGGCTCTGTTGACCGAGGGTCAGTTGATCAAGGAGTATAAGCCGCGCTACAACACGCTGTTCAAGGACGATAAACGCTTTCCGCTGTTGCGGGTTGATTTGAACAAGCCGTTTCCGAAGATTGAACTTTGCCGGATTGATAAGCACGACGGCGCACTCTACTTCGGGCCGTATACCTCGGGGCTGGCGGCGCGGGCGGCGCTTGAGTTTGTTGAAAAACGGTTCGGAATTCGTCAGTGTCGTCCGACTCGGCCCGATGCTGAAACGTATAAGCATTGTCATAACGACATCATCCGGCAGTGCGCCGCGCCGTGCATCGGCAATGTGACACCGGAGGAGTACCTTGAGCGGGTGGAGACCGCCTGCGCCTTTCTGCGCGGTGAGCGTCCGGAGTACATTAAAGAGGTGCGCGCGCAGATGGAGGCCGCCTCCGCCGAACACCGTTTCGAAGAGGCCGCCGCCCTGCGGGATATGATGTTTTTGCTGACTCGCGCCGTGAAGGAGAGGGCGCTGGTTCGCAAGACCGATAAAATGAAGATCGCTGATGCAAAAGCGGGAATCAAAGAACTGGGCGGGCACCTTGGTCTCAAACAACCGCCGCGCGTGATTGAATGTTTTGATATTTCCAATATTTCCGGAACCTATGCGGTGGCCAGTATGGTGGCGGCGGTTGACGGTGTGCCCGTTCCG
>JAEIOF010000038.1 GCA_016342445.1 Verrucomicrobiota bacterium | reverse complement strand
AGGGCGGCATCGGCCAGCACAAGCGCGGCCATTGCCTCCACGATCGGGACGGCGCGTGGCAGCACACAGGGATCGTGCCGGCCCTTCGCCTCCAGCGTTGTCGGCTCACCGTTCATACCCACTGTTTCCTGCGCCAGCCCGATGGTGGCCACCGGCTTGATCGCAATGCGGAAGACGATCGGCTCGCCGTTCGAAATTCCGCCCTGAATACCGCCGCTGTAATTGGTTGCCGTTCCGAGCCGGTCGCCTTTCTGCACGAAGGCATCATTATGCTCCGACCCGCGCATCAGCGTTCCGGCGAACCCGGAGCCGATTTCAAAACCCTTGACGGCGGGCAGCGAAAGCATGGCCTGTGCGAGTTTGGCCTCCAGTTTATCGAACACCGGCTCGCCCAGTCCGGCGGGCAGGCCGCGGCAGATGCAGGTCACGGTGCCGCCCAGCGAGTTTTTCGCATCGCGCGCCTCTTCGATCGCGGAAATCATTTTCTGCGCGGTTTCGGGATCCGGGCAGCGCACCGGAGTCGCATCGACCAGCTCGCGCGTCAACCCCTCGGCGGACATCGCGGGCGCTTCGATGGCTCCGACCGAGCTCACATAGGCCACAATCGACACATCGCCGAAGCGGGCCTCCAGCCACTTCTCGGCAATCGCGCCGGTCGCCACGCGCCCGATGGTTTCGCGCGCGCTGGAGCGGCCGCCGCCGCTCGAGGCTTTCACTCCGTACTTCATCAAATAGGTATAGTCCGCGTGCGACGGACGGGGCACATCGGTCATCTCGCCGTAATCATGCGGCCGCTGATCGCGGTTGTTCACCGAAAGGCCGATCGGCGTTCCAAGTGTAATACCGTTTTCTGTGCCGGAAAGAATCGTCACCGTATCCGCTTCGTCGCGCGGCGTCGTCAGCGAGCTTTGTCCCGGACGCCTGCGATCGAGCTGCGGCTGAATATCCGCCTCGGTTAGCGGCAGATTGGCCGGACAGCCATCGAGGATGGCGCCAACGGATTTTCCGTGCGATTCGCCGAAGGTCGTCACCCTGAAAAGCGTGCCGAATGTGCTGCTCATAAATTCCTCTCCGAAAAGTTTCCAAACCCTGGAAAAACATCCAATCCCCAGCCTCGATGGTGACGCCCTGGGCGTCATAAATTCCAAACATTGGAAGATGTATACGCCGTTTTTCCAACCATTGGAAAAATATTAAGCCGTTTTTCCAAGGTTTGGAACTTTTTCTTCCAAACCTTGGAACCCGGGCTCGCTCGGCGGCTTCGCCGCAGTTTAATGGAACAGCTCTCTCAACGTTCGTCCGCAAGGCGAAACGATTTCCATTGAAAATATACGGACGCCGTATTTGTTTCCGGCCCGGTTTGTCAGCGGTCGGGAATAGTCATTGCCCCGGCAGATGGGGTGATCTCGATGATCTCGGGGGAGATTCCTTTCGCCCGGCAAAGGGCGGTGATTTTCTCCCCGACGGCTTTCGCTTCGCTGGAGTGAACCATTGCAATCGCGGCCCCGCCAAACCCTCCGCCGGAAAGCCGTGCGCCGAGCGCTCCCGCTTCGCGGGCGGCATCGACAACAATGTCCAGTTCCGGGCAGGAGTTTTCAAAGTTTTCGACGGAGCTTTGATGGGATTCGAAAAGGAGCTGTCCGAAGGCTTTAATCTGGCCGTTCCGGATCTGTTCTACGCCTTGTTCGACCCGGTCGATTTCGCCGATGATGTGGGCGGCGCGTTTGGCCGCACCGGCGTCAATTTGGCTCCGGTTGGCTTCAAATTCTTCCGGCGACACATCGCGCAATGCGGTAACGGGATGCGGCAGCAGTTCTGCCAGTTGCTCGGCGGCTTGCTCACAACGCTCGCGCCGCTCGTTATACGGCGAGTCCGCCAGACTGTGTTTGATGTGCGGATTGACCACCAGAAATTCAATGTCTTCCGGAAGCGATGCCGCGGAACCTTCCAAGGTTCGGAAGTCGGAATGAATCAGGCCGTGCTCGAGGCCGAAGATGCTCGAGAACTGATCGAGGAGCCCACAGTTGGTGCCTGCGAACTGATGCTCGGCCCGGCGGCAAAGGCGGGCGATCTCTTTTTTATCAATGGTGGTGTCGAGAATTTTGAGAACTGCATAGGCCGCGGCGACTTCGAGTGCGGCGGAACTGGACAGGCCGGCGCCCATCGGGATGGATCCCAGAAACGTGCAGTCGAGCCCGTCGATTTTTTCGCCCAGATGTTCCCGAATAAAGTAAAAGACCCCTTTGACGTAGTTGGCCCATCCGAAGCCGGGGACTTTTTCGGCATCAGAGGTGTCGAAGGAGGCAGTTTGGCCGACATCAACGGCCAGCAGGCGAATGCCGGGCTGGTTTGAGCGTGAGATACAGAAGCAGTGACCCAAATTAATCGCCGCCGAAAGTACGGGGCCGGCGTTGTAGTCGGTATGGTTGCCCAGCACTTCAATCCGGCCGGGGGCCCAGGCGACAGATTCGGGTTGTTTGCCGAACTTTTCAACATGGGCGGCAATGGCTTTGTGGATCAGGGTGTCTTTATTCATAACAAAAATTTAGCTTTGCTCGAGGCTGGGCTCCATGGGTAAAAAGCGCAAAGGCATGGACTTTTTGGTAAAAATATGATCTTTTCGTCAGATGCTGGACGCATTAACCCATACCTTTAGTCAAAAAGTTGCCGAATTATTTGACCTGTATACCGACTTGCACGGAGCGAGAGTTTCTCTGTTTGGCCCGGATAAACAACTTATTTATCCCGATGCCGCCGGGCGCCCCAATTGCGCCTATTGCCGGATGCTTCGCGAGGAAATGGGGCTGGACGCCACGTGTCGGGCAATGGATCAGAAGATGATGATCGACGCGTTGCAGAAAAATGAAATGATTTCCTACACCTGTCATGCAGGGATGCGGGAGGCGGTCGCCCCGCTTTTCGTCGGCGGTCGGCTGGCGGGTTTTGTGATGATCGGTCAATTCCGCAGTCAGGCGGCTCCCGAGACGTCTCCTTATGCGCAGTGCTGGGAGGGCGAAAAAGGGAACGGCGCTTTGCAGGCCGCTTTTGTCGCGAGCCCTGTTTTTCCGGATGAAAAAATCGATGCGCTGCTCACTATGTTCCGGAAGATGCTCGAGCTGATCCTCAGCAGTCGGCTGATCCGTCCCAAAGATTACGACCTGATCGGGCCGGTGATTGAGCAAATGAGGGAGCATCCCGAAATTCCGTTGAGTCTGACAGAGGCTGCGCGTCTAAGCGGACGCAGCGCCTCAACCGTGACGCGGTTGTTCAAGAAACTGACCGGACAAAGTTTCAAGCAGTGTCAGATTCGCCTCACCCTGCAGCGGGCGGCGGAGTTGCTGCTTTCTATGCCGAACCGTCCGGTTTCAGAAATCGCCCGACAGGTCGGGTTTGAGGACCCCTTTTATTTTTCGCGGCTGTTTCATCGTCATATGGGACAGTCGCCCAGTGAATATCGAACTCATAACAGAGGAGAGTGAAATGGCTATAAAAAAAGAATCTTTCGGGCGTAATCCGTATGGAGAAGAGGTGGATGTTTTCACGCTGACCAATGCAAATGGGCTCCGGGTTCGCATCATGACCCACGGGGCGACCCTCGTTTCGCTGGAGGTGCCGGACCGGAACGGGAAGCTCAAGGACATTGTGCTCGGCTTTGAAACCGCCGCAGAATACGGGCCGGGCACACCGTACTTCGGATGTGCTGTCGGCCGGTTTGCCAACCGCATTGCTAACGGACGATTCTCACTGGATGGAAAAGACTACCAGCTGGCCCTCAACGGGGATGGCGTGCACGCCCTGCACGGCGGCGATCGGGGTTTTGATAAACGAATCTGGACGGCGGAAGTTCTCGAAGAAGAAAAGGGCGTCCGGATGAGTTATTTCAGCCCGGACGGCGAAGAGAATTATCCCGGCAACCTGACGGTCACGATCACCTACACGCTGACGGACGCTAATGAGCTGAAGATTGACTACACAGCAACGACCGATCAGGCCACGCCGATTAATCTGACCAACCACAGCTATTTCAACCTTGCGGGGCATGATGCCGGAGCTCATGGGGCACAGACCATGATGATCAACGCCGATGCGTTTGTCCCAACCGATGGCACCGGCAACCCGCTCGGCGGGTTTCGCAGTGTGGAAGGGACGCCAATGGATTTTCGCACGTCCGTCGCCATCGAACAGCGCATCAACGACGACTACGATCAACTTCAGCAAGGGAGCAATCCTGGCTATGACCACACCTATTGTCTTAACAAAAAGAAAGCCGGTGAACTGAGCTTTGCGGCTCGCGCCGAAGATCCGGATTCCGGCCGTGTGATGGAGGTTTATACCACCGAACCCGGCGTGCAGTTCTACGCCGGCAATTTCCTTGACGGAACGAGCAAGGGAAAAGACGGATGTCATTATGCCTGGCGCGGCGGATTCTGTCTTGAAACACAGCACTATCCCGATTCGCCCAACCGCCCGCAGTTTCCGAACACGATTTTGCATCCGGGAGAAACCTTTCGCTCGCAGACCGTTCACAAGTTTTCAAGCAACTAACGGTATAAGACAGGAGCCGGGTTTAAAACGCTTCCAATGCTTGGAAAAGACGGTGTGAATGAGCGTGCATAGCACGCGCATTGAATGGTAGACGCGCTCGGGCTCGAACCGAGGACCCGCTGATTAAGAGTCAGCTGCTCTACCGACTGAGCTACGCGTCCATCAAATGAGAAGAGCGGAAACGTTACTGTTCACGTCGCCTCAAAGCAATCAAAAATCCACGGGAACAAGGGCTAGTGGTGGCGATGGCCGGATGAATTGCGTCTGTGCCGTCTGCGGTGGTGTTTCTGGCTGTTGCCGCGCCGCCACAGGTGCAGATGCCACCAGCGGCCCGTGCCCAGAATCAGTAGCATGGCGGAGAGCATCGCTGTGACAATAAAAGAGAGCTTCACCCGGTTTTGCGCCGCGAGATCGCCCGGATCCGCATTCAGATAAAACGAGAGGGTCAGCAACCCCCCGGTGATCAGCACCAGAGTCAGCGCGACTAAAATCGGTCCGTTGATTCGCAGATTGAAGTTCGGAACCCCACCGTGTTGCGGCAACATACGTCTCTCCTTTTTATCATCAAATGGTGGGCAAGGCGGGACTCGAACCCGCACTCCAAAGGAACTGGATCCTAAATCCAGCGCGTCTACCAATTCCGCCACATGCCCAGCGATAGAAGTTGAATAGGAAATACAAAAACTACTCTTTGCACAAGGGTTTAATTGTTTGCCGGTCGGGTTTCATCTAAACTTCGCTGCACAAGGAGGCGCAAATGGAAGTGAAGCTGAAGTTTTTTGGAGCGGCACAAAATGTGACGGGATCCTGCTATCTGGTTGAAGCGGGTGAAACACGTATTCTGGTGGACTGCGGGCTCTATCAGGAACGTGACCTGAAACAGCGCAACTGGGCCGCCTTCCCCGTCCCGCCGGAAACCATCGATGCAGTCCTGCTTACCCACGCGCATCTCGACCACTGCGGCCGCCTGCCCAAATTAGTGAAGGATGGGTTCCGCGGTAAAATCTTCTGTACGCCCGCCACGTCTGAGATCGCGCAAATCATCATGAAAGACTCGGCCTATCTGCAGGAAGAAGACATCAGGCATAAAAAGGAGCGTCACGAGAGGGAGGGAAAAACCAGTCCGTTCCCGTATGAGCCGGTCTACACCGCCGCCGATGTCGAGCAAACCATTCCGCTCCTGACTCCGGTCGCCTACCAAACCCCAATTCCTGTGGCGGCCGGCATGACCGCCACCTTCCGCGAAGCGGGCCACATCTTCGGTTCCACCAGCATTCGGTTGGCGGTCGGGCAGGGCGACGAAGCGCGAACGATTCTTTTTTCCGGCGATGTCGGCCGCTGGGACATGCCCATCATCAACGACCCCGATCCGTTCCATGAGGCGGATTATGTTTTGATTGAATCCACCTATGGCGACCGCATCCACGGTGCGGTCAAAGATATCCCCGGCGAGCTTGCGCGTGTCATCAACGAAACGCACAAGGCCGGCGGCAACGTCGTCATCCCCAGTTTCGCCGTCGAGCGGACGCAGGAGCTGCTCTATCACCTGAACGGACTGCTTCGCGAAGACCGCATCCCCCATCTGGTGGCATTTGTCGACAGTCCGATGGCCATCCGGGTGACCGACGTGTTCAAAAAGCATCCCGAACTGTTCGATGAAGAGACGCGGGAGCTTCTGCAAAACGGGCGGCATTTGTGCGACCTTCCGGGGCTGACTCTGTCCAACACCACCGATCAGTCTAAATCCATCAACCACATCAAAGGCACCGCCATCATTATTGCGGGTTCCGGCATGTGCACCGGCGGGCGCATTAAGCATCATCTGAAAAACAACATCAGCCGCCCCGAAAGCACCATCCTGTTTGTCGGCTACCAGGCCTTCGGTACGCTCGGCCGAGTCATCCTCGACGGCGTCGACCCGATCCGGATTTTCGGTGAAGAGCATCCGGTTAAAGCCCGCATCGAGAAAATATCCGGTTTTTCGGCTCATGCCGACCAGAATGAGCTGATTCGCTGGATCACTCTGCTGAAAAAAGCGCCGCGCCGCGTTTTCATCACCCATGGCGAGCCGGACGCCGCCAACGCCTTCAAAGCACTGCTCGAAGAAAAAACCGGCTGGCCCTGCACCGTTCCGGAATATCAGCAGGAAATCACCCTCGACTGATTTTTCCAATGTCCGGAAAAAAGAAGGCCGGATTTTCCAAACATTGGAAAAATCCGGCCTGCAAATTTCCGATGTTCGGAAAAAAACTCTAAAAACCGGCCGCGCCGGTTCCAAGGGTTGGAAGATTTATTTTTTCATCGCTTCGGCAATGGCGTCGCAGACAAAACCGAGATTGCCGTGGGTGAGGCCGGCGACGTTGATGCGGCCCGAGCCGACAATGTAGATCGCTTTTTCCTCTTTCAGGAAGTTGACCTGATCTTTCGTTAGTCCGCTGAAGGAGAACATTCCCTTCTGACGAGTCATGAACGAACAGTCCATTGGCACGCCGCGCGCGGTGAGCCCTTCGGCCAGCGCGGCTCGGGCCTGCGCGATGTGTTCGCGCATGCCGTCGAGTTCACTTTTCCAAAGCTTGGAAAGTTCAGCGTCTTTCAGGATGGTGGTAACGATCATGCCGCCGTGCGCGGGCGGATTGGAGTAGAGAACACGCGCTGTGGCCTTCATGTGGCTCATGGCGGTTTCGGCGTCGGCGGGTGTGGCGGCGACGGCGGTCAGCGCGCCGGTGCGTTCGCGGTAGAGGCCGAAGTTTTTGGAAAACGAGCTGGCGACAAAAAAGTCGATGCCGGATTTCAGAAGCTCATCCACGCCGATACGGTCGGCGTCGAGGCTGATGCCAAAGCCCTGATAGGCGAAGTCAACCAGCGCGAACCACCCGTTTTTCTGCGCAATTTGTGCAACCTGTTTCCACTGGTCGGTGGAGAGATCCACGCCGCTCGGGTTGTGGCAGCAGGCGTGCAGCAGAACGCAGTCGTCCGCTGGGATTTTTTCGAGCGCGGCGAAGAAGCCGTCAGCGTCGAGGTCTTTGGTTTTCGCGTCGTAGTAGGGATAGGTTTTGATGGTCAAGCCGGCAGCTTGAAAGATGTTGTTGTGGTTGGCCCAGGTCGGGTTGCTGACCCAGATGGTTTTGCTGCCGAATTTGGCCAGCAGATCGGCCGCAACGCGCAAGGCGCCGGTTCCGCCGGGCGTGTGGATAGTTTCGGCGCGGTCGCAGAGTGAGCCGAAGATCATTTTCTGAACTTCTTCCCCGTAAGCCGCTTCGCCGGCGATCGGCATGTACGACTTCGTGTTCTGGATCTCAATAATGCGTTTTTCAGCCGCTTTGACGGAGTCGAGAATCGGGGTGTTTCCTTCATCGTCTTTATAAACGCCGACACCGAGGTTGACCTTGGCGAAGCGGGTATCTTTTTTAAAAGCCTCGGTCAGTCCGAGGATCGCGTCGGCGGGGGCGGCTTCAATTTCTTTCCACATAATATTTCTCCATCAAGGGTTCACGGGGCAGTTTTTTGTCAGTACGGATTATTTGTTACGCATAATATTGGTCAACCCATTTTTTCAGCGCATTGCGCTCGGGTTTGATGATGTTCATTTCGCGGATGCAGCTTTCCGGCGAGTCGGAGGCGTGCGCGGCGTTGACCATGATGTCGCTGCCGTATTCTTTGCGCACCGAGCCGGGATGGGCCTTGCTCGGGTCGGTCGGGCCGAGGATGTTGCGGATCTTGTTCACGGCATCCGTGCCGGCGTAGATGAGAACGAGGCATCGCACTTTCCCCTCGGCGTCTAGTTCGCTTTCGGGCACATCGGGAAGCCACAGGCCGGTCATAAACTGCATGATTTCAAAGAACTGCTGATCGCCGTAGTAGGGGCCGAGCGTTTGATTGAGCGCAGCTTTCACTTCGTCGGGCATCGGGAAGCCGAAGGTTTCTTTGAGTGCGGCGCAGGCGGTATCGGTGGCGCGTCCCGCCAGCTTTTCGCGCAGAACCGCCTGAACCGGCCCGTAGAACTCCTTGGCTTCGGCCATGCTGATGCGGTGAACCTGCGCGCCGATAATGCGCAGGCCGGAGCGCGAAAACAGATCGATGATGTTGCCGGGGCGCGAGCTGGGGAAGCGGAAGTTGTCGGGCTTGATGATCACGAGTGTTTTTTGCACATCGGCATCCGGCAGGCTGAGGGCGTTTTTGACAATCCCGCCGTCGGTCTCGGCATATTCCATCCAGAGCGAGAGCGTTTTTTTCGCCGAGCGGGCTGAAGGGGCCACCAGCACGGAGGGTTCAAAATAAACCACATTGCCGTCCGGTCCGTGGATGCAATCGCCGTAGGTTCCGCGCACGGTGTCGGACGATTCCTGCGTGTCGTCGAAACTGCCTGCGGCGTCGTAGATCTTCTTGATGGCATCTTCGCCTTCAAAGAACAGCATCATGACGCGGTGCGGGCGGCCGGTGTCGGTTTCGGGGCCGAAGGCACGCAGAACGTAGTCGGCGAGAATCGTGCGTTTTTCAGGCGAGATATCGGAGTTGTTGCGCAACAGGTCGGCATAGCCGTTGACCAGTTCCTGGCTCGGGCCGAACATGCGCGCGGCAACAAACTCAAGGCCTTCGATCCGGCTGAAGCGACCCATAATCCCGCCGGTGCGCGATTTGCGCAGCGAGTGGGGCGTGATCATCACAAATCCGAGTTCTTTAGCCATAACCGTTCCTTTTTATCGTCGTTTTAAACGCACTCTCGTTTTACTCTCTTGCGGAGAAGGGGTAGGATTATGCCCGCTTTTCAAAACGAAAAAACAAAAAACTGCGAGGACCCCCGTGAAAATTCTTTCCGATAAAATCATCAAGCGCCAGAGCGTGATCGTCACTGAGATGTTCGAATGGCTCAACCCGTTCGTTCTAGAGAAACAGCATCCAGCCGACCGGGTGCTCGCCCAGTTCTTCAAAAACCGCCACGAGCTCGGCTCTCGCGACCGCCGATTCCTCACCGAATGCTTCTTCTCCTACTACCGCTGGCTCGGCTGGACCAAGCCGCTCGGCCTGAACTTGCTAGAGTCAGCCTCCCTCTCGGTGCACCTCGATCAGACCGAAATTCATCCCGCGCTCATCATCAAGGGCCGCGACTGGCAACCGCTTGGCGATAAAACGCTCGACGAAAAGCTCGCCGCCGTCCGCGCCTGGTTCCCTGATTTCCAGACTCTGGAAAAAACCGATCTGGTTTTTCCGGAGTTTGGAAAAGGTAAGCAAACCCCGGATCAACCGGTTCCAAACCTTGGAAAATCGGTGGAATTTCCCGCCGGCAAAGAGGAGCTGTTCTACGAAACCCTTCAACAGCGCCCGCCGACCTGGCTGCGGTTGCGCAACGATATTTTTAAAAAGATGCTTTCCGAAGCGGGGATTCCTTTCAAAACGCATCCGCAGCTGGAGAACGCCGTTTCGATTCCCGCCGGCCGTTCGCTCGGCGCGCTGGGCCACGGCGGGCAGTTCGAAGTGCAGGATATCGCCTCGCAGGCCGTCGGCGCGGTCGCCGCGCCGGAAAAGGGCAGCGACTGGTGGGACGCCTGCGCCGGCGCGGGCGGTAAAGCGCTGCAACTGGCCGACCTCATCGGCAGCAGCGGCAAAGTGTTCTCCACCGATGTTCGCGAAGAGGCGCTGGCGAATTGTAAAAAGCGCTCCCGCACCGACGGAATAAAAAACATCCGCTTGCAGGAGCACGATCTGGCAAAAGATGCCCCGTTTACAAAAGAGTGGGACGGCGTACTGGTCGATGCCCCCTGTTCGGGGTGGGGAACCTGGAGCCGTAATCCCGATGCGCGCTGGCGCACCGACCCGCGCGACCCCGCTCAGAAGCGCAATCTCCAGCTGCGGATGCTCAAAAATGCGGCGCAGTGTGTTAAACCCGGCGGCGTGCTGATTTATGCCGTCTGCACCTTCACCAACGAAGAAACCACCGAAGTGCTTTCAGGTTTCCTCGCCGAGCATCCCGGCTTTGCACTCGATCCGTTTGCCCATCCGCTGACCGGCAAGCCGACCGGCGGCTCCATCCAAATCTGGCCTTGGGAAGGCCCCGGCGACGGCATGTTCATCGCCCGCCTGATTCGCAGCTGAGCGTTCCGCTTTCCCGTTGACCGCGCGGGGGCTCAAGGCTAAGCTGTCCGCTCATTTTTATTTACGAACTAAGGGGTTTTCTCATGGCAATGTTGATAAGCAAATTTCACAAACTGATTCAGTCCAAGGTGGTCTGGTATATCATTCTCGGCGTCATCATTATTGCATTTGTCGGATTCTTCACTCCGACGATGGGCAGCAAGTCCTCGAAAACCAAAGTCCAGCCCGTTGGGGAGCTCTTCGGTAAAAAAGTGATGCCGCAGGAGTATCGTCTCGCCTACCAGAACACCTTCATCTGGTACGCATTGACTTCCGGCCGGCAGCCCCGGATGACGGACGAATTGGCGCTGGAGCTTCGCCAAGAGGCGTGGGTTCGGCTGGCGGCACTTCGCAAAGCCGAGGGGGAAAAAATTATGGTGGCCGATCAGGAAGTGGTGACACAGATTCAGCAGATGCCCGCATTTCAGGGCGAGAGCGGCGTGTTTGATCCCAGAGTGTATCAGGCGGTTTTGAAGTACCTCAACATCTCCTCTACACAGGCCGAAACCCTTTTCCGCGAGCAGATTGCTTTGCGCAAGCTCATGTTCCGTCCGGTACAAGCCGCGCTGATTACACCCTACGAGTTGCGCCGGGCTTATGCTCTCTACACCGATCGCTTTGTGCTCAAAACGGCGTTGCTCCCGCGCGAACAGATTGAAAAAGGGGTGACGGTTTCCCGCGATGAGGCAGAAGCCCTGTTTGCTGAGAACATCGAAGCGTTCCGGATGCCTGCTAAAGTGCGCGTTTCCTTTGTCGAGTGGAAGGTCAGCGATTTTATCGATCAGGTCGAGATTCCGGAAGGAACCGCCCTGCATGTATATAAGCAGAATATTGAAAACTATCGCATCGAAACGACCAACGATCTAAACGTTGCCGAATATAAAGATTTTGGGGATGTTGAATCGGAAATCACCGCTCAACTGACAGAAAACGCCGCGCGTCGTCTCGCCGCGGACGCAGCCACCACGCTGGTGGGGGATATCGCGCCGCAGTCCGAAACTGATCAGCCCGACTTTTCCGGAGCCACCGCCGCGGCCGGTCTGAAAGTCAAAACTCTTCCGGCATTCGGCATAGACGATGAGCTCAGCGGCGTTGACCCCACTGCGCCGTTCCGTCAGGCCGCCTTCCGTCTGCAGGACGATGCCTACAGCTCTTTCAGCGACGCCGTGGTCGGTAAAGATTCCGTCTATGTTCTCTCTCTGGAAAAAATACTCCCCTCCTTCCTTCCCGACTTCGAGGTGGTGGCCGATAAGGTGATGGATGCGGCCCGCGCGCAGGCGGTGGCTAATGCTCTTTCAGACCGTGCCCTCGAGCTTCAGGGAGCGGTTTCCGCTGCGCTGGCCGCCGGGAGCTCGTTCGAAGAGGCGATCAAGCCGTATAACCTAAAAATTGAAACCACTGAGGAATTTGATGTCACCAGTCAGCTCGATAACGAGTATGCGGATGTCCTGATTCCGATCTGTCTGAACAGGCAGCAGGGTGAGTTGTGCCGTCCCGTTCCGGTGAAAGAGGGCGTTTTGATCGCCTACGTGGCTGAGCGCAAATCGACCGATATCGAGGTCGGGCTGCCCGGCATCCGGCAGGAACTCGTCGAGGGGCTTTCCCAGGGACGTGTCCGTCAGCTGGCCTCGGACTGGCAGGCGTCTTTGCTTCGCGAAGCCAACTTCAAAAACCTGACGGATAAGTAATGAAGGTTTCCGCCGCAGAAATCGCGGGGATGATCGACCACACCCTGCTCAAGCCGGACGCCACCCCGGCGCAGGTGGGTCAACTTTGCGACGAAGCCGTCGAACACAACTTTTGCGCGGTTTGCGTCAATCCCGTTAACGTCAGTCAGGTTCACGAACGGCTCCAGGGATCCGGCGTAAAAACCTGCTCCGTCGTCGGCTTCCCGCTGGGTGCCGTCACTACCGAGCAGAAAGTTTTTGAGAGCCGTGGCGCCATCGCTGATGGCGCTGAAGAGATCGACATGGTTCTCAACAATGGCGCGCTGAAATCCGGCGACGACGAAGCGGTCTTCGCCGATGTCGCCGCTGTCGCCGCCGCCTGCCACGCGGGCGGAGCAATTCTCAAAGTGATTCTCGAGACCGGGCTGCTCAGCGACGACGAAAAACGCCGCGCCTGCAAACTGTGTATCGAAGCGAAAGCCGACTTTGTAAAAACCTCCACCGGCTTCGGATTCGGCGGCGCGACCGTCGAAGATATCTCCCTGATGTCGAACGCGGTGAAAGCCGCCGGGCTCGGGGTGAAAGCCTCCGGCGGTGTGCGCGACTACGCCGCCGCCTGCGCCATGATTTCTGCCGGAACCACCCGCATCGGAACCAGCTCCGGCATCGCCATTGTCGCCGAAGCCCGCGCCGCGGAATAAACGGTCCAATCCCAGGATTTTTTTGTCCATTTCTTCCAGCCATTGGAAAAATCTGCATCAACGTTTCCAACCATTGGAAAAACCGTTAGATTGTCCGCCGTGAATCAGAATATCCAGATGCTTCCCGACCATGTGATCAACAAGATTGCGGCCGGAGAGGTGATTGAACGGCCCGCCTCCGTGATGAAAGAGCTCATGGAAAACGCGTTCGATGCCGGCGCGACACAAATTGATGTGGAGATCGTTCGCGGCGGTATGCAACTGATCGCCATTTCCGACAACGGCTCCGGGATGAACCGCGACAACGCGATGCTTTCGATCGAACGGCATGCCACCAGTAAAATCCGCACAGCCGAAGAGGTCGAGGCGGTTTCCACGCTCGGATTTCGCGGCGAGGCGCTTTCATCCATTTCCGCAGTTTCGCGCTTCACCTTAATCACACGGTCGGCGGATGAGCTCAGTGGAACGGAAATTCGTGTGGCGGGAGGCAGGCTGCAGGATGTGGCCGATGCGGGGTGTCCGCCCGGCACGCGCATGGAAGTGCGCAACCTCTTTTTCAACGTGCCCGCCCGCCGTAAATTTCTGCGGACGGAATCGACCGAGCTGGCGCAGATTCGTCAACTCTTTGCGGTGTACGCGCTGGCGCACCCCGAGACGGGCCTTTCGCTGACCTCCGACAGCCGCGAGCTCTATAACCTTCCCGGCGGCGGCTCGCTGGCCGACCGCATCGCCGAGTTGTATAACGCCTCGTTTTTCAGTCACCTGCGTGAGCTCGATTTTAAAACCGATGAAGTCAATGTCAGCGGGTTCGCCGGACTGCCGCAGACGGGGCGTAAAGATCGATCCGATCAGTATATTTTCATCAACGGACGGCCCGCTTCCGCGCCGATCATCTACCACGCGATTAACGAGGCCTATCATGCGGTGCTCGCGCGCGGACGCCATCCCTCCGCCTTTTTGTTCATTGAGACGCCGCCTGAATTTGTGGATGTGAATGTTCATCCCGCCAAAAAAGAGGTGCGCTTCCGCCATCCCGCCGCCGTGCGCGACGCGGTGATTGCCGCGATCGAAAAAGCGCTGGTTATAGAGGCGCCCGAAACCGAGCGGCGCGAGCCGTCGTTCCGCTTCGATGCCCCAAAAGCTCCGCCGCAACAGCAGCACGAGCTGGACATCGGAGATCAGAGATCAGACTTCAGAGGTCAGAAACCGGAAAATCAGGGCGAGAGCGTCGAAGCATCATCTGCTGGTCCTCCGGCCTCTGATCTCCGATCTCCGATCTCTTCTCCCTCCTCCCCATGGGCCTGGTGCCGGGTGCTGGGGCAGGCGGGCGGTCTGTATGTGGTGCTCGAAACGGAGGACGGCGTGGTGCTGATGGATCCGCAGGCGGCCCATGAGCGGGTGCTGTTCGAAAAATTTATGAAGGAGATCACCGATGGCACTCCATCGCGGCAGGGGCTGCTGACGCCGGAAACCATCGAGCTGATGCCCGCCGATGCCGAGGCGCTGCGCCGTCAGATTCCGGTGCTCGATGAGATGGGCTTCGGGATTTCCGATTTCGGACACGACACGTTTATGGTCGATGCGCTTCCGGTTCATTTACAGGCGGGCTCTCCGGCGGTGGTTTTGACCGGGATTGCCAAGGCTCTGGAGGAGAGCGGGGCCTCGGCACGGGCGACGCGCGAGGCGCTTCGCGAAACGGTGGCGCAGGCGGCCTGCAGGGTTTCCGTCCGGGCGGGGGACAGTTTGTCGACGAAAGCCATCGAGCGGCTGGTGGAGGATTTGGCGAAGACGGAGATGCCCTATACCTGTCCGCACGGCCGACCGACGCTGATTTTCACCAGCTTCACGGAGCTGAACCGCAAGTTTGGACGGTAAGCGTCTCAGGGTTTGGCGAAAGGCCCCACGGCCGCCTCCGCCTCGCCATCGGCCAGTAACGAAAATTGTTTATAGGCTTTTTCGTAGCGGGCTTTATCGGTGGGAGACATTATGGCGAGACTGGCCTGTTGTAATTCGTGAAGCGGTTTTTCCGCGTCGCGAATAATATTGAGCAGCCCCTTTAAGACCAGTCCGGCGCAGCGGTGGTAGTGGCCGTGCATTTTTGAGCTGGTATCGGTAGAGCCGAGAAACCGGTCGAGCGGATTGCCGGATTCCCCAACCACCGTTTGTCGGCGAAGCATACGGGCGATCGATTGTGTGTTATCAACCGCAGTATCCAGAAAGTCTACAAACAGAATGCTTTGGGGAGAGGTTTGTTCCGATAGATTCGCGGCCTGAGCGTGGCGGCGGCTTTCGCGCAGGAGGTAGAGCGCCTTCTCCGCGATTAGGCGCTGAACGGCAGGTTCTTTGCTGGAGGAGAGCTGGCGAATAGAATCAGCTGCTTCGGTGTAAAACACATCGCGCCGGGCGAGGTGAACGGGCCGGTTTAGATAGAAAGGGTCGGCGCTCATGAGTGCCTTTTACCATGAACGGGCTTGTTTAGACAAAGAAAAAGCCCCGGCGTGCGCCGGGGCTTTCCTTTTTCCAGGGTTCGGAAACCTTAGTTGCGGTCGAGGGCGTTGAGGTCGGCGAACGCCTGCTTGACGCGGGCGACCATCGACTCCTGAGCTTTACGCAACCAGACGCGCGGATCGTAGAACTTCTTGTTCGGTTTGTCGGCACCGTCCGGGTTCCCGAGCTGTCCCTGCAGATAGGCCTCGTTGGCCTTGTAGAAGTTCAGTATCCCTTCCCAGGTGGCCCACTGCGTGTCGGTATCAATATTCATTTTGATCACGCCGTAGCTGATGGCTTCTTTGATTTCTTCAGGTGAAGAACCGGAACCGCCGTGGAAGACGAAATCAACCGGCTTTTCAGCCGTGTTGAATTTTTCCTGAATGTATTTCTGGGAGTTATCCAGAATCTTCGGGGTCAGCTTGACGTTGCCCGGTTTGTAAACCCCGTGCACATTTCCGAAGGAAGCGGCGATGGTGAAGCGCGGGCTGATGGCCATCAGCGTTTCATAGGCATAGCCGACGTCTTCGGGCTGGGTGTAGAGCTTGGATTCGTCCATGTCGGAGTTGTCGACGCCGTCTTCTTCGCCGCCGGTGCAACCGAGTTCGATTTCGAGGGTCATGTCGATTTTGCTCATGCGCTCGAGATACTTCGCGCAGGTCTGCACGTTTTCTTCGAGGGTTTCTTCAGAGAGGTCGAGCATGTGCGAGCTGAACAGCGGCTTGCCGGTTTCTTTGAAGTTTGCTTCGCTGGCGTCGAGCAGGGCATCGATCCAGGGCAACAGTTTTTTGGCCGCGTGGTCGGTGTGCAGAATGACCGGCACGCCGTAGGCTTTGGCCATTGTGTGGACGTGTTTCGCGCCGGAAATAGCGCCGAGAACCGCGCCGTTTTCCTTGCAGCCTTTGCCGGCGGTGAAGGAGGCTCCACCGTTCGAGAACTGAATGATGACCGGCGAGTTGACTGCTGCCGCGGCTTCGAGAACGCCGTTGATGGAGTCAGAACCCACCACATTGACAGCCGGCAGTGCGAACAGGTTTTCTTTTGCGATTTTAAAAATTGCCTGAACATCATCGCCAGTGACAACGCCAGGTTTTACGACGTCAAATATTTTGCTTCCCATGATCTTGCTCCTTAGTTTGCTTTAGTTTCCGTTTCGAGTGGAAATCTGAGCGGAAAATCTATTTGATGAGGCTGTTTTATCAAGCTCTTTCGGAAAGGAAAGCAGATGTCAGCCTTAGCCATTACCGCCTGGATCCTTGGAACGTTCGCCGTGGGCGTCGGGCTTTTCTCTGCGTGTGCTCCCGCGCAGGTGCGGCGCGGCCTTGCGG
>JAEIOF010000037.1 GCA_016342445.1 Verrucomicrobiota bacterium | reverse complement strand
GCGGCCGTTGTTATCCTTGACAAAGTGCTGCTCGGTATTGGCCTCATCATGCAGCTTTCTGTCGTTCACCATAATCCACGGCTCAATGAGCGGAACCACTTGCACGCCACGATCATGACAATACTTGATCATGCCTGCCGGGTCGGGAAAATTGCTGTTCATCGTGAGCTGCTTCAGGTTCCCGTCCATGGGATTGTTATTCACATCGCAGTCCATGTAATCGATGTCCAGATAGATCCCGTCCAGCGGGATATCTTCCAGTACAGCCTGATTGGCAACGTACTGAACCCATTCCTGATTAGAATAGCTGAACCGGGAAAGGTGATGCCCGAAGCCCCACTTGGGAAGCATCACAGGGCGCCCGACCAATTCGGAATACCGGTCGATGACCTTGGCCATGGAGTGGCGTGCCCCTCCTCCAAAGAAAAAGTAATCCATCCGCCCGTCGCCGGCCTGAAAGGACACTTTATCACTTCCCTCTGTTGCGAATTTAAATTTCGGGCGGGAAGGATTGTGAAAAAACAGGCCGTAGACGTAAGCGGGATTTCCGTTCTCGGCAGGCTGAACCCCGTAGAAGAACGGAACATTCAAATAGGTTGGGTTTGTGAATTCACCCCAGTTATAGGTTCCGGTGTTCCAGCACTCAATAGTGCTCCCCCGCCGGTTCATCGGGCCGCCGTATTCACCCGCTCCGAAAAAGGCCTGACTGGCGGGGACTGTTTTTTGGCATTTCAGCTTCGCGGTCGCGCCGCAACTCTGCCCCGTGAAGAGGTAGTCCGGGTCATACTCCGTGAAGTCTTCCTGAAGCAGGCTGAATCCGCTCTTGTCCTTGAAATGAATCTTGTAGGGTGCTTTTTCGATGTGGATATCGAGTTCCGCAGTCTGAATCCGGTAGCAGGAGCCTTCGTCGGAAAGGGTTGCTCCGGAGGCCGTCCATTTGTCCAACGGCTTATCAATCATGATCTGCTCAGTCGGGAAAACCCCGGCCCAATGGAAGTCAACGCGCACGACATCCGGCGCGCAGGGTGTAATCGCAACCGCCCCCCCGCTGCTGACGGCAAACGATGCGGTCCAGTTTCCCGAAGAGGAATTGGTCGTGACCGTGACGCCGGTAATGTCCCCGACCTGCGTGACTTCGGCATAGATTGTGAACGCCCCCGCCCACAGCAGTGACGCGGCCAGCAGCACGGCCCCCCAACGGGTATTGATCATCTTGTGGTTTATCGTCATATCGTTATTATCTCACCTTTTATAATCGGGCTCCTGCGCGCCTCAATGGCTGGAGGGCATGGATGAAGCCAGTTCGACATGAACCGCCGCAATGTTGACATAGTTGTACCCGCTACCCCCGCCGCCGGGCAACGCCGTGTAGCGCGCGTTCTGTTCCAGATAGCTCATGTTCCGCGAGTAGTCATCTTCACGAATGCGCAGAACGTATTTCTTCCCGGCGGCCAATGGAACGCTCACAGGAGTGGACATATCCCAACGACCCCAGTTGCCGGATTGCGGCATGATCAGATAGCCGGTGGCGACAACCGCATTTGAACCGGACTCCATCACGTCGAGCTTCTTCACCGCGCAGGTAATACCGGTGTTGACCGGGCCCGATCCGTTGGAGAATTCTGCGCGAACCAGATAACGTCCACTGCGGTTCACCTCGAAAGGTGTCATCATGAGTTCGTCCGCGGGTTGCCCCCAATTCTCGAAATGGTGGCCCGAAACCAACTTGCCGCCAAGGTTCTTCATATCCTTGGCCAAGATCAGGTGTTTCCGCCCTTCGTCGCAATAGCGAAGGAATGGAGACAGATGCGAGGCGGTGCCGCTATCTACGTCCACGGCTTCCACGGCGTAGCTGTGCACTACTTCAGAATAATCGGAGGAATCTTCATCCACCCATGTCGTTTGCCTGACACCCTTCGCAACCATCTGCCCGTCACGATAGATGTTGAAAGCGACGTTAGCCGGGTCGGCGTGCTGATAATGCAGCACCAATCGCCCATCTTCAGAGGTAATCCCTTCGTCCCATGTCGGCTGAAGAGGCCCGAACAGCTCCCTTTTGTCCGAGGGATCCACCATCCGCAACGAAGAAGCTTCTTGATCCTGTTCGGGTGCCTGCAGGATTATGTCCCACTGATTCGTCGGCTCCAGCGCATCCGCCGGAACGAAGGTGTTGCCGACCTGCTTCCCGTTAAGCTTCACGCTTTGAATGGCGCATACTCCGCCGGCATACGAATTCACGGGCGGCAAATGGAGGCGGATGTTGTTTTGTGTATCGCGATACGAAAAATTCCGGAGCTCAATGACCTCGCTGGCCCCAAATGTTTCGTTGCGCAATTGCTCGGTGATGCAGGGCTGGAAACGGATACCGTCCCACGACGTCTCCAATCCAAAGACAACATCCTGAACCAATGAAAGATAGCCGGCCACCGACCAAAGCTGACGGCGGGAATTGATAACGGGACCATTAAGGGACTGTCCCGTCACTTCCGCAAGGCCGCTGACGAAATCGTAATTTTCCATATTCGAAAGGTTAAGGGCGGCCAAACGCTGCAACGATTCGGCCCCATGGTCAACCGCCGAGGCATTACCGGCCTTGCGGGCAGCCTTAACCCAATAGGCCGTCACAAAAGGCCAAATGCCCTGATTGTGATAAACGGAAACCGTGCGTTCCTGCGGCCAGACCACTGGCGGACCGTGCGGCCCGACCGGATAATTCTCGATGATACTCCTGGCCTGTTCGGCATCGGCCACACCGAACAGGATGGCCAGCGATTCGCCGAGCAGGTCGTAGCGGTTTGCGCGCACGGTGGAGAGACCGTCGGAAAGCAGGTAGGTGCTGTACAGCCCGGCATCGGCATCGTAGAAATGCTCGTTTATGGCCGATTTCAGATCCGTAGCCCATTCCGCGTAACGCGCGGCCTCTTCCCGCTCGTTCATCCGGGCGGCACACTCGGAGGCCACCGAAAGCAGGTAACAGTTCAGCACGTTGACCGACAGTGCCTTAGACATGGCGATCGGAAGCACATCTTCCTTGGTCCATCCGGGATAGGTTTGCTCACGCCAATCCAGAAAGGACTGTTCGCCGCGGTAGAGGCCGTCCGCGGAATCGTAAATCAGGATGCGATCCTGCTCGATCGTATCGCGCAGAATCGGATAAACCTTCTTCAGAAACGATTCGCGCTCGCTGCCCCCCAGATATTTGAGCGTCTCCCATGCTCCGAGAGCCCAGGATGCACGGTCCGTGGAGACGGGATAGCTTCCGCCGGATCCGGTGTCCTGGATGATCTGGTTCGGATATCCGCCCGACACAGACGGCTTCAGCACCGATGTCTTAAACAAAAGCGACTCCCTCGCCCGACCGGGATCAAAGCCGGCAAGGGAAAGGTGAACCGAATAGGCCAGATCCCGCGTCCATACATAGTTCCATTTTTCACCGGTTTCAAAGGCATTGAGCTGAAATGCCACACCGTTGTTGTACGCATAATCCTTAATTTCGGATACCGAGTTTTCAATGGCTTCATGAACCGCCATTGCGTACAACCCGTCGAACATCGGGTTGCCCGTGCGAACGACCGCCTGACCGTCTGTTTCCGAAAAGACGACCCGTTTGTCCGCGGGCAGGTTGTCGCGCAGAGGCACATTGCTTGTCAGTTCATAGGACCGGGCGTCATCCTTCAGCCCGGCAAGAATTACAGCCTTTGATTGGCCATAAACCCGTGAAGCTCTCAGCTGCGAATCGACATTCGCCGAAACCCCAACTCCCCCAATCAAGAAAGCCGTTGCAACGCATCTTGCGCTGATATTAGCCATTGCGCTTCTCCCTCCGTGGTATTCAAACTCGATCTTGCGCCGCACGCACGCCAATGCATTCAACATGAAGCTCCATAGTGGTTAGAAGGTCTCATACACGACGGGGCGTTGCCTAGCTGGCCAACCGGCTAGTCTTTTGGAGTGACTGTTTTTTACTGACTGGAAATAACCGGGAAGTTGTCGATGAGCGACAATGCGAGCTCGTCGGAGTCATGACTGGTCACGCCCATCCTGTCTCGTCGCAGCTTTACCGGCCTTCAAGCCGGACGCGGAAGAAGCATGATGATGGTTCGTGCCTGCGTTCCAAACATTGGACCTGCGCCGACGTCGAAAGTGCTTTGGGCGCTCCAGCAAGAAGCGTAGCGGCAACCCGATCGCGCCGGCGGGCTTGTATTTTTTCCAACCATTGGAAGAGCTCATCCGCCGAGATCCAAACGGCGGCTTTCTTGAGCGGATGATTCAAAAAAAACCAACCGTTCGGATAGCTAGGCAGAAGTCGCATATGCTGGCATCTTTATGGCGATCCTGCTATAGGTTCGATAATTCAAGGTAAAGGAGGAACAACTATGAAGAAAGTAATTACTAGTATTGTTGCGTTGCTTCTGGCGGTATCAGCTGGTGCTGCCGTGATCGCTACGGATAACGCGTCGGACATCGCGTATAACTCTGGCTGGACCAATGGCACCAGTGGCGGCACAGGTTTCGGCGCGTGGACTCTTGCTGCCGGCGGAGGCAACTCGGGACACCTCATTGGAGATTCGACGGATCTCGCCGCGCCCGGTGCTGACATTAACGTTAGCGGAGAATCCTTCGGCATGTATGGCTACTCGGGTGAATACGCCGACGCCTGGCGTTATTTTTCATCAGACCTCTCCGTCGGCCAGACCTTCTCCATCGAGCTCGCCGTCAACTGGCGCAACGGAGCTAAAGGGCTTAACCTCCTGACCTCGGGCGGCACCGAAATCATCAACTTTAATGTCGGCGGCGACGATTACACGATGGGCGGAACATCAATCGGGAACGGCTACTCTGATAATACAGAATTCCTCTTTGAGTTTACTCAGACCTCCGCAGGTGCCGGAACATGGAGCATTACACGCTCAGGAGGCATAACTGATTTAGACACCGGAGTCTACACGGGTGTTGCAGGCGGCTTTAAACTCTACTGCGGCGGTACCGATGGCGACGGCGCTACAAACCGTTTGTATGCCAACAACATACAGGTCGTCCCGGAACCGGCAACCGCTTTGCTCTTCGGAATCGGCGGCATGGGCGCATGGATGATCCGCCGCAATAAAAAGAAAACAACCGAAGAAGAAGAAGCTTAAAGCCCTCTTCTTTTGTTTAAGAAGCCTCCTCGTTCGAGGGGGTCAGGTTATTGAAAACCTCACCGCAAGGTGGGGTTTTTTTATGTATGGACGCCTCGGCCAGACTTCTCTCTAACAACAGACCGCGCAGGCCACTGGCACAAACCCGGCTGTTTTCCGGCTTATTGAACTTCCGCGTTTACTCCAGCCGAATGCGAAAGAAGCAGGGATTGTTCGTGCCTTGCGTCAGGGTGGAGCTCGACAGCGAATCCTGTCCGCTGGCGGCCTGAAGGGAGTCGCCCAGGGGGAGCCATCCGCTGCCCAGATTGGTGCAATATTCCGGCTGGTAGAGACGGCCCGGCACACAGAGCCATACAAGGTCGGGATTACTACCGCTCCATCCTTCCAATATCCGGAAACCGCGCGCCGGATCCAGCCGGTCGAAGGCGCCATTTGCCAACGAGTCGCGGATCGCCTCAACCGGGAGTGCAATAAATTCGTTGGGGTCAACGTGGCTGTCGCCATTGCCCGCAGGGGCCTGCGCGGCAAGCGCTCCGCCATCGACCGTCTCGTAGGCCAGCGCGGCCAGATAGACGGTCGGAGGCACGGAACCGAATTGGGCGGCGAGGTCGATAGATCCCTCCAGCTGATTTCCACTCAAATTAAACAGTTCGGAACCGCCGGGCGCATTGAACCACCCCGCCCAGCCGCTGTCGCCTTCTCCGGCAAGGTGCGGCTTGCCGTCCGCGACGGCCACGGTTCCGGCTTTTGCCCACGGGGCGGCGTTCGTCGCTGAGGACAGCAACACGTCCGAAACCAGAATAAAATGGTCGCGAGCCGTTCCAGTGGGTGACTCCGTCGCCACATAAAGCCGGGTCCCGCGGATGGCGGCATAGAGCACCATGTTGGAATCTGCCACAAGGTAGCCTTCAAAATCCGCGCTACCGTCCATCGTGAATTCCTGAGAGGGAGCCTGCGTTGTGGCGCTGGCGGAAGCGGACTCCTGCGAGACCCCGGCCGAGTTGCTTGCAACCACGCTATAAATGTAGAGAGTCGATGGCGCCAGCCCCGAATCCGTATAGCTTGTGGCCGAGGTGGTATCGATCTCCGAACCGTCGCGCTTCACTACGTAACTGGCGGCGTTGGAGCCTGCGATCCATGAAATGGTAATCTGCGTACTGGAAATCGCGGTCGCGCCGACATCCGTCGGCTGTCCGGGAGGCCCGGGCGGCACCGCCTCGTCGTCTTCGACAAAGACATGCTGGATGTCGGACTTGGACACATTGCCCTGCCCGTCAACGGCCTCAATATAATAATCGAGCAGCTTGCCGCGGAAGCCGGGGAGAGCGGAGTCGTCAATCCTAACGAAATAATAGTCGGCCACCTCCGGCGAGAGGGCTTGATCAAAGTATTGAATTTTGGAGTTGTTGGCGGCGGCGGTCAGGGCCGCAGCGCCCCGGGGAAGAACCCGCCTGGTCATCGGCACCGGAACCCAGCTGCCGACATCACTGCCGCCGGCATAGATTTCGTTCTGATTATTGGCCATCGTATTGACGCCGTCATTGTCTATGCGCACCTTCACTTCAATGTTGGTAATGCCGCTGATGTCGTATGCATGAGTCCATATGTAGAATTCAGAATTCATTTTCTTCAGCGCATTTCCGTCGCCGGGAATGATATTAAACCAGCCAAAGGTGTAAGCGCCCGGGTTCCACGGGAAGCGCTGGGGTTTGAAGACCGTGGGAGGGGTGTGGTCATTGACCCCGTTTGTGCTCATGAAGGACTGCAGCAGTTCCACCGCCCGGCGGGTGGCCAGCGACGTCTTGACTTCATCGTCATTGCCTTCGCCGCCATAATACTGGAAGCCGGAGTCCAGACCGCATAGATAGATGTGCCAGGCCCGTTCTACAATGTTCGGCGAGGAATAGGCTCCGCCATTCAGATTGTCATACGGCCCCTGAATCTTCCATGCCGCCACCGAGCCGGCCCCATGTAAATCCTCCCAGATCTGTTCAGCCGTCTCGCACCAGTTTGCTCCGGCTATTACCGGGGCCCAGCTGTAGAATTTCGGCGTGAAGCCCGGCGTTTCGCAATCGATTTGCGTGTTGGGCACACAAGAGGCAGAGCCGGATTTTGCCGGCGGCTCCACCCACTTAAGGAAACAGGGGGAGCCGTAATCGCTCTCGGGGAAAATCCATGCGCCATCCTCTATATGCACGGTGTCCGCCGCGGCGCCGTAGTCATCCACAAAATCCTGAACTGCGACGCCGGGATATGTCCCGTTGTTCATCATACTCGGCGCATCGACATCCCACGATGAAGAGCCGCCGCCCCAGGCATTGTCGCCGTCCGTGGCGGGCATGACGAGGCAGGGACGGGCTGAATCGCCGGCATAGGGGTTGATGTTGTCGTCAATCAGTCCTTTCTGCCAACCGGAGTACCCCGCCTTGTAGCTTTGAATATCGTCGGACGGCACCAGAATGATCGTGGACTCTGCGCCCGTTTCCGGGTTCACATACTGCGCTTTATGGAGCTGGTAGGCGTAGGGGGCGTAGTTATAGGCGGTTTCACCCACATTGCCGGTCCCGAACCAGAAGGCGCCTCCACTGGCGCTTCCCAGCTGGTCGGCCCTGTTCGGCGGACTGGAAAAGATCTTCCAGCTGTTGTTCTCCGGATCGGTATAGGTCGCGTTGCCCATGTAGGCGGGGAGCGTGCGACTGAGGTGATGGCTCGCGACAATGGCCCACTCGTATCCTTCATCCGCGAGGACTTCAATCATCGTCGGCGAAAAGGCCATTTCGGTCGGAAAGAATCCCCTCGACCGGTTTTCAACCGAACCTTTGTCCCAGGCCTTGTAGGCGGCTTCATGGAAAATATCGAGTTCTTTCCTGAAAACGGATTTTGGAAGCACCGGCCCCAGAGAGTGATGGTAGGTGAATCCCACCATGTCCAGCTTGGGGTTTCCTCCGGAGGTCATCCACGTGACCGCTTCGCGGTTGCCGTTCCACCAACTGGTGCTGTATCCCGAATGCCCGTTGGCGCCGAGGTTGTTGACGTTATCAATCAGCGATCCGGAATAGCTCATCGTATAGCCGCCGCTGGTGACATTAGCCAGCGAATTTCTCGGGCCGGACTGATACGCATTGATGCGATCCTGAACGCCGAAAATGGCATTCAGGTCGTTTTCCGGATGGGCGGTGGAGGAGTCATACACCTGCCCGCTTTTCAGGTTGATTGAATCCTGGGCATACTGAACCCGTTCATTTTGAGGTGAACTGTTCCATTCCGGCCAGTAAAGCGGCTGATGGTTGTGCCACATGCGCGAAACATAGACCGTCTGGCCTTCTGCGCTCAGGCCGGCAAGGCTTATCCCGCACGCCAGCACCAGCCCCGCCGGTCTGTTTAGTCTGTTGAACATTTATCCGCCTATGCTTTATCCGCGTGCATCCGCCAAATGTGGCACTTCGGCACTGCGTGCAGTTTGCCCGACACAACGAACACCGTCTAGCTAGCCACAGGGATAGCATTTCCATCGCGGGCGGGCGGGTCATTTTCTAACCGTTCGGCTAGCTAGGCAGAATAAGCATATGCTGGCATATTTGGGATAGTTTTGTTATAAATCCATTGTTCGCGAATGCCAATAAGAAGGGTAGTAATCCGATTATGATAAAAAGAATTGTCATTGCTCTTATCTGTTATGTTCCCGCTGTGATGTTTGGCGCCGGCTACCTTGAAGTCCGTGCTCCCGGCTACGATTTCCGCAGCGCGGAATACACCACCAGCCACGTCTTCATCGACGAGATCGCCGGAACGACGGCGGACATCGAAATCCTCTTTAATCTCACGTCATTCAGCAACATCACCGACGTCGAAATCTATTCGAACCTGAACCGGCGCGACCTCGCTCGCGCCGATAAGAACGGCGATGGATATGCCGACGGGATCGAGCCGATTCCCGGCAACGACGCAACCGACTCAGCGGCCGATACCGACCCCGTAACGGGCCATTACTACATCCCCATCAATATGACCGACGGCGACTCCAACGGGATCTACGAACTCACCATTCCCGCATCGAAAACGGGAGCCTACCGCCTGAGCGCCCGCTTCAAGACCAGCGATGCCATCGCGGAAAACGGATGGAACCCGGACACCTGGATCTGGTACGGGTTGCGCGACCATGCAATCGTTGTTTCCCCGATCGATGCCCGCGACATCCGGCTCTATGAAATCAACGTGTTCAATGTGGATGCCGGCGGCGACACCTTCGCCGAGCGCTCCACCCTTGAGGACCTGCACGACGCTCCCGGCGCGGCCCAGGGCGGCGACGGAAACTGGAATCTGGATTATCTGAAAAGTCTGGGCCTGAACTGGCTCTGGTTCCAGCCGATCCATCCCGCCGGAATTGACGGGCGAGAGATCAACCCGAACACGAGCAGTCCCTACGATCCCGGCAGCCCGTACGCCGTGAAAAACTTTTTCGCGGTCAATGAATTGATGAGCATCAACTACAATGGATCGAACACCCTCGAACAGAACCGCGCCGCCGCCATGGCCGCGTGGTCGAACTTCGTCGCCTCGTCCGACTCCGAGGGCGTTGGCATCATGCTGGACGCCCCCTTCAACCACACGGCGTTCGACGTTGAACTTGCACAGCAGGGCGTCGATCTGTTCCAGCCGGATGAAGCAACCTGGTCCCCGTATGATGAGATCCGCAATCGCGATGCGCGCTTCTTCTCCCTCGACGGAAACTACGGCAACCGCGCAACGTCCGCGGCCAACATTGCCGCGGGGCCCGACCGCTACGACTTTGGCAAATGGAACGATGTTAAGGATGTGTTCTTCGGTCGCTACGACGCACTCGTCGAGTATGACTCCGAACCGGAACGTTCCAGCTACACCAGCGAAGGCGACTGGTTTGACTGGAGCGACGCCGACTGGACAGCGAATGACTTTACCCAGGGCGGCCAGCAGTGGAACCTCACCCACCGGGTCTGGGACTACTTTGCCGAATACGCCATTCATTGGCTGAACAATACACGGCCCGCAGGCCAAAACCGCAACTCCACCCCGGCCGACGGCGACGCCGAGGCGCGTTATGCCTGGGACAAGAAAGGCATCGACGGCTTGCGTTGCGATTTCGGCCAAGGTCTTCCTCCGCGCTGCTGGGAATACATCATCAACGTCGCCCGCAGCCATAAATGGAATTTTGTGATGATGAGCGAGTCGCTCGACGGCGGTGCGGTCACGTACCGCTCGAATCGCAGCTTCGACATCCTGAACGAAAACATTGTCTTCCCGCTCAAGAGCGCAACGGACTACAACGCCTACCGCACCATCTTCGAGGGTCGCCGCACCGCCTACGGCCAGGGGCTGGTGCTACTCAACAACACCTCGCACGACGAGGAAACCTTTTCCGATCCATGGGAGTCCGTGGTGCGCTCGGCCGCAGTCGGCATGGTCGACGGCGCGACCCTGATCTTTCCCGGTCAGGAGCTGGGCATTTCCACCACCTACGGCTACAGCCACTATGAGTTGAATTTCGGAAAATACGTCCCGCATTTCAAACGCTGGAACTCCATGGCGCCGATCTGGTCCGACGCCAACTACGGCAACGACCAGCTCTTCCCAGTCTACTCGGGACTCCAAAACGCTCGCGCGTCCAGCCCAGCCGTCCGGAGTTCGAACCGGTGGTTCATCGACGGCGATGGCTTTAACAGCAAAATCTTCGCCGCTGCGAAATACGAAGAAGCCAACGCTTCGCCGGCGGTGAAAGATGTTGTGATCGGATTCGCCAACCTCGATCGCAATAACGATCAGAGCGACAATTACAAGATCCCCTCCGGGCTGGCGGGCCTGCTCGGCCTGCAGGACGGCCGCACCTACAATGTCAAAAACATCGCGGCATACACGGGACAGGATTCTACCCGGCGCGACCAGTGGCTTTGGGGCACCGGCATTTCGGGTGCCGACCTTAAAAGCACCGGATTCACCGTCTTCATGAAAAAGGTGCCCACGGTTGATGGCGACTGGGCGACCGCGCCCTACGAGGCCCAATATCTCAAGGTTTACGACATCACCGCGCCTGCAACCACGCCCGACCAGCCCGAAAAACCCAACACGTATACCTACGAAATCGGCAATAAGGCGGCCTTCGACTGGGCCGATATCGCCGCAGACGCGGGCGGCGTGGTGCCTTACTACGAAGTGATCGTGACGGTGAATGGCTCCCCGGTCAGCACGAACATCATCGCCGACAGCGAATACGAAGTCTCCGCAAGCGAGGGCGACGAGGTGTCGGTCAGCGTTAAGGCCGTCAACCCCGACTACACCGGAAACGCCGGCCCCTTGAGCCCGGTCAGCGATACGATCAAACTCCTCAGCGCCTCCGGCGACGAGGACGAGGACGGCATGACGAACGGCGACGAGGATATCGCGGGCTCCAACCCGTTAAGCTCCGGCTCGATTTTCGAACTCACATCCACAACGGTGGACGCTGGCGGCGACGTCACAATTACCTGGGATGCCGTCGCAGGCAGAACCTATTCGGTGGAGACATCGACCGCGCTGACATCCGGTTCATGGACTCCGGTAACAAACGGTCTTACCACGGGGGCATGGACCGACACCAACCCGTCCGAAACCAATAAGTTCTACCGCGCACGGGCATCCCATGTGGAGCAGTAAAAACCGGCATGAAACTTCGCCTGACCAGATTGATCCTTCGAGAACCCGCCTGTCGCAGGAGAGGATGAAAAAACAAACAGCCAAAGGTATATGAAAATGACCAGACCGACGTCCAAGTTTTTTTTCGGGTCCTTAGCGGCCCTTCTTTTCGCAGGCCTTCTGTACGGCTATATGCCGGCGGAAAAACCCATGCAAACAGCACCTCGGAAAGAGGGAAAAGTGGTGATCTATCAGGTCTTCACCCGACTGTTCGGCAACCGAAACACAACCAACAAGCCTTGGGGTACAATCGAAGAAAACGGAGTCGGCAAGTTTAACGACTTCACCGATGAGGCGCTGGAAGGCATCAAGGAATTCGGAACCACACACATCTGGTACACCGGCGTGCCGCACCACGCTGTCATTCGCGACTATACAGCCTTCGGTATCTCCAACGACGATCCGGATGCGGTCAAGGGCCGCGCCGGCTCGCCCTACGCAGTCAAGGATTACTACAACGTCAATCCGGACCTGGCGGAGAATCCGGCCAAACGCCTCGATGAATTCAAAGCGCTCATCGAGCGCACCCACTGGCACGGCATGAAGGTGATGATCGACATCGTTCCCAACCACGTGGCCCGCGCCTACCACTCCATCTCCAATCCGGACGGTTCAAGCGGCTTCGGCGCCGATGACGACACGAGTGTGACCTATCGGCGCGACAACAACTTCTACTACATTGTCGGCGAATCCTTCCGCGTGCCGGAAGGAACAGTTCCCCTCAACGGCGAGGCGCACCCGCTGGCAGACTATTTCTTTAACGAAACGCCGGCAAAATGGACCGGTAACGGCTCGCGACTTGCCCAGCCGAGCTCAAACGACTGGTATGAAACTCTGAAAATCAACTATGGCGTCCGGCCCGACGGAACGCACGACTTCCCCGCCCTGCCGGAATCCCTGCGCGGCGCGACATTCCGGGAACACGCCCGATTCTGGGCCGACAAAGACGTTCCCGACTCGTGGGTCAAGTTTCGCGACATCGCCCTCTACTGGCTCGACTTTGGCGTGGACGGCTTCCGCTTTGACATGGCGGAGATGGTACCGGTCGAATTCTGGAGCTACATGAATTCATCCATCAAAATGAAGAGTTCCGACGCCTTCTGCCTGGCCGAAGTCTATAACCGCAAACTGTATCGTAATTTTATCCAGCTCGGCCTAATGGATGCACTGTACGACAAGGTCGATTTCTACGACACCATGAAGCGGATCATGCAGGGCCGTGCGCCCGCATCCGCCCTGCTGCCAATTATTCAAGCCAACTCCGACATTGATCCCCACATGCTCCACTTCCTTGAAAACCACGATGAGCAGCGCATTGCCTGCCCCGATTTTGCGGGCGATGCCGTCATGGGCAAACCGGCGATGACCGTCTCCGCGCTGGTCGGGCGCGGCCCGTCGCTGCTCTACTTCGCGCAAGCCCTCGGCGAAGCGGCCGAGCGTGATGCCGGCTACGGCAAGGCAACACGCACCACCATCTTCGACTACTGGGGATTGGAAAATCTAAAACGCTGGGCCAACAACGGAGCCTATGACGGTGGACAGCTGACCGATGCTGAGAAAACGCTGCGGACACATTACACCACCCTTCTCTCCTTCAGTGCCGATAACGACGCCCTGAACGGCGAAATGATGGATCTGCACAGGCACAATCTGGCCAACACGGAAAACTACAACGAAAAGCTCTTTTCTTTCGCCCGCTGGTCGACTGATTCCAGAATTGTGGTGCTGACCAGTTTTGACCGTAATCAATCCGCTCAGCTGGATCTGCAGCTGCCGGAAAAACTCATTCAGAAATGGCAGCTTAAAGACGGTACCTATTCTCTTGAAAACATTTTCTGTGCGCAACAGAATGACCTCGTGGTGAAAAACGGGCGCGGAACCATCCGCACCACGCTTTCCCCGCTGGAGTCACAGGTTTTTGTTTTAGGCCGCGGGATCGATGAGGCAACAAGTCAATAATGGCCGCTTCGGGGTTCGCGGGTTTTCAGGAGCAGAGAGACGGTACCGTTTAGATAAAAAACAGGAGTTTGAGCATGAGCAATGAAGTTGATAGTGCAGAAATGAAGGTGATTTTTTCAACAAAGGCGGATGTAAGAAAAGCGGTACTGATTACATTTATCGCTTTTCTGTTTTGCGGGTTCCAGGCAGCCATCTACGGAATGACCACTGTGCCGGTTTCCGAATTCTTCGGAAAAACTCCCGAGCGAATTGTTTTTTTTGATTCGTTCGGAATGTGGGGGCAGATTCTGGCGATGGCCACCGGCGGGTTTGTGATCTCCAAAATCAAGGGAAAAAACACCCTGCTTCTCGCCGGCTTTATGATGCTGATCGCATCGTCCCTGATTGCGCTGTTCCCCGTCATTCCCATCTACATGTCGATGTCGTTCATCTGCAACATGGCCGTCGGATTTGTGCTGGTGGCCTGCTACTACATGACCATGGGAACCGTGCGGCGGAAAGGTGAAAGCGAAGGAAAGCTCGCCATCCTGAACGTGTTCTTCAGCGCCGGTTTCATGATCAGCCCGATCGTTAACGGTTTTGTGATTGCCGCCACATCCTGGCGGACCGTTTTCGGAATGATTGCGGCCATGTTTATTATATTTGTCGCCATCCTTCTTTTCATGAACATCAGCGAACTCGCCGACAAAGAAATCCGCGACCGCAAAACCGAAAAAGAAGCCGCCAAAGAAAAAGAGAGCTTCATGTCCCTTCCGCTGATACTGACCGCTATCGCCTTTTTCCTGTTCGTCTATGTGGAACAGATCATGAACAACCTGAACCAGCCGCGCATGCAGGTGGATTTAGGGTTCAGCATCAAGCTGGTCGGCGCCATGGTCACCACCTATGCGCTCTCCCAGATGTTCGGCCGGCTGGTCTTCGGAAAATTCCTCCTGCCGAGGGTCAAAGCCTATAAATACATCATCATCTCGTCACTGCTGTTCGGCGCATTCATCCTGGTGTTCGTCAATCTCAGAAGCCTGTACGCAGTGATCCCCTTTATGGTTCTGCTCGGGCTGGCCAATTCGTGCATCTACCCGTCGATTGTCGGGTACGGTCTGGATCAGATCGGCCACGCCAGCCCCAAAGCCACATCATTTATCATCACCTGCGGATCCATCGGAATTCCGATCGGCACCGGCATGTCCGGCCTGATTGGCGAACATTTCGGAAGAGCCAACGCCATGATGGTCGGCCCCGTGCTGCTCGTGGTCGTTGTGCTGCTGATTGCAACCGTGAGAAGAATGGCAGTGAAAAAGCAGGCGGGGCAGTAACTTATGAAATTTGAACGAAAAAGCGGAATTCTTCTTCACATCACCTCCCTTCCCGGGCGGTGGGGGATGGGCGAGCTGGGCCCGGAAGCGCGGAAGTTTGCTGAGGTTCTTGAGGCCGCCGGCCAGACGCTGTGGCAGATCCTTCCGACCGGACCTGTCGGGTACGCCAGCTCACCGTATTCGTCCCCGTCAGCCTTTGCCGGAAACCATCTGCTGATCAGTTTTGATGACTTGCTGGAGGAAGGGCTGCTTTCTGAAGAGGATCTGGCGGACTTCCCGGAGTATAGGGGCGACGAGGCGGAGTTTCCTGAAGTCAACGACAGCCGGGAAAAGGTGCTGTTCGCGCTGGCTGACCGGTTTGAGCCGACGCCTGAGCTCGAGGCCTTCCTGAAAGAAGAGAGTGAATGGCTGTCCGACTACACGCTGTTTATGGCGCTCCGCGAAGCGCATGGCCTGCGGCAGTGGATCGAATGGCCCGAAGGTCTTCGGGACCGCGATTTCCACACATTGGAAAAAGCCCGCGAAGAACACGCCCAATCCATTCGCCGTCATGAAGTGCTTCAATACCTGTTTTCCAAACAGTGGAAAAAATTTACGGCGTTCTGCCACGAGAAGGGAATTAAGCTGATCGGCGATATTCCGATTTTCGTTTCGGGGGACTCCGTTGATGTGTGGGCCAACCGCGAACTTTTCTTCCTGAAACCAGACGGAACTCCGACGGTGATTGCCGGGGTTCCCCCGGATTATTTCAGCGAAACCGGCCAGCGCTGGGGCAATCCGCTCTATGACTGGGCGGCGCACCGCGCAAGCGGCTACAAGTGGTGGACTGAACGGATGCAACGCATGTTTGAAATGGTGGACATTGTCCGGATTGACCACTTCCGCGGCTTTGCGGGCTACTGGGAAATCCCTGCGAAAAACCCGACCGCGGCCGGCGGACGCTGGGTGAAAGGGCCCGGCTTTGAGCTGTTCAAGTCGCTGGAACACAACCTCCGAAACCTGCCGGAGTTCGGGAAAAAGTTTCATCTCGCGGATCATGTGATTGCCGAAAATCTCGGTGTGATCACCAAGGATGTGGAACAGCTGCGCGCGGACTGCGGCTTCCCCGGCATGTGGATCCTGCAGTTTCGCTTCGGCGCAATGGATATGGCCAAGCCCGACATTGTTCCGGAAGGTATTGAGGAAAACTGGACCGTTTACTCCGGCACGCACGACAACGAAACCGTGCGCGACTGGTTTGCGGGAATTCAGGACGAGCTGCCGCCCGGCGCGGATGGAGAATTCGACTTTGCCAAGCAGACCGTTCTCGATTACCTCGGAACAGACGGCTCAGAAATCCATCGCGACTTCTGCATGCTGGCCATGCGCTCTGCCTGCAAGTGGGCGATTCTTCCATTGCAGGATGTGCTCGGAAAGGGTTTCCGCATGAATACACCGGGAACCGTTGACGGCAACTGGCGCTGGCGTTTTACCGAGGATTTAATCACCCCGGATCTGATTGAATGGCTGCGCGGTTTGACTGAAAAGTATGACCGTTGTTAAGCCGCGAATCCGAGGCGATCGCTCCAGGCGCTATCGCTTCATCCACCTGCGAAAAAGAAGAGGTATCATGGACAGCAGAATCATTTTTTCAAACCTTGGAACAAATTTTTAAAAAAGTTCCAACCACTGGAAAAAAACCTTCGAATTTTCCAATCATTGGAAGTTCGGGTTTAATCCTTCTGCACTCAATATCTTACCCGCAAGCCGGTTATGATCTGTCGGCAAAAAAATGCGCAAGGAAACAAAAGTTTACGGAAGCGGTGCGGAACCTGAACTGACGCCTTTTTCAAGGTGTTCAGCCGTTCCACCAACACTGAAAAAACAAATTCAAAGAAGAGGTTGTCATGAATAGGATCAAATACGCAATTTGCCTCATCCTCATTCTAGCTGGCGTCGTTTCGGCGCGAGACTGGATCGATCGGCCGTGGAAGGACGATGTCATCTATTTTTTGATGACCGATCGTTTCCTGGACGGTGACCCGGAAAACAATA
>JAEIOF010000036.1 GCA_016342445.1 Verrucomicrobiota bacterium | reverse complement strand
TTCGCGAATCTGAAGGCCGCTGGCGGACACGATTTAAAAATCGCGACGATCTTTTCGTATCAGGCGAACGAGGAGGATCAGGAAGCCGCGTTCCCGATACGGGATGACGAAGTCGAGTTGCATGTGCTTGAGGAGGCGGACGAGCTATATCGCACAAAGCATTCTCGCGATCATCTGGAAAAATTTATCGGCGATTACAATAAGCAGTTTGGAACGAACTACACGACGAAAGATACGCAGTCGTTTTACAACTACTATAACGACGTAGCCAAGCGCATGAAGAATGGGCAGATCGATGTGCTGCTGGTGGTGAATATGTTTCTGACCGGCTTCGACAGCGAAAAGTTAAATACGCTTTATGTGGACAAGACTCTGAAGCATCACGGGCTGATTCAGGCCTTTTCGCGAACCAATCGTCTGTGCGGTGAGGTGAAGAGCCAGGGCAACATCATCTGTTTCCGTAATCTAAAAAATAATACCGATGAAGCCGTCACGATGTTTGCCAATAAGAACCCAACGGAAGAGATCATTCTCGACCCGTATGAAGATTATGTGAAGGAGTTCAACGAAGCGTTCGTTGCGTTGATGCAGGTTGCGCCGTCGGTTAATAGTGTAACGCAACTGGCGGATGAAGAGCAGGAGTTGGTGTTCATCAAGACCTTTCGCAATTTGATCCGCCTTCTCAACGTGCTGGGCACCTTCACCGAATTCACCTTTGCTGACCTCTCAATGACGGAACAAACCTTCGCGGATTACAAAAGCAAATATCTGGATCTGCACGACAAGGTAAAAACCGCCAATGCGTTGGAGCGAGTGTCGATTCTGAACGACATTGATTTTGAGCTGGAGCTGATTCACCGCGATGAAATCAATGTGGTTTATATCCTTAAGCTGTTGGCGGAACTGAAAGAAGCACCTCTTGCTGAACAGGCCAGTCGCAAGAAAATGATTCTCGACTTGTTGAGTGGCGAGGCGGAGTTGCGCAGTAAGCGCGAGTTGATCGAGCTGTTTATTGAGAAGCATCTTCCGCACATCGACGATCCCGCAGATATCCCCGAGGAGTTCGAGGCGTACTGGCTGGCGGAACAGGCGGAAGCATTTAAAAAGTTAGCGGAAGAAGAGGGGCTGGATACTGAAAAGCTCGAAAAACTGGTCGGCGACTATTTGTTCACCAGCAAGAAGCCGTTGCGTAACGATGTGGTTGAGGCAATGGGTCAGAAGCCGAGCCTGACAGATCGTGCACCAACCGCTGAGCGTATCATTGATAAAATCTTCAACTTCATCGATACCTTTTTAAACGGAGTGCTCGGCGGTTAAATCTGACAGGAGAAACGATGCAAGCAGCGACAATTAAACTTTTTCTCCCGGCTGGCGATGCATCCGGAATCCGTACAGCGGAAATTTCCAACTGGACGGGCAAGGCGATTGCCGGACCGCGTACAGAAATCGACACGCTGTTGAAACGTCCCGAGCTGAACAGCCCCGGAGTATATCTACTGCTTGGAAGTGATGAGTCAGGCGAGCCACGCATTTACATTGGTGAGGCCGAATGCGTCAAAAATCGCCTGAAGCAGCATAAGGAAAAGGAGTTCTGGGTTCAGGTGATGGCCTTTGTCAGTAAGGATGAGAATTTAACCAAAGGGCATATTAAATATCTGGAATCCGAGCTGATCAAAAAAGCAATCGCTGTTGGCAAGGCTTCGCTTGATAACAGTCAGGGCGGAAATGCTGCTCTGCCAGAATCAGACATTGCGGACATGGAGGTTTTTCTCGCCAAGCTGTATCAGTTGCTTCCAGTGCTCGGCACGGACGTTTTCACAACTACGGTGCGCAAAAAGCCTACGGCATCCAATACGCTTTACTGTAAGAAGCGTGGGCTAGAAGCGACTGGCCAGCGATCCGACAAAGGCTTCTTGGTGTTTAAGGATTCGCAAGCAACTATTCTTGAAACAGGATCCGTTGGCTCCAATATTCGAGAAGCTCGCAAAAAATTAGTTGAGCGGGGAATTCTGGCTCGTTCCGGCGAGGCCTTCATTTTTACTCAGGACTACGAATTCACCAGTCCCAGCTTCGCATCTTCAATTGTGCGCGGCGCTTCATCCAACGGACTGTTGGATTGGAAGGGTAAAGACGGCAAATCGCTAAAAGATATCGAAACCCAATAAGGAGATAATATGAGCGATAAAACGTTCCGTGGGAATGCCAGCCAATTTTTTGTGGCAGGAGAATTGTGCCGACGGGGATACCCCGCGGTAGTGACTTTAGGAAACTGCCCCAACACAGATATTTTTTGCAGTAACCGTGATGCAACAAGGTTTGCGCACATCCAGGTCAAAACTTTTGTCCCTGGAAATGGAACCTGCACCGTTGGCATGAAGGCTGAAAAAGATTTCGGATGTAACTTCTTTTGGGTATTGGCAGGAATTCCAACCGTTAACCAGCAAGCTGCCCATGAGTATTATATTATCCCCAGCAAAGTGATGTCTAAAAACATTATTGAAGGCCATAAAATATGGATTGAAACTCCAGGAAAAAAGGGACAGAAACATAACCCCAGTAATGTTCGAGCGGTTCATCTTCCACCTCGCGTCTCTCTGAATGGCTGGGATATATCCAAGTATCTGAATCGCTGGGATATAATCGAAAAGGTGCTTAATTCATAAAAACGAGCCAAACGCGGCAGGTGTTGATACACAATTAAATTATGAGAGATAAGCGCGTAGGCAGAATTCGTTCAAAAGACCACTTAGCCACATGGTTGAGCTCGTGGTGGGAGTCTAATATTTCCGAAGATTTTGAAATTCGTGAATTCAGCATCAACATGCACGAGTTTGCTCAAGATAAATTGTGGCATGCTGCGGATGGTGGAAACCAATCGCTACTACACGTATACCTAAAATGGCAAATGTGTAAGTGGATGGAGGAACAATTCTCTGGGATACGATTTGAAGGATCGGTTTATATCGTCAACGAAGATGAAAGCGACGAATTAGGTTACAAATTTTCCATTGGCGGAGAGCGGGTTTTTCCGCAATCTAAAATTTTGGAAGAAGGATATGACTTCCACAAAATCGTTGGCGCCGGCTTCCTCGGCAACATTATTAGATATGACCTGATAGGAGAAGACGTTAACGCAGAGGTTGGATTTACAACGGCGCCCAACCTCCTCGCTGCTCTGACGTATAATCTGGTTGAGAAGACGTATTGGGTTCCTTTTCCTTACAAGGTAAATGAAGCCGTATTTGATCCGCAAAAGGATGCTTTTGAAAAAGTTACTGCATATGAATTCACGCCGCGATGGAATGCCTAATCTGTCATTCGCTTAAGCTGAAAAACGGGTCAGCCGATAAATTTTAGAATTTCACATACCGCCAGGTTTTGAGCCCCATTTCTATGGCGGCGTATTTGGCAGAGGTTTTGTTTGCGAAATAGCTCACTCGCTTTTGGTCCAGCCGGTCGAACAGTTTATATCCGACCACCATTCCGTTTTTGTCTGTCTCGCAGCGATACCACCGCATAATGGTTTCTGTTGTTGCCAGCACATAAAATTTCATCGTTACTTCCCTTTCTTTGGTTTGCCTCTTCGTTGCCCGCCTTTAAGCGTGCCTAGCTCGCCTACGGGCTCGGTTCATTTTGATTCCGTACTTCGAGGTGCTCGCCTCTACGTATTCGAGCAGCTCTTCAACGGTTTTCAGTTCTTTGCCGTGAACCGAAATTTGCTGGCTCATTCGGATTTTTCCAAGGTTTGGAAAAAATGAGATTTCCCTTTGGCGAGACATCCGGCATATTCCTCGCCTCTTTCGTACCCCGGTAGCTCAGCTGGATAGAGCATCGGATTTCTAATCCGACGGTCACAGGTTCGAGTCCTGTCCGGGGTACCATTTCGAAAAATGGAAACGGACAGGGATGAGAACCTTAGGTTTGACACAAGCGAAGCGCAGTGAGGCTGGGCTGCTGAATGCAGAACGGCCCCGAAGGGCGAGCTGAAGGCGAAGCAATCCTGTCCGGGGTACCATTTTCAGAACGCTGAAGGATGAACGATGAGAGCTGAATAAAGACGGGATGAGAACCTTAGGTTTGATGCGGTCATCGGGAGCGAGGCGGATGTTTCCGGGACGAATAACAAATAACCAATAACGAATAACGAAACAGATGAATAAGTCGTGGGTCGAGGTGAATCTGGGGCAGTTGAGGCGCAATATCCGCGCGCTGCACGATTCGATCCCTGCCCGGATGATCTTTGTGGTGAAGGCCGATGCCTACGGTCACGGTCTGGTTCCCGTTGCCCGCGCCGCCGCCGAAGAGGGGGTGAAGTGGTTTGCCGTTGCCTATCTCGAAGAAGCGCTCGAATTGCGCGCGGCGCTTCCGGAGGTCGATATTCTGGTGCTCGGTTGTGTCCTTCCGGAGAGTACGGGGCAGCTTCTTGAACAGCGTATCATCCCCATTATTACCGACCGCGAGCACGGACTTTCTCTGGCCGCCGCCGCCCGCGCCTGGGGAAAAACGCTTCCCGTGCATCTCAAGGTGGATACCGGCATGGGCCGCTTCGGCGTTCAGTGGAATGAGGTGGAAGAAACCGTAAAGGCGTTTGACGCCGCTGGCGGCCTGGAGTTGGCGGGCGTTTGCAGTCATTTCGCCAAGGTGGAGCCGGATGCGCCGGACGCCGCCTGTTTGCAGGCCAAAAAATTCTGCGAAGCGTTGAAGGTGCTTCCAAAAGGGATTTTCACCCATCTTTCGAGCAGCCGGTCGGCTCTCTATTTTCCGGAATGGGATTTCGACGCCATCCGGCAGGGTATCGTTCTCTACGGTTACGGCGCACAGGATCCGGCCGGTCGTTTCCAGACCCGACCGATTTTGCAGTGGAAGACCCGCGTCGCGCAGGTCAAAGCGGTGCCTGCCGGATTCACCGTCGGCTATTACGGAACTCACACCACGGAGTACCCGACGCAGATTGCGACGCTGGCGGTCGGCTATGCCGACGGCTATAACCGCGCGCTCAGCAACCGCGGCGATGTGCTCATCGGCGGACGGCGCTGCGCGGTGGTCGGGCGGGTCAGCATGAACTGGATTACGGTCGATGTCGGCCCGGATGCAAACGTGCGGGTGGGGGATGAGGCCGTTTTGATCGGGGAACAGGTGGAAGAGGCCATCTGGTCAAACGAGCTGTCCGTTCTCTGTCGCACCATTCCCTACGAAATCCTCACCAGCATTCACGGGTTACTGAAGCGAAAATATGTTTCGGGTTGAGCGTAGTCTTTGACTCCCTCCGAAACAGTTCGTATAGTGCAGACCTCTCAGGAGCTCATAGATTTAACCAACCGAAAGGAAAACGACATGTCTACAGTTAGTAAAGTGATCGAAAAAAAAGGCAGCGATATTCTCTCCGTCTCTCCCGACAGTGTTGTTTTTACCGCTATTGAGAAAATGGCCGCCCGTTCCGCCGGCACCGCGCTGGTGATGGAAGGCGACAAGCTGGTCGGCATCCTTTCCGAGCGCGACTTTATCCGCAAGGTTTACCTGAAGAATCTGTGCGGAAAGGGCGTCAAAGTCAGTGAGATCATGTCGACGGAGCTGACAACGGTTACACCGGGCGAATCGGTTGAAAGCTGCATGAATATTATGACCGACAAGCGGATTCGTCATCTGCCGGTGGTTGATGGTGGAAAAGTGGTCGGCATCATTTCTATCGGCGACATCGTCAAATTTATGGCCGACGAAAAAGAGTTCGAAATCAAAAATCTGCAGAACTACATCTCCGGCCCCGGACTGTAAAACGGGATGCGGGACACATGATGCGCGGAGCGGGATAAAATCCTGCTCCGCGTTTTTCTTTTTATGCATAGGGCTGCCCGTAAGCTGATTCCCTGAACTCTGAACCTTGAACTATTGTTCCGTCTCAAACGGCTCTTCGGTCAGTGCGCCGCCTTTTTTCACCAGCTTCTCGATCTTCTGCTCCACCTCGTTGAGCTTGCCGGAGCAGAGCGTGACCAGTTTCGAGCCTTCCTCAAAATGCTTGATCATCTGTTCGAGCGACAGCTCGCCGCTCTCCATTTCACGAACCAGCGTTTCGAGACGTTCGAGTGATTTTTCAAAATCGACAGTTTTTTCGGTCATGGTTATTGCTCCTTTACCTCTGAAATGATCGTTCCTTTTGCAAATCGGGTTTTGATCCGGTCGCCCGGTTTGACGGCGTCGGCGTCGCGCACGACAACGCCGTCCGCCGTCTGAGTCAGGCTGTAGCCGCGGTCGAGCACCGCCAGCGGGCTCAGCGCGCGAAGCTGCACTTCGAGCCGTCTGAGAGTCTGTTTCCGCTCCGCCACCGCGCTTTCCAGCCGGTGGGTCATCGTCTGTTGCAAGCCCGGTAAGCGTTGCTGCGCAACCCTCACGGAGTTCTTCAGCTCGTGCGTCAGCTTTAGTGCGGCTTCATCAATTCGTTGCTGACGCTGTTGCAGTCCGGCTCGCAGGGTCTGCGTCATCGTCTGACGGAAGCCGGGAATCTTTTCCCGCAGAACCAGCGCGCGGTTTTGCAGCGATCCGCCGAGCCGTGCGGCGAGGCGGGTGATCTGGCTTTCCAGTTCCGTTTTTACCGGAACCGCCAGCTCCGCCGCCGCCGACGGCGTCGGCGCGCGCAGGTCGGCGACAAAATCGCTGATCGTGAAATCAATCTCGTGGCCGACGGCGGAGATGACCGGAATTTCCGAGGCGGCGATCGCGCGGGCGACGATCTCCTCGTTAAACGCCCAGAGGTCTTCGAGGCTTCCGCCGCCGCGCCCGACAACTAGAAGGTCGATGTCGTCACGGGTGTTAAAATAGCCCACTGCGCGGGCAATGCTGGCAGCCGCGCCGTCGCCCTGCACGGTGACGGGCGCAAGCAGAATTCCAAGGTTTGGAAAACGGCGCGTCAGGACGTTGATGATATCGCGCACCGCCGCGCCGGTGGGCGAGGTGACCACGCCGATTTTCCTCGGAAACATCGGAAGCGGCTTTTTGCGGTCGGTGTCGAACAAGCCTTCGGCGGCCAGCTTGGCTTTCAGTTTTTCAAACTGTTCCTGCAGGTTGCCTTTGCCCGCCTCTTCCATCTGGCGGGCAATCAGTTGATAGTTGCCGCGCGGTTCGTAGAGACTGGCCTGTCCGAGGACGCGAACCTTCAAGCCGTCCTTCGGCGCAAACGTCACCGAGGCATTGTTCTGCTTAAACATCGCGCACGACACGGCGGCCGCCTCGTCTTTGAGTGTGAAATACCAGTGGCCGCTCGCGTGGCGCGTCAGCCGCGAGATCTCGCCTTCGACCCACACCTCGCCGATCCCGTTTTCAAGCGTCAAACGCGCCGCGCGGTTCAGCTCGGCAACGCTGTAGATTTTCCGCTTCTCGTCCATTAAGCTCTCTCGCGGACTCTTTCTATCGAACGTGCTTTTCCCGCAGCAAGGTCGACATCCACAATCACCCCTTCGAGCGCGGGGTCTTTTTTGGAGACATCAAACTTTTGCGGCATGCCGGTGATAAAGCGCTGGATGACCGGCTCAACGTCGCGGCCGATGACGGAATCTTTCGGGCCGGTCATGCCGAGGTCGGTGATGTAGGCCGTGCCGTTCGGCAGAATCGCTTCGTCCGAGGTCTGGACATGCGTGTGCGTCCCGAACAGGCCGGTGACGCGTCCGTCGAGATAACGGCCCAGCGCGATTTTTTCGGAGGTGGCTTCGGCGTGGAAATCGACAAAAATGGTTTTGGCTTTCGCCATGCCGATCAGCCGGTCGGCGGCGCGGAAGGGACAGTCGGCGGGATCCATAAACACGCGGCCGATCAGCGAAATGATGCAGATGGGGCCTTCGTCGGTTTCAATTGTCGTCATGCCGCGTCCGGCGGCTCCCGGCGGCAGGTTGGCGGGGCGGACAATACGCGGCTCGGTTTCGAGCAGGGGGATCAGCTTTTTGTCGTCAAAGGTGTGGTCGCCCAGCGTCAGCGCGGCGGCTCCGGCGGCCAGAAGGGCTTCCGCAATTTCCGGCGACGGCCCGCGCCCGCCCGCGCCGTTTTCGGCGTTTGCGATCACCAGATCAATCCGCCCCTCGGCGCGAAGCCGTTCGGTCACCCGCTGAAACACCTGCCGGCCCGCGCTTCCGACCATATCGCCTGTAAAAAGAATCTTCATGCCGCCGAGCATAGCCGAAAATTTTTCCAAACATTGGAAAAAACAGCAGGAAATTTTTCAAACAGTGGAACCATGGCAACAATGTGCTCGCCAAGGGATGGCAGATTTACGAATGTCTGCGCTATGAGCTTTCCAAAAACTTTTTACCGCTGGCGCCCGCATCCGTGGCATGGACTTGATATTGGTGAAGATGCCCCCAATGTGGTCAACGCCTATATCGAAATGACCCCGTTCGACTCGGTGAAGTATGAAGTGGATAAGACCACCGGTTATTTGCTGGTTGATCGTCCGCAATTGACCTCCTCCATGCCGCCGACCCTCTACGGATTTATCCCGAAGACGTATTGCGGTGCGCGGGTGCAAAAACTATCCCCGACCTCGGATCGTGGCGATGGCGATCCGCTCGATATCTGTGTGATCACTGAACGTCCGATTAACCGCGGCGAGGTCATTCTGCACGCTCGCGTGATCGGCGGTGTCCAGATGGTCGATCATGGCGAGGCCGATGATAAAATCATCGCCGTCCTGCACGAAGATCAGTTTTGGTCGCACGTCAACAGCGTCGATCAGGTTCGGCAGGTATTGCTCGACCGTTTGCGTCATTATTTCGAAACCTATAAACGGCCCGCCGGCGGCGAGGCCGACGTGCAGGTACTCGAAATTTACGGCGCGGATCGCGCCAAGGAAGTGATCAAAGCCGCTCAGGCTGATTATGAAGAAACATACGGGGGTTGATCAGGATGGAAGATCGGCTGATCAAGCTTGAAATGCTCTATTCGAATCAGAGCAAAACGATTGAAGAGATGAGCGGCGAACTGTTTCAGCAGCAGAACGAGATCACTCAGTTGAAACTTCAGATCGAAGAGCTCAGAGAGCAGATGGAAGCCTCGTCGAACGAAATCGGCGGCCACGAGCGCCCCCCGCATTATTAACCGATATCGTTTAATCACCACGATCGCGGGTCTTAAACGATATAGCCATCGGTCAGATGAGCGTCAGGGTGCGGTCGGCGACGAGGGCGCCGTCGATCCACGTGCGAATGCGCCATGGCCCGGCTTTGTCTTCAATCGGCTCCCAGGTGGTGTCGCCGAGAAAAAACTTCCAGTCGTTGAGCGGGATATGCTCCGTGCCGGTAAAGGGCGGGTCGATTTCGCCGTCGCGCAAGAAGGGCGGGTGGTCGATTTGGAAGGTGAGCTTGAGGCCGCGGGCGTTGCGGATGCTCAGGATATAGCCGAATTCGACGCCGGGCTCGCAGGGGATCTCTTCTGTGAAACGGATCAGCTTCGGGAGGGTTTTGCTCTCTTTGTCGAGCGGCATGTAGAGCCCGTAACTTTCAATCTTCACATCAACTTTTTGCTTAGCCATGGATCCTCTGTGGAGTGGATTCTTTCCGAATGAATGAGCAGCGCCCCGGCGTTTTGTGGGAAAAGATCAGTTCGAAGTCGGTCACTTCATCCTCGGCGGGGACGAAGGTTTCGGTTGCCTCAAAGCGGGTGTCGTTTTTGAGCAGCGTTTCCATTTCCTCAAAGTAGGGCAGGTGATCGCTCGCGGCGTGGATTTTTCCGCCGGGTTTGAGGGTGCGGGCGATGGCATCCATGAAGGGCTCGTTGAACAGCCGGTTGTGGTGGTGTTTTTCCTTGGGCCACGGGTCGGGATAAAAAACGTAGTAAGTGTCGACGCTCTCCGGCGGCAGCAGGAAGGTGGTGGCGTAGTAGCCGTCGGCCCGCAGGAGGCGCACGTTTTCCCGCTCAAGCCGCCGCGCCTTCTTGTCGATTTTGCGGATGCGGTTGAGCATGCGGTCGATCCCCAGAAAGTTGGTCTCCGGGAATTTGCCGGAACGCGCCAGCAGGAAGCGCCCCTTGCCGCAACCGATATCGATTTCGAACGGGCGTTCCGGATGATCGAATTTTTCCCGGAAATCGCTCGGGTCGATCCACTGGTCGGGGAAGATGCGCAGGGTGTCGGGCGTATTCATTTTAGAAGGGGATAAAGTTGGTGCGCGGAGTGATTTTTTCGACAACTGCGGCCAGCAGTTTGGAGACGGCTTCGAGGTCTTTCAGGCTGATCAGCTCACAGGGGCTGTGCATGTAGCGCAACGGAATACTGATGAGTGCGGTGGCGACGCCGGCGCGGTTGAGCTGAATGGCGTTCGCATCGGTTCCTGTGCCGCGCGCTTCCGCGACGATCTGCACCGGAATTTTTTTCTCCTTTGCGGCGGCAATAATCAGATCGAACAGCTTGTGGTTGATATTCGGTCCGCGGGCGATCACCGGGCCGCCATCCAGATCCACCTTGCCTTCCTGATTGATCACGCTGCCAATATTCGGATGGTCGGTGGCAAAGGTGACATCGACCGCAATCCCGACGTTGGGCTCGATGCCGAACGCGGCGGTCTGCGCGCCGCGCAGGCCGATTTCTTCCTGAACGGTCGCCACGCAGTGCACTTCGCACTGCGTGGTCATTTTGGCGAGCAGGCGGCCCGCTTCAAGAATTGCAAATGCTCCGGCGCGGTCGTCGAACGCCCGGCCGACGGCGCGGTCGTTTCTCAACTCTTCAAATCCGTATTGAATCACCAGCGGATCGCCGATGCTGACCAGTTTTTCGGCCTCCGCCTTGGTCTTCGCGCCGATATCGACCCACAGATCTTTGATCTCAGAAACCTTTTTGCGCTGTTCGGCCTCCTGCAGGTGGATGGCGATCTTGCCGACCACGCCGCGAATTACTTTTCCGCTGTTGCCGATGATGTCGACCCGCTGGCCTTGTGCAATCTGCGGATCCCAGCCGCCGATTGCGGCGATCCACAGGAAACCCTTGTCGTCGATGTTGGAGATCAGGAAGCCGATTTCGTCGTAGTGGCCGGCGAGCATCACCTTCACCTTGCCGCCCTTATTGATCACCGCGTGGGAGTTGCCGTGCACATCGGTTTCCACGCTGTCGGCGAATGGTTTGGCATAGTCCTTCCAGACCGCCGCCGCGCAGTGTTCATAGCCGGAGGGGCTGATGGCGTTGACCATGTTCGCGAGAAATTGTTTCGATGTTTTGTTCATAAGGATTCCTTCAATTGAAAGCGCGGAGTTTTCCAAGGTTTGGAACAAACCGCAAGCCGCAACGGAAACTGCGTTGCGCCACAGCGCGTTGTGTCGCCGGCTCCGCGTGTTTTTCCAATGATTGGAAAAAACAGCATGCCCGGGGCCGGATTGTTCCAAGGGTTGGACTTTTTCGGATCCATTTTTCAAAGGTTTGGAAACTAGCATGCCGCAATGCAGTTGCCGCTTGCCCCGTTCCGGCGGCCTGTCTATAGTTCGGGGCTTTAGTTAACCCGTTACTTGTTGCTCGTTATCAGGAAAACAGTCGAACACGCTTCTCTGATAACCGTTAACAGATAACGCCGCCGGTTCGGCGGCTGGAGAAACCCATGACAGATGCCACCCATATTGATGTTTCCTACGTCGCGAATCTCGCGCGAATCGACCTGACGGAGGAGGAAACCAAGCTGTTTCAGGGACAGCTCGACCAGATTCTTGAATATGTCGAACAGCTCGGCGAACTCGATGTGTCGAACGTCGCGCCGACCGCGCACGCCATGCCGCTGGTCAACATTCTGCGCACCGATACGCCACGCGACTCGCTCGACAACGAGGCCGTAACCGCCAACGCCCCCGCCGCCCGCGACGGGCAAATTCTTGTCCCCAAAATCAACGAGCAGTTCTAGGGAATAGGAACCACTAATCTTCACTAATTCACACTAATGAGGAAAGTCGATATGTTGGAGCAGGAGGGCTACGATCTGATGGCTGCGGCCTTTGAGGTGTACAACGAAGAAGGGTTTGGGTTTTTGGAGGATATCTATCAGGAATGTATGGAAATCGAACTGGGAGATCGAGGGATTCCTTTTATTGCTCAGGAAGAGCTAACGGTGTTTTATAAGAAACGTCCCTTGAAGAAAAAATACCGGCCCGATTTATTGGTTTTTGGAGAAATTATTGTTGAATTAAAAGCGGTCAAAGCTCTTTGTGCGGAACATGACGCGCAGCTACTTAACTATTTGAAGGCGACTGGGAAAAGGGTTGGATACCTGATTAACTTCGGAAATTCCAAAGAGCTTGAGTGGAAACGTATGGTGCTTTGATTAGTGCCGATTAGTGAAAATTAGTGGTTAAAATATAATGCTGAATACCAAAACCATTTCTGAACTGTCTGATCTGTTGGAGCGGGGTGAATGCACCTCCGTCGAGATAGTCAACGATGTGCTGGCTTCGATTGATTCCCGCGACGGGGTCATCAACGCCTATTTGACCCTCGACCGGGAAGCCGCGCTGGAACAGGCGAAATCCGCCGATGTCGCACGCGCCGCCGGAAAAACCGGGCCATTGCTCGGCATACCGCTGGCGGTCAAGGACTTGCTGAACGTCAAAGGGCAGCCCTGCACCTGCTCCTCGAAAATTCTCGAAGGCTATATTTCACCCTACGACGCCACCGCCATCGCCAAGCTGCGCGAAGCGGGCGCAATTTTTATGGGCCGCGTCAACATGGACGAGTTTGCCATGGGGTCGAGTACCGAAAGCTCGGCATTTAAGAAAACGCGCAATCCGTGGAATACCGACCACGTGCCCGGCGGCTCCTCCGGCGGCTCGGCCGCCTGCGTCGCCGCGGACGAAGCGGTCGCCGCGCTCGGTTCCGATACCGGCGGGTCGATCCGCCAGCCCGCCGCTTTCTGCGGCTGCGTCGGCCTCAAGCCGACCTACGGCATGATTTCGCGCTACGGTCTGACCGCCTTTGCCTCGTCGCTCGACCAGATCGGCCCGATCACCAAAACCGTCAAGGATTCCGCCATCCTGCTCGAAGCGATGGCCGGCCACGACGAAATGGATTCCACATCTTTAAGTCTCAATCCTATGACAGCTGTTCAGTTGATGACGCGTAATGAGGCTCTTACTGAGATCCCAATTAGCGATCCAAAAGAATATCCATCGGACACAAATAAACAGAATGGGATGTTCTCAAGTGAGTTGATCGATGACCATAGCTTGAAAGGCATGAAGCTCGGTCTGCCGAAGGAATATTTCGTCGAAGGGATGGATCCCGAGGTCGAGCAGGCCGTCCGCGATGCGGTGGCACACTGCAAAGAGCTTGGCGCGGAGATTGTTGATGTCAGCCTGCCGCATTCGAAGTATGCGATTGCGGTCTACTACATTATCGCCACCGCCGAAGCCTCGGCCAATCTCGCGCGCTTCGACGGCATCCGCTACGGTCTGCGGCTCGACGGGAAAGACCCGGCAGAGCTCTACGGAAAAACCCGCGCCGCCGGCTTCGGCTCCGAAGTGAAGCGCCGCATCATTCTCGGCACCTATGTTCTTTCGAGCGGCTATTACGACGCCTATTACCTGCGCGCCCAGAAAGTCCGCACGCTGATCCGCAACGATTTTGTCGAAGCGTTCAAGCAGTGCGACGCCATCCTCGCGCCGGTCACGCCGACGCCGGCCTATAAAATTGGCGAAAAGACCAACGATCCGCTCAAGATGTACCTCGACGACATTCTGACCACGCCGGTCAACCTCGCGGGCATCTGCGGGTTGAGTGTGCCGTGCGGATTTTCCAAGGCGGGGTTGCCGATCGGTCTTCAGATCATCGGCGACTCCTTTAAAGAGGGCAACATCCTCAAAGTCGGCCATGCCTATGAGCAGACAACGGAGTGGCACAAACAAAAACCGGAATTATAGAAACCACTAATCCGCACTAATCTTCACGAACGAAGAGGATGCGGATTGGATCAGATCGATTAGTGTGAATTAGTGAAAATTAGTGGTTAAAAATGAAATACGAAGCTTGTATCGGACTTGAAACGCATGTGATGCAGAAAACGCGGACGAAAATGTTCTGCGGCTGTAAGCACGAGTATGGGGCGGAGCCGAACACCAATGTGTGTCCGGTCTGTTTGGGTTATCCCGGCGCGCTTCCGGTGCTTAATATGAAAGCCATTGAGCTGTGCTGCAAAGCGGGTCTGTTGCTCGGTTGCGAAATCAACCCGCACTCCACGTGGGATCGCAAAAACTATTTCTACCCCGATATGGCCAAAAACTATCAGATCACCCAGGCCGACGAGCCGCTCTGCCTTGGCGGGCAGGTTATGGCCGAGGTGAACGGGGAGTTGAAAACCTTCACGCTGGAGCGGATTCATCAGGAGGAGAACGCCGCCAAAAACACCCACGTGTCCGGCGCCAGCCTGATCGACTATAACCGCGCCGGGACCGCGCTGATGGAAATTGTTTCCAACCCCTGCATGCACTCGGCTGACGATGCCTTTGCCTATATTCACGCGCTCAAGCTCATCATGGAATACGGCGGCATCTCCGATTGCGATATGGAAAAGGGCCACATGCGCTCCGATGTCAACATCAGCGTCCGCCCTGTCGGACAGGAGAAGCTCGGCGAAAAGGTCGAAATCAAAAATATGAACTCGCCCAGTTTCATCGTTGAAGCCATCAACTATGAAATCGACCGTCAGATCGATTTGATCGAGAGCGGCGGCGCGGTGGTGCAGGAAACGCGCGGCTACGACCCTGACCGCGGCGAAACCTTCACCCAGCGCACCAAAGAAAACGCCCACGACTACCGCTATTTCCCCGATCCTGACCTGCTTCCTGTCGAAATCTCTGCTGAACAGGTTGCTGTGTGGAAGTCCGAACTGCCCGAACTGCCCGTCCAGCGTCGCGAGCGCTACGTCAGCGAACTCGGACTGCCCGACTACGACGCAAGAGTCCTCACCGCTGAAAAATCAATTTCCGACTTCTTCGACGCCGCCTGCAAACAGACGAAACAGTACAAGCTCGTTTCAAACTACCTGATGGGCAAAGTCGCCAGTCTCGTCACCGAGAAGGGGATTGCGATTGGCGAGAGCAGGCTGACGGCTGAAACGCTGGCGCAGGTTGCCGAGCTGGTCGGGGGCGGAGCCATCAGCTCCAGCGCCGCCAACGAACTGATTGACGTGCTCTTTAATGAAGGCGGCGACCCGAAAGCCATTGTTGAAGAAAAGGGCATGGCGCAGGTCAGCGACGACTCCGCGCTTGAGCAGTGGGCCGAAGAAGCCATCGCGGCCAACGCCAAAGCGGTTGAGGCTTATAAAGCGGGCAACGCCGCTTCTGTGAATGCGCTCATGGGCTACGTCATGAAGCAGAGTCAAGGCAAGGCCAACCCTCCCGCTGTCATCGCCATGCTCAAAAAGAAGCTGGATGCCTAAGAGTTTTTAACCGCGAAAGAACGCAGAGAACGCAAAGATTCCCCTCCAGCGGAGGGGTGCTCGAAGGGCGGGGCGGCAAGTGCGGCGGCGGTAAAGATTTTGCCGCTTCGCTTCTTTCCGGGAATACGAAAAGCACTTTCGGCTACGTCTCAGGTTCAACCATTGGAACTTTCTTTGCCCCTGTGCGTCTTCGCGGTCAAAAATCTTCCAAACATTGGAAAATAACCGGTGACACGGCATCGCATATATGCGATATTTCGAGCTGTGAAGAAAAAGAGCTATATGGCGGTCAAGAAGGTTCGCGAGTTCATTAATCAGCAGCCGGACGAGGTGCAGGCCGAATATTTGAAGATCGTGGAACAGCTCGAAATAGACGGACGGCTGATTGAGCCGTTCGGTAAAAAGCTGGACAGCGATCTTTTTGAAATCCGCGTCCGGCGAGGCAAACAGGTTCGTGTGCTCTACTTTTACTTTACAGATGATTTAGTGATCGGGGTTCACGGGTTCGTGAAGAAGTCGCAAAAGACTCCGCAAAATGAAATTAAACAGGCGAAGCGGGTGATGGCCCGGATACAGCGAGGTGAGTATGAAGAATAATACGATCAAGAAAATGAGTGCGGCGCAGGCGAAGCAGGCGGCCGGAATTCGCAAGAAGCCCTGCTATGACCGGGTTTCCGAGGAGTTTGATGTTGAATATCGGGTGGCCCGCGATTTGCGGGAGGCCCGCAAGCGCAATCATTTGACTCAGGCTCAGCTGGCGGAGCGGATGGGAACGACCCAGAGCGTGGTTTCGCGTGTTGAAAAAGGCAGTAATGTTTCGCTCGAAACGCTGGCCCGGTACGCCGCCGCCTGCGGGGCTCGTCTTGAAGTGAAAATTGCCTAAATTCAAACCATTGGAAAAACGACGGCCGAATTATCCAAACCCTGGAAGCTAATTAATCAAAACGGATTTTCCGGTGCCGGGTTCGACGCGGCCGATGATTACCGGGCGGGCCTTTTCCTTTTTCAGCAGTTCCATCGCGGCGTCGGCGTCTTTGGCGCGGACGAAGATGACGTAGCCGATGCCCATGTTGAAGACGCGGTACATCTCTTCGTGATCGACGTTGCCGGCTTCTTCGATGAACTGATAGATGGCGGGCGTTTTCCAAGTGGAGCGGTCGAAGACGGCGTCGACGTTGTCGGGCAGAACACGCGGGACGTTGTCGACGAGGCCGCCTCCGGTGATGTGCGCCATGCCGTGCACTTTGATTTTCTCCATCAGGGCGACGATGGGGTGGAGGTAGCTTTTGTGGACGGCGAGCAGGGCTTTTTCGAAGGTGGTTTTGGTGCCGGGGACGAGGTCGCTCAGTTTTTTGCCGGCGGTTTCGAAGATGACTTTGCGGGCCAGCGAATAGCCGTTGGTGTGCAGGCCGCTCGACGGCAGACCGATCAGTACATCGCCTTTACGGATGCTTTTGCCGGTGATGACTTTCTTTTTTTCAACCTGTCCGATGATGGTACCGACGAGGTCGTATTCGCCATTGGGGTAGAGGCCGGGCATTTCGGCGGTTTCGCCGCCGAGCAGGGCGCAACCGTTTTCGCGGCAGGCTTTGCAGAGTCCGGCAACGGCGGCTTCGAATACTTTGGGTTCGAGGGCGGCGGCGCCGAGGTAGTCGAGGAAGAAGAGCGGGGTGGCGCCCTGTACGAGGATGTCGTTGGTGCAGTGGTTGATGAGGCACTGTCCGATGGTGTTGTGTTTGCCGGCCATGTGGGCGACTTTGAGCTTGGTGCCGACGCCGTCGGCGCTGGCGACGATGAGAAAATCTTTACCGGGGGATTTGAACAGGCCGCCGAAGGAGCCGATTTCACTGACGACGCCGGGGGTGTTGGTTGTTTTGACGTCTTTTTTGATCCGCTGGAGCGAATTCATCATGACGTCGATATCGACGCCGGCCTGTGCGTATGCGCTTTTCTTTTCTGTCATGATCTACCTCGTTGATTTGGAAAGTGGAGAATGTAAAGAGGCGCGCCTCGGACGGCAATCTAAAAGCGGTTTTTCTCTGGAGATCAGCCGGTGGTGTAGAGGGCGTAGAGGCCGACGAGGTAGAGGCCGATCATGACGATCGATTCCCCGCCGAAGCGGTTTTTTGATTGTCGCTTCTGTTTTGTGGCGACGAGGGCGATGCAAGTCATCCCGATGGCACACCCGCCGATCCAGAGCAGTCCGGGGTTGATGTTGTCCGGGATGCGGAGCGCTTCGGTGCGGTAGGCGAAATCGGAGATCGAGGCGATGAACACATTAAACATGTTGGAGCCCAGAATGTTGCCGAGCATCAGATCGACCGCGCCGATCCGCAGTGCGGCGATGCTGACGGTGAGTTCGGGCAGCGAGGTGGCGATGGCAAGGAAGAGTGTTCCGACAAAGCTCTGGCCAAGGCCGGTTTCGGCGGCGATCCGGTCGCCGGTCTTCGCGAGGAGAATGCCGGCGACCACAATCACCAGAGAGGCGATAATAAACTGAAACAGGGTTTTTATGAGTT
>JAEIOF010000035.1 GCA_016342445.1 Verrucomicrobiota bacterium | reverse complement strand
CGGGAAAAGGGGTCACCCATTAGAGGTTCCGGTCAAACACAAAATACCCCTCCGTTCCGCTGATTAGGCGGCTTCCTTTTTTGATCTTGTTTTGATCGGATTAACCGTTGCCTCAACCTTGTGTTCTGTACCGTGGTTTTCGTTTGCGATTGTTTCAGTCACCCATCTGGCTCTCAGAGAAAAAAGGTTCAGTCCGCCTAAATCGTTATTTTAATTTTGCCGCTGCGCTTCTTTTCGAGAATACGAAAAGCACTTTCGGGATACCTCAGGTCCAATGTTTGGAAGATCGGCTCGCAGAGCCGACGCTACAGATCCAATCGATCCTGTTATCCCGTCAAAATTCTTCCAATGGTTCGGCAAGCTCACCACAGGCCTTTGGAACCCCGCCCGATTTCTTCCAAGGTCTGGAAACTTTCGCGTTCATTCGCGTGTTTCGCGGTGAAAATCTTCCAAGCATTGGAAAATGTTGAAAGCGCCGGGTGGGGTCACCCGGCCTAGCGAAGGGGTCAGTCCGCCTAAATCGTTATTTTGATTTTCCAATGGTTCGGCAAACTCACCACAGGCCTTTGGAACCCCGCCGCTGGCGGGGTGAACTTTTTCCAATGTCTGGAAACTTTCGCGTTCATTCGCGTGTTTCGCGGTGAAAATCTTCCAATGTCTGGAAAAACCCGCCCGATTTTTGCCGTTCCCTTCGGTCTCTTCTTTTCGGAGATACGAAAAGCACGCTCGCTACGCTTCGGGTCCAATGTTTGGAAGATCGGCTCGCAGAGCCGACGCTACAGATCCGAGCGATCCTGTTATCCCGTCAGAAATTCTTTGGAAAGCCTAAGGTCTACAGCCTATAGCCTAAGGCCTTTCTCCCGTCTCACTTAAAGATGTCCTGCCAATTCCCCGTCGTTGACGCCTTGGCGTATTCGGTGGAACGGTTTTCGAAGAAGTTGGTATGTTCGACGCCGTTGAGCATGTAGTCGAGCCACGGGAGCGGGTTTTCGTTTTCGGTGTAGATGCCTTTCATGCCGATGCCGGCCAGCCGCTGATTGGCGATGTAGCGGATGTAGGCTTTCACTTCGTCGGCGGTGAGCCCTTCGACGGAGCCGAGTTCGAAGGCGATGTCGATGAAGTCGTCTTCAAGTTCGACGGAGCGTTCGGCGGCGCAGTAGATTTCGTATTTGAGCTTGTCGGTCCACAACTCCGGATGCTCGGCGATGAACGCTTTGAAGAGCATGGCCATCGATTCGACATGTAAACTTTCGTCGCGGATGGACCAGGTGACGATCTGCCCCATGCCTTTCATTTTGTTGAAGCGCGGGAAGTTCATCAGGATGGCGAAGCTGCTGAAGAGCTGGATGCCTTCGGTGAAGGCGCTGTAGACCGCCATGGTTTTCGCCATGTCGAACGGCGTGTTCATGTTGAAGTTGAGCAGGTATTCGTGCTTTTCCGCCATTTCGGCGATTTCCATAAAGACGGTGTATTCGTCGTCGCCGAGCCCGAGCGTTTCGAGCAGGAGCGAGTAGGCATCCTGATGGACGGCTTCCATGGCGGCGAAGGCGCTGAGCATCATGCGGACTTCCGGCACCTTGAAGGTGGGGAGGAAGAGGGTGGCATACCCTCCGGCAACGTCGACATCCGCTTGTGTAAAAAACTTAAAGATGTTCAGCAGGAGGTTTTTGTCCTTCTCCGAAATGTTTTCGTTAAAATCGCGCAGGTCGTCGGCCAGATTGATTTCATCCGGGATCCAGTGCATCTGCTGCTGCATTTTATAGGCTTCAAACGCCCAGTCGTATTCGAAGGGTTTGTAGTAGGTTCGTTCTTCTAATAAAGGCATGGGTGGCTCCGTTTTCAGGTTTTAAGTGCTGGGTTTTAAGTTTTAGGTTTTGAGATTCAGGGTACGGGATTTCTTTTTCCCAATAACCAATAACGAATAACTTCTCCCTATCCTTCACACGCGAGGCAGGTGCTTTCGCTGTCATAGTCGAGGATGGTGGCGCGGTCTTTTTTGTCGGACACCACGTCAGCGCGTTTGATCGCCTCGCTTCGCACGTAGTAGAGGCTCTTGAGTCCTTTTTTCCACGCCAGCATGTGCGCGTTGTGCAACTCCTGCTTGCTGACAAGTGCGGGGAAGAAGAGGTTCACGCTTTGCGACTGACAGATAAACTGCTGGCGGTCGCCGGCGAAATCGATCACCCAGCGCTGATCAATTTCCAGCGCGGTTTTGAAGACGTCGCGCTCCCAGTCGCTCAGGAAGTCGAGCTGCTGCGCGCTCCCGCCGTGGGTGATGATGGATTTCCAGATTTCGGTATCATTCTTCCCGTAGCGTTCGAGAACCTCTTCGAGATATTTGTTTTTCATCAGCGCCGAGCCACTCTTGGTTTTCTGGGTGAAGGCATTGGCGCGGAAGGGCTCGATCGAGGGGCTGGTGTTGCCGCAGATGATCGAGCTGCTGGCGTTGGGCGCAATGGAGAGCAGGTGGGCGTTACGAACGCCGTAGCCTGCGCCGTCGGGGCATTCGCCGCGCTCTTCGGCCAGCTGTTTGGTTGCCGCCAGCGCCTGTTCTTTGATGTGCTGAAAAATCTTCAGGTTCAGCCCCTTGGCGACGGCGCTTTCGAACGGAATGCTGTGCGCCTGCAGATAGGCATGAAAACCCATCGCGCCGAGCCCGATGCTGCGTTCGCGCTCGGCGCTGAAGCGGGCGCGTCCGATGGCGTCCGGTGCGTTGTCGATGAAATGCTGAATCACATTGTCGAGAAAGCGGACGAGGTCGGCGATGAACTGCGGGTTGTCTTTCCATTCGTCGTAGGTTTCGAGATTGACCGAGCTCAGGCAGCAGACGGCCGTTCGCTCTTCGTTGGTCGGCAGCGTAATTTCGCTGCACAGGTTGGACTGGTGCACTTTCAGTCCGAGCTTTTTCTGGAACTCGGGCAGGGCATCGTTGGTGGCTTTGTCGAACAGGATGTAGGGCTCGCCGGTTTCGATGCGATTCTGGATCAGCTTCACCCAGATGGTTTTGGCCGAGACGGTTTTTTTGACCTCTTTACTGTGCGGGTCGACCAGATCCATGCTGTCGTCGAAGCCGGGAATCTTGGTGGCCTGATCGATCAGGTTCATGAAATCTTCCGTCAGAACCACCCCGTGGTGCAGGTTGGTCGACTTGCGGTTGACGTCGCCGCCGGTCGGCTTGCGCACGTCGAGAAACTCCTCGATCTCCGGATGGTTGACCGGCAGGTAGGCGGCGTAGGAGCCGCGCCGCGTCACCCCCTGGCTGAAGGCGAGCATTTCGGCATCGACCACTTTCAGGAAGGGGATCACGCCGGTCGACTCGGAGCCGTGCGAGGTTTTCGTTCCGCAGGCGCGCACATCGCCCCAGTAGCCGCCGACGCCGCCGCCGAACGAGGAGAGCCATGCCGTTTCGGTGTAGTGGCCGGTGATGCCGCCGCGGCTGTCGGGAACGTAGTTCAGAAAGCAGGAAATCGGCAAACCGCGGTTGGTTCCGCCGTTGGTCAGGATCGGGGTGGAGAACATAAACCAGAGCATGCTGGCATAGTCATACATCCGCTGGGCCATTGCGTCGTCATCCGAAAACGCGGCGGCGGCGCGGGCGAACGCCTCCTGCGGGCTTTTTTCCGAGGGGAGAAGATAGCGGTCTTCAAGGGTTTTGCGGCCGAACTCTGTCATTAAGCTGTCGCGGTCGGGTTCAATTTTAAGGGTCATCAGCGCCTCGTTCGTTAATTATTGGTTAGTAATATTATTAATATGGTCACCTTTATTTCATCAAATCCAAGATCCCGGCAAGTCAAAAAAGCACAATATGTTGTATGTCGGTTTTGCGATCACACCAAATGAGGGGGCAGGGTAGAGGCTTGTCAGAATTCGGAACGGCCTGTATTCTCGCGATTATGAAGCTATTTGACGCCCATTGCCACCTGCAGGACGACGCGCTTTTTCCAGACACTGGAAAGGTTGTGGCGCGCGCCGCGGCGGCCGGAGTCGAGCGGATGACCGTCTGCGGCACTTCGCCAACCGACTGGAATCAAGTTCTTCAGCTGGCGGCAGAATTTGCGTCGATCACTCCAATGATCGGAATCCATCCGTGGTTTGTGCGGCGGCTTGCCGAGGACAGCTCGTCCAGCTGCTGGGAAGAAGAATTCCACTGGTTGGAAAGGCTGCTGCGGGAGAATTCGGGCGCGGGAGTCGGCGAGACGGGGCTGGATTTTAAAGAAAAATTTATAAACCGCGCGGAGCAGGAGGCGAGTTTTGCGGCGCATCTGGATCTGGCGCGCGAACTGAACCGTCCGGCGGCGGTGCATTGCGTGAAGGCGTGGGGGCGGCTGATTGAGATTTTGCGCGAGCATCCCGCGCCGCGCGTTCTGCTGCACGCCTTCGGCGGCGCGCCGGAACTGATTCCGAAGCTGGTTGAGCTAAACTGCTGGTTTTCGTTTTGCGGGTCGGTGACGAATCCGAACGCCAAGCGGGTGAGGGCGTCGGCCGCCGCGGTTCCGGCGGAGCGGCTTTTGATCGAGACCGACTCGCCCGACTTTCCGCCCGCGGGGTGTGAGGCCCCGAACGAACCGGCCAACCTGATTCACGTGGCCCGTTCCGTCGCGGAGATTCGCGGCGTTTCCCTCGAAGAGATCGCCCGTCAAACGTTTTCCAATTCGGAAGCATTTTTCAAACAAAAAACATTGTAAACGGTTGCAGATTTCGCATATCTTACCGTCCTTTAGCGAGGGAGACATGCGATGAACCACGAAATCATGACGATTGAAGAGGTGGCCGAGTATCTCAGAGTTTCAGAGCGCACCGTTTACGACTGGGCGCAGAAAGGCCAGTTGCCAGGCGGTAAACTGGGCACGACATGGCGCTTTAAACGGTCTGATATCGAAGGCTGGGTCAACCGCCAATTAGGTGCGCCCGCAACTCGTGTGTCGCAAGCGGATGGCTTGCTTTCAAAAATTCTCTCGCCGGAACGAGTCGTTTTTCTGGAAGGCTCTCAGAAGGAAAACGCACTCAAAACACTTTGCGCCGTGCTGGCAACCTCGCCGCTGATCTCCAATGAAGTCGAGCTGGAAGCCGCCATTTTTCGTCGTGAAGAGTTGATGAGCACGGGCATCGGGTTTGGGATCGGTGTGCCGCATGTGCGATTGCCCTCCGTCGGCGATCTGATTTTGGCGCTGGGTATTGCCCGTGAGCCGCTGACGGATTATCCCTCGCTCGACGAGGTGCCGGTTCAGATTGTCTGCATGGTCGCGGCGGGCGGCACGCAGCATCCGCAGTATATCCGCGCACTTTCCGCCATCAGCTCGCGCCTTAAAGAGGATGCCGTCCGCAATTCTTTGATTACGGCAACGGATGCCGGAACGGTCTTTAAGCTGTTCGTTGGCGAGGAGTCGTAAGCTATGGGACTGCTCACAATTATCGGCTTGTGTATTTTTGGCGGAGTTTTGGGGGCTTGGGTTTTTCAAAAACTGCATGTGCCTCAGGTGGTCGGTTACATCGTGATCGGCCTGCTGATCGGCGACAGCGGACTGCGGGTGGTGCAGCAGGCTGATATTGTAGCCTTGCGGCCTTTTAATCTTTTCGCACTGGGGCTGATCGGCTTTCTCGTCGGCGGCGAACTGCACGGGTCAATTTTTAAAAAGTACGGCAAACAGTTCACGGCCATTCTGTTGGGGGAAGGGCTGCTGGCCTTTTTCCTGGTCGGAATTCCCTGCACGGCAATTGTTTATATGATTTGCCACAGCTTCCCGATCGCACTGGCTGCCGGGGTGGTCTTTGGTGCGATTGCTTCCGCGACCGATCCGGCCTCGACCATCGATGTGCTTTGGGAATATCGCACGGCGGGCGTGCTGACCACGGCCGTGATTGCGATTGTTGCTTTGGATGACGCACTGGCCATGACGCTCTACGCGCTGGGAACCAGTGCCGCACAGATGCTCACTTCCGGCAGCGCGGATCTTGGAAAAGAAATCCTAAACGTCTGCGTCGAGCTGTTTGGGTCTGTCCTGCTGGGTCTGTCCGCCGGCTATGGGTTAAGCCTGATTCTCCGTTTTCTGCCGCAAAAAGAGCGCCGCCTCGGGCTGGCACTGGGCGCAATTTTGCTCACCATCAGCGCGGCGGTCGTCTTTAAAATGGATGTCATCCTGGCCACCATGTCGATCGGTATTCTGCTCACCAATATTGCGCCGCGCCGCAGTAAAGAGCTCTTCGAAGTGGTCCGCTCCTTTTCATCGCCCATCTATATTCTCTTCTTCGTGCTCGTCGGCGCGCGGCTCAGCGTGCGCAATATGCCAGCCTGGATTTGGGGATTGGTTGCGGTTTATGTGCTGATGCGCAGCCTCGGCAAATGGGCCGGTTCTTTTATCGGCGGACGGATTTCGAAAGCCGAACCGGTGGTTTCGCGCTACATGGGGCTTTCGCTCTTCGCGCAGGGCGGGGTGGCGGTCGGATTGTCCATTATGGCCTCGCAGCATTTGCAGGGGATCCAGGTTACGGAAACCATGTCGCTGGGCGATATGATCATTTTCACCATCACTGCCACCACACTGGTGGTGCAGCTGATCGGCCCGCCGTGCACCAAACTGGCCGTCCGGATGGCGGGCGAAATTGACCGCAACATCACGGAAGAGGATGTGATTGCCGAACTTTCCGTTGGCGATGTCATGAACCCGGACGTTCAGCCGATCTCCGAAGATCTTCCGCTATCCGCTGTGCTCCAACAGTTTGCGAAATACGACGCCTTGGTTTACCCCGTGGTTTCAATGGACGGAACGATTCTGGGCGTGCTCACGTTCGATTCGCTCAAAGAGCTGCTGGCGGATTCCGACAGCTGGCAATGGCTTGTTGCCAGTGATGTGATGGAGCCGGTCAAAGACCGCGCTACCGTGCTGATGAAACTTGCCGACATGCTCGACGATATGAACCGCGCCCAAATTGAGGCCATGCCCGTTCTTCGTGGCGATGGCTCCGAAGAAGCCGTCGGAATCCTCGACTTGCGCTACGCCCGCCGCCGCATCCGTGAAGAGCTCATTCGCCGCACGACCGCCGTCGCCTAGATTTCCAATGGTTGGAAGTCGGCAGCGCCGACGGTCCCGCTGTTTTCCAAGCATTGGAAAAATCCGGATCAGGTTTTCCAATGGTTGGAAGATTTCCGGCTGTTTTTAAGGCCCGGGGTCATAAAATTCCAAGCCCCGGAAGAAGCCTGCGGTAGATGAGCAAGTCTCTCCGAATTCCGCTTGACCCTTTTCATCTAAACACGCCATTATGAAGCACTTGTTGAGAATCCCAACAGGGGTAAATTACACAGGAATGCTGACTATGCTAAACCGTCTGATAGGTCTTTTTTCTAGCGATATTGGTATCGATTTGGGAACCGCCAATACTCTCGTCTATGTCCGCGACCGCGGAATCGTTTTGCGCGAGCCTTCTGTGGTGGCCGTGCAGGCCGGCACGAACCGTGTTCTGGCCGTTGGGGATGAAGCCAAGCGCATGCTGGGCCGCACCCCGGGAACCATCGTCGCCATCCGTCCGCTACGTGCGGGCGTGATTGCAGATTTTGAAATTACCGAGGCGATGCTTCGGTATTTTATGCAAAAAGCTCACAACCGTCGGCGCATGGTGCGCCCCCGGGTTGTGATTGCGGTGCCAAGTGGCATCACAGAGGTCGAGAAGCGCGCAGTGAAGGATTCCGCAATGCATGCGGGTGCGCGTGATGTTTTTTTAATTGAAGAACCGATGGCTGCTGCGATCGGTGTGGGACTGCCGGTTCAGGAACCGGCCGGCAATATGATTGTCGATATCGGCGGGGGAACCACAGAGGTGGCTCTGATTTCTCTGGCCGGCATTGTCTTCAGTCGCAGCGTGCGCGTCGGAGGAGACGAGATGGATGAGGCGATCATCCAGTATCTGAAACGGGAATATAATTTGCTCATCGGAGAACGGACGGCGGAAGATATCAAAATCTCAATTGGTTCGGCCATTCCGACGGGTGAAGAGACAACATACGAAGTGAAGGGCCGCGACCAGGTTGCCGGTCTGCCCAAAACGCTGACAATCAGTTCGGAAGAGATTCGCGGTGCGCTGAAAGAGCCAGTGGCCGCCATTGTGGAAGCGGTGCGTGTTACGCTCGACCGCTGTCTGCCCGAACTGTCTGCAGACCTTGTGGATCGCGGAATGGTGCTCGCCGGCGGCGGCGCTCTGTTGCGCGGTCTGGATAAGCACATTGCCGAAAACACCGGTTTGCCGGTGCATGTGGCCGACGATCCGCTCAGTGCGGTGGCCGAAGGCACGGGTGTGGTTCTGCACGAGATCAACTTCCTTCGTAAACTTTCTGACGCGCGCGCGCGCTAATCGCGCCGGGTTGTTCCGTTTCAGACTCTCGTCCCTCCGGGTTCTAAAAGGGGACCGGACGGGTCTATGTTTGAACAGAAAATATTTTTTAAATGGGGTGCCGCGGCCATTGCGCTGCTGCTTCTCTTCAGCTTGCCGGACGGTTGCACCGCCCGTGTTAAAGGACTTTTCAAAGAGGTCCTCACGCCGATTCAGGGATTTTTCCTGAAAGGCGGGAATAGTCTGAAAGCCGGGGTCGACAGTGTGCGCGGGTTCGGCGGACTGGCTGAAGAGAACCGCCTGCTCAACGAGGCGGTGGTCAAGTTGCAGGCGGAAAGCCGGGTGCGCGATACGCTGGAAGAGGAGAATCTTCGCCTCCGCGGTCTGCTCGAATTCCGCAACCAACAGTCGATCGAATTGATTCCCGCCCAAGTGGTCACACGAAGCATTAGCGGCTGGTGGCAGAGTCTCGGGCTGGGCAAAGGAACGAGTTCCGGAATCCGCGCCAATCACGCCGTGATTTCTCCCGACGGACTGGTCGGGCGTACGGCCGGCGTCTCTCCACACTCCGCCGAGGTTTTATTGGTTTCCGATCCGGCCTGCAACGTTTCGGCGCGCATCAGCCGGACCGGCTCGTTCGGGCTGGTGGTGGGTCGCGGCGTAAATCTGAAGGGCTATCCCGTCGCGCAGATGCGGTTCATTCATAAGGACACCCCGGTTCGAGTGGGCGATGAAGTGGTTACCTCAGGCCTTGGCGGCGTGTTCCCCCGTGATATTTTAATCGGTTATGTTGAGGAGATTCATACGGAAGAGGCGGGTCTCTATCAAGTTGCCGAACTTCTGCCGCAGGCCGTGGTGAATCTGACGGATGTCGTTTTTGTGACAGCGGATGAGGGGACCCTCAAATGAGTTCTCTATTCATCACCATCCTTTTATTTTTCGGCGCCTCTCTGCAGACACTTTTTTCGGGACCCGCGATACTGGGCTCACACGAGTGGCCGATCCTTCTCGGATTGGTTCTTTGTATTTCGCTCAAGTGCGATCGTGTTCGCGCGCTCTACGCCGGGTTGCTGGCCGGATTGCTGAACGATTCGTTTTGTCCGGCACCGCTCGGCGCTTCGATTCCATTTTTCATGTTCATGGCTCTGGGGGTTTGCCTCATTCGCGAAGAGGTGTTCGGCGACCAGATCATCACCTATGCAGTGCTCGGATTTTTGGGCGGTTTGTTCCAGACGCTATATTTTACAACCGTTTTTTCTGCGCTCGGTTTGCGGCCCGTCGGGGCGGGCGTATTCACCGCCCGCCTGTTCGGGGGGCTTCTTCTCGGCACGTTGACTGCGCCGCTTATTTTTCTTCTGATCTCCGCCCTGCAATCTAAACGGACACGCAAACTGAGGTGGATTGAAGGATGAAGATTCGCCGGACAGATCGTTCATCCTCACTGCGTATTTATGTGGTGCTGAGCTTGATGGGAGTGGCCTTCCTGGTGCTGGCCGGCGCCTTATGGCGTCTGCAAGTGGCTCGGGTTTCCCAGTTTGAAAACCGTCAGCAAATCCAAAGCCTGCGCCGTGTTCGACTGCCCGGTATTCGCGGTAAAATTTATGACCGCAACGGACTTTGTATGGCCGATAACCGCCCCGTCTATTCGATTGCCCTGTTTCCGGAAGATGTCCGCCGGCCGGGCCCGTGGTCGAGAACCATCGATCGGGCGATGGACGTAATGGCTGCAGTTTCGAAAGTGACCGATCTGGAGCCGGTGATTGATCGAGATAAAATCTGGGCGCATTTGCGCCGACGCCTTCCGCTTCCGCTCGTTCTTTGGAGCGATGTGACCCCGAAAACCATGGCGCTCTTTGCGGAGCAGGGCGGAGAGATCCGGGGAGTCGATTTGTATACGCAGGCCACCCGGGCCTATCCCTACGGCCCGTACACCTCGCATCTGCTCGGCTATGTCGGCCGCGCCGATCCCGATCTTGCAGCCGAAGACCGGTACAACTATTACCTGCCCGAAATGGGCGGACGCGCCGGACTTGAAAAAACATTTGATGAGTTTTTGCGCGGCGAAGGCGGCGGGGCGATCGTTCAGATTGATGTCACCGGCTATAACTACGGAGAGATCGCGCGGCGCGAACCCAAGCGCGGCGGCGACCTCCGGCTCACGCTTGATATGGAAGTGCAGCTGCTCGCTCACCAGGCGCTTTCAACCAATCGCGGCGCCGTAGTGGTGCTCGATCCGAATAACGGCGATGTGCTCGCCATGCTGAGCGCGCCGGGTTTTGATGCGAATCTCTTCGTTCCCTACATTCGTTCCGAGGATTGGAAAAAGCTTTCCGAAGATCCCGGCAAGCCGATGCTCAACCGGGCGGTCGCGGGCGTTTATTCGCCGGGAAGCACCTTCAAGCCGCTCGTCGCGCTGGCGGCATCCACCGTGAATCCGCAGGCTGTTCATGCCGTTTATGAGAGCCCGGGGACCTTCGTGATCGGCCGCCGAGTGGTTCATACCCACGGATTTGGAGAGGTCGACATGCGTCAGGCGCTGGAGCTTTCCGCCAATGTTTACTTTTTTAAAATCGCGCTGGAAAACGGCTGGGAGCCGATTGTCGAACAAGCGCTGGCGATCGGGCTCGGCAAAAAAACCGGCGTCGAGGTCGACTACGAAGCAAGCGGTGTGGTGCCGGATGCTGACTGGCTGCGTTCCAGCGGGAAGGGCGGCTGGACCGATGGCGACACCTGTAATTTGGCCATCGGGCAGGGCTATCTGGGCACAACCCCGCTCCAGATGGCCATGCTGACCGCAACCATCGCTAATGGCGGAACCCTGTATCGCCCCCGTCTGTTGCAGGCCTATCGCGAACCGAATGCCGAGGTGTACACCCCGACACCGAGCCGACGAGTGGGGAAAATGAATTGGCCGACCGAAGCCTTAGATGTGGTGCGCGGAGGCATGCTCGATGTCGTGATGAGCCGAAAAGGAACTGGTCGCATTGCCGCGGTGAATGGATTCGAGTTCGCTGCAAAAACCGGAACGGCGGAGTACGGCATAAAAAGCGAGGGGAAGAAACATACCTGGATGATCGCATTCGCTCCGTTTGACGATCCGCAATATGCCGTTGCCTTTTTGATTGAAGACGGGGTCTCCGGCGGCTCAACCGTGGGGCCTCGCCTGAAGCTTTTGATGGAAGGACTGTTCACAAAAATGCAACGCGAAGGAACGATTCAGAGAAACGGGGGTGCATCATGATCGCTCGCGTTCGCCGTTTCGACTGGACCATTTTCGGGGCGATTCTGTCGCTCTTGTCGCTCAGCCTCCTGTTTATCTATAGCGCGGGTTATCAGAGCGGAGAAGGTGCCGGTAGCGGATTGCTGATCCGACAAATGGTATGGGCGTTGATCGGACTGGGTTGCTATGCCGCCGCCGCCTCATTTGATTATCGTAAAATCACATCGGCTCACTGGTGGATTTACGGCCTGGGTCTGCTGTCTCTGGTGCTGGTGCTCTTTTTCGGAACGACGGTTTACGGAGCCCACCGTTGGTTCCGCATCGGCAGCGTGATGGTACAACCTTCAGAGTTTGCCAAAATATCCCTCATTTTCACACTCGCGGCATGGCTGGGCGATCCCTCCACCGATGTGGACGATTTGTCCACATTCGCCAAGGCCTTTTTAATCGCGGGCCTTCCGTTTGTGCTGATCGTTTTGGAGCCGGATCTGGGCACGGCGATGGTTCTCGTGCCCATCATTCTGATTCTTCTGTTTTGCGCAGGAATTCCGCTCCGCCCGCTGTTGATCCTGATCGGAGCAGGGGGGGCGGCGCTGCTGGTGGTGATTGTCTGGTTGCGATTTTTCCCCGACTCGTTTCCGTTTCTGGCCGACTACCAGAAGGAACGGATTCTGGTGTACCTGAATGTGAGTCAGGATCCGCTGGGTGCCGGGTGGAATAAGTTGCAATCGCAAATTGCCGTCGGATCCGGCGGATGGTTTGGAAAAGGATATTTGAAAGGAACTCAAAATATTCTCGGTTTTCTGCCGAGGACAGTCGCCCCAACGGATTTTATTTATTCGGTGGTGGCGGAGGAGACAGGATTTGCCGGCAGTAGCTTACTGCTGGTGCTTTACACAACGGTAGTGGTGCGCTGTATGCGCGCGGCTGTGCTGGCGCAAGAATTATTCGGGCGTTTGCTGGCGGCGGGGATCGGCGTGCTTTTTTTCACACATGTTTTTATCAATATAGCGATGACGATAGGTCTTATGCCGATCACGGGACTACCCCTCCCTCTGATGAGTTATGGCGGCTCGTTCATGGTGACCACCATGACCGCGCTGGGACTTGTCCAAAGCGTATACCTACGGCGTCGTATTTAAAAAGAAAGGAGCAGAGTATGCTCAAGCAAATTAAGGGAAAATTGAATCAGGACCGGAAGAAGAAAGAGATTCTCATCAACATCGAACCGCTCGAAACCCGCGTGGTAGTGCTCGATGAAGGAAAACTCGACAACTTCCATATTGAACGGGAAGACGACAACCGGATTGTCGGCAGTATTTTCAAAGGAAAAATTCAAAATTTGGAGGATGGTCTGCAAGCCGCCTTTGTAGATATCGGCATGCAGAAAAACGCCTTTATTCATTACTGGGATATGATTCCGGAAGATGCGGTCCGCCTGTCGCAGCAAGAAGGGGGCGGGGCGCGCAATGCGGGCCGCCGACGCAAATTCGCCCCCGGCGAAATGTCTAAAAAGTTCCCGATCGGATCAGAGATCATTGTTCAAGTCACCAAAGATGCCATCGGAACCAAGGGGCCGCGCGTCAGCGCCAACCTGAGTGTGCCGGGCCGTTATCTGGTGATGATGCCGGGCATGGGGCTGAAGGGGATTTCCAAAAAAATTGAAGACGTCAAGGAACGCAACCGTCTAAAGAAAATCCTCGCGCGTCTGCCGATTCCGGAGAATGTCGGCATCATCGTTCGCACCGCCGGATCGGGAACCCGCAAGACCAGCTTTGCACGCGATGCGCGCACACTGCTCGAAATCTGGAAAGATATTGATGACGGCATTCAGAACAAGCCGGCACCTTGCAGCTTGTACACCGAACCGAAGCTGGCAGAGCGAGTCGTGCGCGACTACCTGACGGAAGACATCGACCGCGTTTATCTCGACAACAAAGAGACCTATGAAATGGTTCGAGAAATGATCTCCAAATACACCCGCCGCTCCCGCAACTGGGTGCAGTTCTACGGTGGCGAGGAGCCGATCTTCGATTATTTCGATGTCGAAAAAAGCATCGAATCGATTTTCCGGCGCAAAGTGTGGCTCAAATCCGGCGCCTATCTCATCTTCGATGAAACCGAGGCGCTGGTTGCGGTTGATGTGAATACCGGACGCCATAAAGGCGGGAAGAATGCTGAGGAATCAATTCTGTCCGTCAACCTGGAAGCCGCCGACGAAGTGGCCCGCCAGATGCGACTTCGCAACATCGGAGGCTTGCTGGTGATCGACTTCATCGACATGAAAACCAAGCGCGATCAAAACGCGGTGTACCGAACCCTGCGTGAGGCACTCCGTAAAGATAAAGCCCGGACAAACGTCCTGCCAATCTCGCAGCTCGGTTTGTTGGAAATGACCCGTCAGCGCTATGAGGAAAGTGTCTATACGTCCACTTATGTCGAGTGCGATTACTGCAACGGACGTGGACGTGTAAAATCCTCGCTCACAATGAGCGTGGAACTTCAGCGTCGTCTGTCTGCAGCTCTACGTAAAAACAGAGGCGCGCACTCCATGAAAGTCACCGTCAACCCGACGGTTCTCGATCGCTTGCGGCGCGAAGACGAACAGGCGCTGATCGATACGGAGAAGAAATTTTCAGGACACCTGACTTTCGTTGCTGATGCGCATTACCACATGGAAGAGTTCAGCATCATCAACGAAGAAAACGGACACATCGTTTATTCCAGCGTTGAAAACGAGAAAAGCGACAAATAAAAATTCAGCATTGAAGGGAAGGGCGCTCCAAACGGGGCGCCTTTTTTTGTACCTGCAGCTCGGGCTGCCTCGGACGTTTCCAATGGTTGGAAAAACCCCCTCAGAAATTCCGAGCCTTGGAAAAAACACAAATGCGTCTGCCGAGGGTTTGTAGCGTCTAGTCGAACCCTTTCAACCAGTCAGTATGCTTTTGAGACAACACCGTCGGCTTGCTTCTGAGACGTAGGGAAGGGCGCTCCAAACGGGTGCCCTTTTTGACCTGCAGCTCGGGCTGCCTCGGATCGTTTCCAATGGCTGGAAAAAATCACCGCAGAAATTCCGAGCCTGACAAAAAATGCTGACGTTTCCGCACGGGTTTCGGGGCGACTCGCCAGCCTACAAAATGTCGGGATGTTTTTAGACAACTGGCATCCCGAAAAATACAGAAGCTGGGCAGAGTGATATCAACCACACAACTCGTCCCGAAGATCCCGGATGTGTTCGGATAGATGTTTTCAACACCTCCCAGTGCCGCTGTTCATAACTGTCTACAAGTAGACACTTATCGACAGGAAACCCGCCAAACACACTATGTTGTGGTGTATTCGGGTCGGTATTAGACATAAGATATATTATGCGACGTTGATGATTCGGTAAACAGGCGTGGCTGAAATGGATTTAATACGGGGAAATACAGATCGTTGTGAGTTGGTGAATCGTGATTCTCTGAGCAAGCTTGAAGGCCAGCTTCGGCGCGTTCCACATGGATGAAACCCGCTCTAGCTTCCTTGGTTTGTGTTTCATTTGCGATGGTTCCAGTCGCCTTGTGCTGCCCAGTTGGAAAAATTCGCATCGGCTTTTCCACAGATCGGAATGTTCCAAGGATTGGAAAACTGGCCAACTCCGGCGGCGGCAAAACGGTCTCCAATTTCCAATCTCTAGAAAATTTTACCGAACGGTTTCCAATCCTTGGAAACCCTCGCCGGGACACGATGTTGAAATCCGGCCCGCAGCCCGCTCAGATTTCAACCGTGCGATTCTCAGGGAGTTGTTTTTTACTCTGGGCATCGGGGTTCAGTCGACGGACTTTGGAGGCACACAAAATCTCTTTTCGTCGGGTTCTTCAGTCCTCAGATTTCTGTCCGCTGACTCAGTGGCTGATTTCAGCGAATCCGGCGCGATCAAGCGGCCAGCAGACGAAGAACGCCGGACCAAGAATCCGTTTGCGTTTTACGGCCCCGAAATAGCGTCCGTCCAAGCTTTGATTTGTATTGTCGCCAAAGAACAAATATTCGTCTTTGGCAAGGACGATGGAGTCGCCCGGTTTTCCGATCAGCGGCAGCGGTCTGGAGTCCGAGCTTCCGAATTGGTAACCGGAATAGTCCTGATTGGTGAAAATTTTAGCGAACCTCGGATCGGTCGCGTTTTCACCGTTGACCAGAAGGTGTGGCGGAGCAACGGAGATGGTCTCTCCGGGAAGTCCAACCATTCGTTTGATATAGTAGGCGTTATTCCGGACTTGCGGATGAGTCAAATCGCGCGTGTCGAATACGGTGATATCCCCCCTCTTCGGCCGGATGAAATTATACTTCAGTCGATTGACCAGGATGTAGTCTCCGCTTTTAACCACTCGCTGGACGATGGATTCCCCTGCCCTGATCTCTTCCCCGAAGCGGCAGTACTGAACGAGCTTGATTGGAATCTTGTGCGCCACGCCGCCGATGTAGATGGTGATGGTGTCGTCGGGATTGGGCTGGTAGTAGAGTTTTTCTGTTCCGTCGTAGCCCAGCGTGGTGCGGATGTGACCGTCGGCTTTGGCTCGCACCTCAAGATGGCGCTCGCCGAAAAAGACCATGTTGACGACCGTGGCCAGCGGGTTTTTTGAATCCAATGTGGCCGTCTCTTTTTCGGTGATTCCGTACAGTGTGGGCTGCATGGAGCCGGTCGGGATTTTGAAGGGTTGGAAAAAGTAGGCGCGGATCGCCATGGCGGCGGCGATGGACACAAAAAACACTTCGATATTCTCGCGGGTTTTGGCGCGCTTGCGGGGCGGCGCGACTTTCAGGCAGATTTTCTCCAGAGCGTTCCCTGCGGCGGCCATCCCCTGCCCGCTTTTGCGCGCGGCCTTTGCCGAGTCCTCGGTCGCGCTCAGCAATGCCAGCAGTTCGGGGTCGGCGATATCCTCGTGCATGTGCCGCACGTGTTTGGCGTGATGCAACAGTTCCTTGAGCTCTTTGCGCGCTTTGCGGGTTTTGAAAAAAGTCATTTTAATCCTGCTTGGTTTTGAGCACGGCGATGAAGGCCTCCTGCGGGATGCTCACTCTGCCAATGCTTTTCATTTTCTTTTTGCCCTCTTTCTGGCGCTCAAGCAACTTGCGCTTGCGGGAGATGTCGCCGCCGTAACACTTGGCGGTAACGTCCTTTCGAAAGGCCTGAATGGTTTCGCGGGCGATAATCTTTCCCCCGAGGGCGGCCTGAATGGCGACCGAAAATGCCTGGCGAGGGATCTCATCCTTGAGCGAGGCGCACATTTGCCGTCCGCGACTGACTGCTTTGGAGCGATGCACAATCGAGGAAAATGCGTCAACGGGCTCACTGTGAATCAGAATATCCATTTTGACGAGATCGGACTCGCGGTAGTCGGCATATTCATAGTCCATCGAGGCATAACCGCGACTGATACTTTTCAGACGGTCGTAAAAGTCGATTAGGACTTCATTGAGCGGCAGGTCGCAGGTGAGCATGACGCGACTGGCATCAATCGAGTCGGTGTGAATAATCTCACCCCGCTTCTCCATGATCAGCTGCATCATATCGCCCAGACAGGTAGTCGGCGTGATGATGGTTGCTTTAATGAAGGGTTCATCCATCGTCTCAATCTGCATGGCATCCGGCAGATAGGTCGGGTTATCAATTTCCAGCACCTTGCCGTTTTTCAAATTCACGCGGTAAATCACGTTCGGGTAGGATGCGATGATGTCCAGATCGAACTCGCGTCGCAGACGTTCCTGTACAATCTCCATGTGAAGCAGACCGAGAAAGCCGCAGCGGAAACCGAACCCCAGCGCGACAGAGGATTCCGCCTGATAGGAAAAGGCCGCGTCGTTCAACCGCAATTTATCCAGACTCTTGCCGAGTTTTTCATAGTCACTGGTTTCAATCGGATAAATTCCGGCGAAAACCATCGGATGGATTTCCTTGAACCCCGGCAGCGGCACGTTAGACGGGTTGCGCGCGGATGTCATGGTGTCGCCGATTTGGATTTCGGAAGAGTCCTTAATATTGGCAATCACATATCCAACGGTCCCCTCGGTCAGCTCTTTACGCTTTTCAGGATTCGGTGCGAAGACCCCGACCTCTTTGACTTCATATTCCTGCCCGGTACCCATCATGCGCACTTTTTCGCCGGGGCGCAGGCTCCCGTTAAACATGCGCAAATAAACAACCACGCCGCGGAAGGCGTCATATTTGGAGTCAAACACCAGGCCGCGCGGAACGTGATCACTTACGGGCTTGGGCGGAGGAATCTGTGCGACAATCGCCTCAAGGATTTCGGGCATGCCCTGCCCTGTTTTGGCACTAACTTGCAGGCAGTTTGAGGCGTCAATCGCCAGCAGATCTTCAATCTGTTGCGCAACCACTTCGGGTTGGGCGTTGGGGAGTTCAATTTTGTTTAACACGGGGAAAATCGCCAGATTCAGTTCCGAGGCCAGAAAGGCGTTTGAAACGGTCTGGGCCTCGACCCCTTGAGCTGCATCCACAACCAGAATGGCTCCTTCACAGGCTTGAAGACTACGAGACACCTCATAGGAAAAATCGACATGCCCGGGGGTATCAATCAGGTTG